>CAUTND010000001.1:0-233172 GCA_963540355.1 uncultured bacterium
TAAGATTGATAGACGATTTTCTTTCAAAATAGCCACACAAAACTTTAATTATACCTCCTATTCCTAAGAAATTCAAAAAACAAGTAAGATTTTAGTCAGTCATTCAATAAGCGAATTCCTTATTGTCTGGCTGACTTTTCTCTTAAAAGAAAAAACTGACTCCCACAAAGGAAATCAGTCTTTTTTTTATTTCATAGGAGAGATTGCCACAGCTTTTGCCTCGCAATGACTACATACTCTGGTGGAAGGTTCTTTCAATCACTTCAAGCTGATGCGCCTTTGAAAGCCTTACAAAGTTCACCGCATATCCTGATACTCTGATCGTGAGCTGAGGATAGTTTTCTGGATGTTCGTAGGCATCCATAAGGGTTTCTCTCTTGAGGACATTCACATTGAGGTGATGAGCGCCTTTTTTGAAGTATCCATTCATCATCCCAACCAGATTTTCATTCTGTTCCTCAACAGTCGCTCCAAGAGACATTGGAACGATAGAGAAGGTATTAGAGATTCCATCTTGAGACTTTTTATAGTCAAGCTTTGCAACAGAGTTGAGGGAAGCGATCGCTCCTGAATGATCTCTTCCGTGCATTGGGTTCGCACCCGGAGCAAACGGCTCTCCGGCTTTTCTACCGTCTGGAGTCGCTCCAGTATTTTTTCCATACATCACATTAGAAGTAATGGTAAGGAGAGAAAGCGTTGGAGTTGCGTCTTTGTAGGCTCTATGCTTGAGCAATTCATCCATAAAGAAAGCCTGAATCTCTTTTGCGATAAGGTCTACTCTATCATCATCGTTTCCATACATTGGGAATTCTCCTTCAGTCTGAAAATCTTTTGCCACTCCCTGTTCATCTCTGATTGCTTTAGTTTTCGCATATTTGATCGCAGAGAGGGAATCAGCAACGATAGAGATACCAGCGATACCATAAGCAATATCTACTCCATAATTAGTATCCATAAACGCCATCTGTGCTTTTTCGTAGTAGTATTTATCATGCATATAGTGAATTACATACATGGTCTTTGCATACACTCTTGCAACATTTGCCATCGCTTTTTTGAAGTTTTCTAGCACCTTATCGTAGTTCAAGGTTCCATCTTCATTTTCTACGGCTCCGAAAAGTGAAGCATCCATTACCTGCACTCCTTCATCTTCTTCTTTTCCACCATTGATCGCAAGGAGCAAAGTCTTTCCAAGATTACATCTCGCACCGAAATGTTGGATTCTCTTTCCGATTTCTTGGTAAGATACACAGCAAGCAATTCCGTAGTCATCACTTCCTCTTACTGGTCTCATAAGGTCATCGTTTTCATACTGAATAGATGAAGTATCAATAGAAACCTGAGCACAGAATTTTTTGAATCCTTCTGGCAAATGATCTGACCAAAGCACTGTTAGATTTGGCTCTGGAGAAGGTCCAAGATTGTACAAAGTCTGTAAAAATCTGAATGAAGTCTTTGTTACTTTGGTCTTTCCATCGTGGAACATTCCTCCAATAGATTCAGTTACCCAAGTAGGATCTCCACCGAAGATTTCATCATAAGCTCCTGGTCTAAGGTGTCTTACGAGTCTAAGTTTCATCACGAAATGATCAATCATCTCCTGAGCTTCAGCTTCGGTAATTTTCCCTGCTTGAAGATCTCTTTCAATATAAATATCAAGGAAAGAAGAAACATTACCGAGCGACATCGCAGCTCCATCCTGCTCTTTTACCGCAGCAAGATAAGCAAAATAAGTCCACTGAATAGCTTCCTGAGCAGTTTCCGCAGGTCTCGTTACATCAAATCCATAAGACTGAGCCATTTCAGCGATTTCTTTAAGTGCCTGAATCTGCATTGAAACCTCTTCTCTGAGTCTTACCTTTGCATCACTCATCTCACCACTAATGGCTTCAAAGTCAGCTTTTTTTTCTTTGATCAAAGTATCAGTTCCATACAGTGCTAATCTTCTATAATCACCGATCACTCTTCCTCTCGCATAGTTATCAGGAAGTCCGGTCACAATATGCTTGGATCTGTAAAGCCTAGATTCTGCATCATAAGCGGAGAATACTGCATCATTATGATTTTTCGCATAATGGAAAATATCCTTTACTCCCGCTGAAAGTTCAATTCCTCTTTCTTTGAGGGCATTTTCTACGACTCTCACCCCTCCAAAAGGTTTGATTGCTCTCTTGAGTGGTTCATCTGTTTGAAGTCCTACGATCGTTTCAAGTTCTTGCTTGATATATCCAGGTTTGTGGGAAGTAATGGTAGAAATGGTTTCAGGATCGGCAGATCTGAGTCCGTTTCCGTCTCTTTCTTCTTTAAGACATTTTTTTGCTTCTTCCCAGAGCTGAGTAGTCCTTTCGGTAGGACCAGCAAGAAAAGAGGCATCTCCTTCGTAAGGAGTAATGTTGTCATAGACAAAGGTTCTTACATCAATTGCCATACGCTAATTCTTGTAAACAAAATAAAAGTCTGATCGTTTGGGGGAATTGACTCCCTCCCGTGGTCAGAACACACGACATAGTGGAGTATACAGAAAATAAAGGAATTTGCAAGAAAAATGTCAGATTTTTTTCTTCTTTTATTGGAAAGACAAAGGGAATAATATGAATATGAGACAATTTCTTATTTTTTATCATTTTTCAAACTTCCTAAAATTTCGGTTATAAATCTTCACATCATATCTTCATAAGAAATATTGAAAACATTTAATTAAATAATGAGATACCTTTTCGTATCAGATCAAAAAAAACTATTATTTTACACTACTCCCCTTCTTCTAAAAGATCATGGACTCCCTTGAGAAATTGGTCATCCACATGAGTATAAATCTGAGTAGTCGTGATTGAAGAATGTCCAAGTAAAGACTGTACAGATCTAATATCCGCACCTTTTTTGAGTAAAGTTGTTGCAAAAGAATGCCTCAAAGTATGAGGAGTTACCTTCTTTTTAATCCCAACACATTGTGCATAGTACTTTACACAGGCTTCTACAGAATTTCTAGAAATCTGTCTCCCATAGCTATTTTTAGAGAGACTAATAAAGAGCGGAGCATAACTATCAATCCTCAAATTAAGATAACGAAAGAGTTTTTCCATCGCCATAGAAGTCAAAAAAACTGATCTAAGTTTAGATCCCTTCCCTCTAATTGAAAACTGTTTTTCCCCTATGATGATCTGCTCTTTTTTGAGAGTAATCAACTCTGTCACTCTCAGCCCTGTCCCATAAAGAATATGAAGAATGAGTTCATCTCTCGCTGCTTGCAACTCGGATTTTGCATGGTAACGAGGAGCACTCAAGATACGATCTACCTCATCTTCAAGTAAGAAATGTACTTCTCTCTGAGGGATCTTGGAGAGTTCAAGTTTTTCTGGGCTTAGACAAGCAACATCATTTTTAAGGAGAAATCTTAGGAAAGACCTCAAGGCTACGATATGATAATTAATTGTTTTTTTACTTAGACCAGAACTATCAAGTGCCATTCTTAGCTGCAGAATGTGAAGAGAAGTCATCTCTCCAACCTTTGGATCTCAGAGCAATACAATCGTTCTCTCTATTCGAAGACTATAATTGTCTATCGTTTTTTTACTTGCATTTTTGGTATGTTTAAGATAATGAATAAAAGTAGGGAACAACTCTGAGAGCTTCATTTCCCCACTTTTTTGTTGAAGAGAAAAAGAGGGAGCATGCTCCTCCTTTTTTCAATAAGGTATTGTAGAGGTATGATGATCTGATATTTTACGCATTACTTGCTTTAGCTAAATAGTCATCAAGCTGACTCTTCAACTCTGACCATCTAGATATATCAATATTTCCCCCATTTGCAAGTTCATCCAAAAGCTTCTGAGCTTCTTTTTCTACCGCAAGTCAATATTTTATCATCGTTCTTTTATTTTGAGCAGTTCCAAGATCTTTCATCTCTTGGCCTTTACTCTGATAACTTGCGATTTCTTGCTTAAGCAAATCATTATTATTGATAGGACCGACAAGTCCTTCCACAGCTCCAAGTGCATCATTATCAGTATCATTAGTTTTTTCTGGAACTGATGTTGGAAGTTTAGAGTTTGCAGTTTCTGAGCTAGAATCATCAGGATTTAAAGGCTTGGTAAGGTCAATCGTCTGAATATCCATCTCTGACTCCTCAGTATCAACTGGATCCGCAATATCTATAGTTTCATTTGAAAGTGGATTTTCCTCAGAATCTGGATCTAAAGAAGCCTGTGGCTCCTCTCATTCTAAAGGAAGCAATGGTGCTACTCCATGAAACTCATCACCTGTTCCTTGAGTCTCTGAAATAGAAGGAACTGGATTAGCAGAGAAAAGATCTGGATACCTGATAATCATTACTACCCCTAGTGCAAGGACTGCAAAACCTGCAAAAGCAAATTTTACCCATTTATGAATTTGATTTTGAGGAATAAGAGAAGTAGGTTGTGCTACAGGTGCTGTCAAAGGATGAGCTGAATTTAATGAGCTTTGTTGTTCTAGAGTTCACAATGTTACCATACTCTGCTGAAGAGGTGATGGATTATTTGATGCCATCTGCTCAACTCCAAGCGGAGAAACTGACTGAGCAAGCTGTTGTTCTGGAAGTGCTGTAGCTGTCAAAGGAGCCCCAGAATCAGCAACTACTGCTGTAGAAGTAGTATCAAGAGAATTTGCCTCTCCATACTCAGCCTGAAGCGTTGCTTTCATTGCTTGGAAAGGATCAACTTGCTGAGAAGCAGTATGTGGCTGAGAAAATTGTGCAATCATATCATCTAAGTTGAGCAAATTAGAAGAAGTCGCTGTCTCTTGAACTGGAGTAGGTACAGACCCTTGAACTGGAGTAAGTACAGACTCTTGAACTGGAGTAGGTACAGACTCTTGAACTGGAGTAGGTACAGACTCTTGAACTGGAGTAGGTACAGACTCTTGAAGCGGAGAATTTTCCACTATTTGAGTTACTGGAAGAGTTTGCTCAACTGGATCCTCCCCTACTGTTTCAGAACTCTCTGAAAAGGTTTTTTGGTCGGATTGAAAAGCTAGTTCATTAGAAGAAAGCTCTTCTTCTGGAGCGAAAAAACGTTCATTATCAAGAGATTCTGAGCTTTCTGGAGTAGAGAACTGTCCTTCCGTAGCCATAAAACTCGGTACTTGATCAGCATAAGTTGATGATTCCTCAGATACTGTATCTTGAGTTGTATTTTCAGACTCTAGGAAAGGATTTCTCTCTTGAAAAGAATTTTGAGACTCTGATTGTTCAGTAGGCTGAATCTCTTCGGAAATTCAAAACTCTGAATTCCCCTCCCTATCCAAAGGAAGTTCTTCAGTTTTAGAAACTTCGTGAAATTCATCAGATGCAGGCAAAACCTGTTCTACTTCCTGAGGAACAGCTGTCTCTTCAAACATTTTCTGAGATGAATAAGAATCATCTACCAATCTAGCAGTATCTCCTTCATCAAAATGAGGAACTTCCTCCATAAGAGGTTCTTCATCAGCTACTTCAGCTTTTGGAAGCTCTACTAAAGTTTCGTTATGCTCTCCTTCATGGATATCAGAAAAGCTTGCCTCAGAAGAAAGCTCTTGAGAAGAAACAGGAAAAGAGGGAGTACTTTCCTGTTCAACAGTCGAATTTTGCAACGGAAGCTCTGCTACTAAATGATCCTGATCCACAACTTGCGTTTGCTGCACTCAAGATGGAGCCTCTATAGGCTGTTCTTCATACTGTTCTGGAAGATCAAAAGTCAAATCTACTTGAGTTTGAGTTTCTGCTGAATGAGTTCAAGATTCAGAACTCAATACCTCTTGAGGAGCATTTCCTTCTTTCACAGCTTCTTGGGTAATTCCAAGATCAAATTCATCCCCGACTGGAGATAATGAAGCTTGAGCAGTTCCTGTAGCACTCAAAGCAGTTGGATCAGTAATTGTCATGAGCTATTTCCTTGAAAGGATAAAAAAGTTCAGTTCCAATTATATAGACAAAAGAAAAAAAATGCAAATTTTTGCACTTTTTCTGATACACTTCAAGAAAGAGAGGAATCGAACCTCTACTTTCAGCTTCGGAGACTGACGTGCTACCACTACACCACTTTCTTTTCTATCCTCTCTAAGGGACAAGGAGAAGTATAATGATTTACTCCCTTCCTTCAAGAGATGAAAAATCTGAAAAAACGTATACTCAGTTTTACTACGTTATTCCAAACCCTATTATTCCTTTAAATCGCTTAAAGCTGACATTTTTGGAGATAAGACCTTTTCTAGATTCTAAAATGATTTTTCTCCTATCCCATATGCCTTGCAAGAACTAAACCCCAAACTATGAGATCTGGTCTCTGTAATTTTAGAGTTTTTGCGAGTTCATTAAGCGTAGCACCCGTTGTCGTAACATCATCTACAATAAGTATGGTCATACCTGATTTTACTTCTGAAACATCTCTCAAAGCAAAAGCTGAAACCAGATTTTTCATTCTTGCTTTCCTATCAAGTTTGACCTGAGAAGTAGTAGCTCTTTTCTTTTGGAATCCCCTCCATAATTTAACTTTAAGCTGCTCCGCAAGTGCCTCTGCAATCAATTCAGACTGATTATATCCCTTCTGAAAATATTTACGATACCGATGGGATGGAACAAAGCTCACCATCAATTGCTCCGTACTAAGAAGTGGAACAAGATAAGGATTAAGCTGAACTAATAAGCTTCCTCTTTCGGCTAAAAATGAGGCAATACTAGAGACATGCTGAAACTTCAACTTGAGCAAAAGTTTTTTGAGAAGTTTTTGATAAGCAAACCCAATAATCAAACCATCCAAGAAACATTCCCCCTTAAGTATACAGCTTGGACAGGTTTTAAAGCTAGGACTCGGATTATGACAAGAAGGACAGAGCTCTGGATGAGGGAGAAGAGTCTTTTTACATCCAAAACAAAGGTAGGATCCCGATTTCTGACATCCACAGCAAGAGATTGGGAAAAAGAAATCCATCAACGCCATAACTTTTGAATAATACTCAGCTAAAATCAGAAGAATAAGCCTAAGAGAGTAAAGTATTTGAAGATTCTTTTTTAAAACTAAAGCGAAAATTGAGATGAGAAGCTGCTCATAAAGTAAAGAGTATCCCTACACAAGTTATTAGAGGAATCCGGCTAGTATAGCCAACAAAAGACTCCTGCAAAAAGAGCCATTCATAGATTGCCCCCTTAAAAAAGGCTAATGGGTAATATAAAAAACTCAAAAGACTGATCAAACTAAGTATCCCTCGAAGAAAAGTTTGAAGTTTCTTTTCAACAAGATCAGATGCAATACGGATAGTTAAATGTGCATGTTGCGCAAAAAATCGCAATCCCAAAGCAGAAAAAAGTAACATCAAAGTTGGCTGAGCATTAAGCAAAAAAGTAGATATCGCTTCATACCCAATACCAAGTAATTTCTCCTGAGGTGATACTTGAAAATACTGAGCTTCTTGGACAATAAGACTTCCACATGCAAGAGAGAATGCCAAGAGGAGATAACTCCCAAAAGTAAGTTTCACCATTTTTTCTATTTTGAGCAAAGAAAGCAACAAGATGAGGATAGTGATTCCGAGGAGAAGAGTCATTTCTAGTGGCATCCAAAATATTAAGAGATAAAAAGCTATTGCATCTTGAGGAAAGATACGTATCAATGTCATCATATGATTTGTAAATCCAATGTCAATTTTATTTTGGAGAAAGGACATGCAGAAAAAAAATGGATTCACGATGGTAGAGATCATCTTGATCTTAGTCGTCATTTCAACGGCTCTCATCGGCATTATCACAGGAGTGAGCAAAACCACAAAATATGTCTCCGAAATGAGACAAAGAACGATTGCGATGAATCTTGCGAAAGAAGGTATAGAAATCATCTACCAAATCAGGGATACTAACTGGGAAAGACGATCCGCAAATAAAGATCAATGCTGGCTCAAGGCTGAACCCATGATTGATCAAGATGGAGATGGCTGCGAAAACGATTCTTGGATTGAGAGAGGAGATTGGACAATTGAAAGAAAAGAAATTTGAAGTCAGACATACCATAGTCTCAAAAAAATAGATTCTACCTTTGATGCCCTACACACTGCAAACTGAAAATGACACTATCGTATCAATATTGATCCTAGCCACGCTCATCATGCTTATAAACTCTTTTTCTTTAAAGGAGATTGGATCCCTGAAAATGTCCTCAATAGCCTTACTCCCAATGAACAAAAAGAAGCAAAAGAAAATATTAGAGAAGGAAACTATTTTAGAGTGATTAGTGTTGAATGACTGTATCCTAAACGTAGTACAACCCAAGATGATGCTCATTTGTTAGCCTGTGATAAAGGAGGAAATCTCACACTTTGCGGAGATGATAGTCCAAAGGAATTACGTTTTTGCTCAAGTGTCATCTATGTTGAACCGTATCAAGGACAAGTAAGGATTTGTGCCTTAGCAACAAATTTTCTAGATTAATACCTTCTTCACCCATAAACCAGAAAAGTTTTTCATCAAAATAAGAAAATACGGTTTAGAATGGGAGCAATAAACAAGATAAAAACAATAAACAACATCAATATGTTCAGTTTTTGAAGCCTTACTATTAAATTCCTTTAATAATAATAAAATAAAATTTTTCTTAGATTCCAAATTCATTGAGATCTTTTAAAAATAAGGTTAAAATGGGGTTTATAGATTATTTCCTTGCAGAAAAGCTTGCCTATTACATTTTTAGTTGAATAGTACATAAACTTTATCAAAAAAACAAATAGGAAAAAATTGACTTTTTATTGTATAAATGTATATAAATTATACGATATATGTTTTATTTTTCTATAAAGAAAAACAGGACCTTATATGAAACAAGCAAAGAAGTGCTAAGGATAAAAGAACAATTAAGAACTTCTTTTAAGGCTCTTAATAAAGAAAAAGATCAAAAAAGAGCTCTCTTAAAAGAAGTTTTTGCTAATAATCCAGAAGGACTAAAAAAATGATCAAAAGTAATGAGAGAAGAGATGCATGAAAAACGAATCAAGGAAAATGAAAAAGATATTGAGCAAGTCTATTCAGAGAAGTTTTTAATGAAAGAAATAAAAAAATCATCCACATCAATAAATGAAACCATAGAACAACAGAAAAAACAATTTAAAGAATTAGTTAAATTAGTTGAAAAAGCTGATGATAAGTATTGAAAAGAATCTTTGATAAACTATCCACTGAGATCAGAAATAGAAGATTTAGCTTTATCTTTGAAAAGAAAGCTAACTTCAGTTGGAGAGGAACTAAAAAAAATAAAAGATATTACTCCTGAAAGATCCGAGAAATTGAGGGATATAGCGAAAACAACTTTGGAAGAAAAAATTAAAGAATGGAAAAGCTTGAATAAAACTACGGAGAATATAAAAAAATTTCTTAATGAATTAATAGTTTTTAGATACGATGTATCCTGTTTTTGTCGTAGAATCGGAAATCCCATTGAGCAAATAAATATCTTACAAAAAATTGATCTACTTTTAGAAGACATTTTCTCCCAATAGAGAAGGAAGTCTGATTTCCCTACGAAGTCAGATTTTTTTCTTTTTCTCAAAAATCACAAACTCAGCAAAAATTTGCATTTCTTTCCTCCTAGCACTATACTTAAGGGAGATTTTACTTTTTTTGGAGTGATGGAAAGCAAGGAAATGTTAAGCAACGAGGAGGGGATTATCAGTTTTTTGGCTTATTTCAATGAGATTGATAAACATTTTGATAAAATTCTGAATGAGGAGGGCTTTTCTCCCTATAATGAAAAACTCAAAAAAATCGCCGAGGGGAACTTCAGCATCACGAGCTTTGTCAGGAAACATATTTATCAGCTCAAAAATTTCGGTGAACTCAGGAATTTCATCACCCATGGCATCAAATCAAACGGCGAAACCTTTGCGACACCGACCCTTGCAGCAATAGAAAAAGTCAGAATCTATGCCGAGAAAATCACCAAACCTGCGAAAGTTCTAGAACTGTTTAGGAAGAAAGTTTTCCAAGCGAAAACTAGTGACCCTCTCAAAAATATTCTCCCTGAGATGAAAAAGTATGGCTATACCAATATCCCAATTTATGATGAAAAGGGGCATTTTGAGTGAATTTTGAGTGATGCGAGACTCCTTTATCGGCTTTCCGATCTGCTGATCAATGAGGACTATATCAATCTCTGACTCACGAAGGTTGAGCATATCCCTCTTGAATTTGGTTGGAAAGATTACCTTTTTATCTCCAAGCAGATGAGTATTTTTGAGGTCAATGAACTCTTTACTCAAAGCAAAAAAAGCTGAGAGAGACTCTCAGTCCTCTTTATCACCGAAACCGGAAATCCTGATGAAGAAATCCAAGGGATGATTTCGGCTGGAGATGCGAATATTATTGATGAGTATTTGATTGTATAACCCTCCTTTATGAAAGTTAAAATAAAGATATGAAAAAAACGACTCCAGATCAATATAAAGAACAAGTAAAAAGCTGAAAAGAAGAAACATTTTTTCCTCTTACGACAAGTATTAGTTCTAGACTTCAAACGATTTTTGATAAAAAGAGTGAATCTTTACTTGATGAATTAGATGAAAGCATAGAAAAAATCCTCAATGTCTGCAAACTCCGACTTGAAAAACACCCAGAAGAGCATCCAAAAATTTTTAAAGAAGCCTGCCTTTTCCTCAATCAAATATTCAAAATATTGGAAGTAAAAATACTTTACACGAATCATCCCAAATTTCCTCTCTCATGGTATAAAGAATCAAGTCTTGGAGAACAGTTTCTGAATAATATCGTAGATAAAAAAGAAGAACTCCTTGAAAGAGATGAAATCAGTGGAGGCTCATGTCATTATTGGTCAGTTTTTTTCAAAACCTTTTTTGATCATCTCAAAGAAATAGGAATCCCACTTTCCAGTAGGATTTTCGTTTTCAATAAAACTTTTGGACATTCATGAGTCATCATTGAATATCAAGGAAAAAACTATCTTGCAGACATAAGCTGATACAATAAACCGCTTCATAAAACTATTACTGAACTCAATAGTACACTCCATACTTACAAAAAAGAAGTAAGAGAAATATTGCTCTTCCTCATTCAAAAAAATACTTTAGGAAATCAGATTAGCTATTTTCAAGACACCTCAAACTTCAGTAAATATCTAAGAAACAAAGCTTCTCCCTCTCTAGGAATCAGCATCAATACAAAAGATTACTGCGATAAAAATCAGAATGTCCAAATCAAGTTAAGCTTTACTCCTAAACAACTCGTTTTTCAGAAAGAAGATGATATTCACTATTTACCCTATCCAGAAAACTTCCTTCTAGACCTCCCCACAGAAGACAAAATCCTAGAAACAATGATCACACAACTCAGTTGTGAAAAAGAACTGAAAGCAGAACTCAAACACTATTTGACCCAATTCAAAGGAAAAATAAACTTAGAAAAGCTCTATGAACTGCTTCTTGAAGGGAATTTCTGATAAAAGTTGTAAAAAAATGTTACAAAAATTGCTTTTTCTTCTTCATCCACCATTCAGATTGCCTCGTAAGAAACTTTGCATCGGAAGGCTTTTTAAGCAACATTTTCACTGCTTCCTCAAGAAAAATCGTATTCTGACTTCCCTTAAAGAGAATAATCCGATCCTCCTGTGACTTTTTCAAAAATTCAATCACTTCCTTCCCAAGCGCAGCTACAGAATCATAGAGCTGAAGGTGCTCTTGAGGAAATCAGATTTTTTTTAATTCATCAGCTAAATACTGCTGCATACTAGCTCAAAGAAGGATGACTTCATCTGCAGTTTGCTGGACATAAGCAGCAAGCAAACGATGCTCTTTCTCTGTTAAATCCCCTAGTTCTCTCATATCACCGAGTATCAACATCAGTTTTCTTTTTGTAGGAAGTGACTTTTGAATCATAATTGCAGTATCAATCAGCTTTCTCATACTGAGCGGTGAAGCATTATAAGTGGAGTCAATCAGTAAACTCCCTTCCTTTCCAACAAAAAGCGAACACCTCCCGGCTTGTAACTGAAAAATCAAAGGTTCAGAAAGAAAATGCTGCATATCCAATTCTTTTCCTCTCGTTTTAAGCACCAAAATCTGAGCAATTACTAGAGCAACCGCCAAATAACCATAGTTCGGCTTTCCAAGCAGGTTAGTTCTGAGACTAAAGCTCTGCCCTTTCAAATACAGCTGCAAACTCGTTAAAGCAAGATGCTCACTCTCAAGCTCCACCTGGAGTTTCTCATCAGAAAAATGGAGATTAGCATTACTCTCATAGCCCAAAGTCTGATAAGTCAACTCATCAATTCCCAAAGTCCCAAGCAACTGCTGAGCATAAGGATCATCAAGGTTTAAAAAAGCGATTTCTCTGGTATGTTTTACCATTTTTCATTCCTCTCTAGCAATTTCCGCAGGATTCCCAAATTGCTCTGAATGTACCGCATCAATGGCCGTAAATATTCCAATATGAGGCTTATTGATACTAAGGAGAAACTCCATTTCCTTTGGTCTATCAATTCCATATTCCAAGATAATGGTATCATAAGACTTTTCTCCACAAAAAGCTTTTAAAAAGGCAAAAAATCAGACTTTCACCATCATAAATACAGAAGGAGTCCAATTTTCAATCTGAAAAATAGAAAGTGACATACCAAGTTCTCCATTGAAATTTTTTGGAGAAGTATAAATTCTCTGCTCAGGAAGTACTTTTTGAAGCGTTTGATAAATAATCATGCGACAAGAAGTTTTCCCTACACTCCCATTGATTCCTATGGTAAAGATCTGATATTTCTGGAGATAATGCCTTGCACATCGCCCTAGAAAGCGATAATACTGAAAAAGGAGTTTGGTCTTCATCAAGCAAAGAAAGAAATAAAACGAATTTAAGTATGAGGATTAAAAATACAAATACAAGAGCTTTTCACAGCCTCTTGAAGGGAAGCATAAAACAAAGCCTCTAAAAGCTGAGGATCCTTAAATACAGAAAAAGGATCCAAAAGTCAAAGAGTATACATCAACAAAGCTATTCCCCACTTTTTTGCTGAAAAAAGAACTTTCTATCCTTAACTAAAAGTAGAATTAAAACAAAAAGCAGAAGTCAGGTTTGAATAATTTTACTATCAGGATGAGTAGAAAAAAGCTCATTCCCTACATTAGCAAAAACGTGGAAAAGCACTGCAATCCAAAGATTCCTGCGAGATTTATAATAAAGCCAATTGATGAGAAAGACAAAAATAAAAGCAGAAAAGGCAAAATTGAGTCAATAAATTCGTCCCTCAGTTACAAGATTACTATGATAATAGCCCTTTATAGCAGCAAGTGGGAGATGCCAAGCTACCCAATAAACTGCAAACATCAAATTAGTTATTATAAGGCTAAACTTCCTTCTTAGAGTATCAATTCCATAGCTATGCCAAGCAAGTTCCTCCACAATCGCAGCAAAAATAATAATAAACCAAGTAGAGAAAAGAAAAGTAGAAAAAGAGGGATTCCCAGTAATAATAAACTGTTCTCGGCTATAGCCTAGAAGAAGAGAAACCAGCTGAGCAAACAGAAGTGAACCGAAAGTAAACAGAAAGATCCAAAAAACATATTTCCAAAAACTCTTATCAAAACGAGTAGCCCTTACTTTGAGATCTTGCCAAAGTGTCGGCTCTTTTTTCATTAGAGAAAAAGCAACCAAAGTTGGCATACTGACTCCAATAATCGCTAAGATATTTTCTATGATAAGAATGAACGTTGTTTGTTCTTGATAACTAAGGTAAGCACAAGCGAAGAAAAAAATAGCAGAAAGGAAGAAAGAAACAAGATAAAAAGTTCGAGGTTTGTTATAATACTGGAGAGTTTTCATTTGATATAGGAAAGAAAAAAATAAAAGTAGGAAGATCGTCTCAATCGATAAAGCTGAGAAGATATAGCTATTAAAAAATTAAATGCAATAGCTATAGCACTAGATTCTTCACTTAAAAAGTTCTCTTCCCCTGCACTAAACCAGAAAAATTTTATTCCTTCTTGCTTTTGAAAGGCAAATCTTTAGGCTTGAGAGCAAGATTTATTTCCTTTAGTAAGATGCAAAAATCACCTCATCTTTCCCTTACTCTCGGAGCAGTGCTTGTCTTTTGGATTAGCTTTGGAACAACTAGCCTTTTGACTCAAGCAACCCAGCAAAACAATCCCATACAAGAACAAACACTCCAACAAAAACAACCCACAAACACTGATGTTCAAGAACCAATAAAAGCAGAGCAAAATGAGGGAAAAAATCAGTTTCCAACTTTTGATCTTGTAAGCGACACTTCCTTACAAAGATTCCTCAGTGATGAAGTCCCCTTTACTGACCCAAAATATATACCTGAGGACCTTGCTCCGATTGAGTCTGATTTCACCTCTAATAACGCGAAAAAATTTCAGCTCAGAAAAGAGGCTGGAACCGCTTTTGCAGATATGGCTCGACACTTTTGGAATTCATTTCAAGGCAAGAAAAAATTGACCATCACAAGTGCTTATAGATCTTTTGGACACCAAGAATACCTTCAACAACATTATTGCCACAAAGGTCAATGTGCAGAGCCAGGAAGTAGTGAACATCAGGCGGGACTTGCTCTTGACCTCGGACAAAATGGAAAAAGACTGGATCAAGCTAGTATTGAGCGATTACAAAAAAATGCGCATCGCTGGGGTTTTCATCAAACCTATCAAAAAGGTCCAGAAATTGATGGGAAAATGACTGAACCATGGCATTGGAGATACCTTGGAATTGAACTTGCAACCGTCCTTTTTGAACAGAAACTGAGTTTTAGGGAATGGCGAATTTCCAACCAAAGAGTAACACTTTATTAGAAACTTTTAAGCTTTTTCACTATACTATTTCCTAAATCTGAGTCAAACTTGCAAAAAAAAATCAGATAAATATACTAAGGTATTTATCTTAGAGAAAGAGTGATGATCATTACTTTAGGAGGCAAAGCAGGAAGCGGAAAAGGAACGGTTTCAAAACTTTTAGCTGAGCAGCTCGACTACGAGATTATTTCTATTGGTTCTTTAAAAAGGAAAATAGCAGAAGAAATGGACTTAAGTATTCATGAATTTAATCTTCTCGGAGAAAAGCCAGAAAATCAGCAAGAATTTGACCTTAAATATGAAGAATACCAAAAAAGCCTCAATCCTGAATCAAAAATCATTCTTGATAGTAGACTAGGATTCCTCTGTCAGCCTCAGGCTTTTAAAGTTTTCCTAGATATTGATGATGAAGTAGCGACAAAAAGAATTATGGGAGACAAAAGAGTGACTGATAGTTTCCAAAGCTTTGAAGAGGCACTTGCTGCTACGAAAAAAAGAAACGAAAACGATAGAACAAGATACCTCAATCTATATGACATTGATCTCTGGGATGCTGAGCACTACGATTTCGTGATCAATACTGGTGATAAAACTCCTGAAGAAGTAGTAAAACTCATTTTGAAAGCATTCAAACAAAAAAGCTAAGATGCCACTTTTCTTGGAATATTTACGAGCTTCATCATCCCATCTCCTGGCTCACTCGGAAGAATCTGATAATTGATTTGATTTTTTTCTAGGAATTCGTATAATCAAGTTAGTTTTGTTTGATACTTGACGACATCGTCCAAGAGTATGATATTTTCCGAGCTAAGATGTTCTTGTATTTTCTCTAAATAGGTTCCATACTGGCTTTTCTGAGCATCAATGAATACAAAATCACAGTGCACGGGCAATACGCTTGCTGTTGTTTCAGATTTCGTAATATCAAACGGATACAGAGTGGTATTCCAGCATTTTGCCTGATGAATATTTCTCTGTGCTTCCAAATAGGCAGGATACGCCACTTCAAACGAAGTAAGCTGACCTCACCATTCCGCAATCGTACTTGCAATCACGATACTACTATATCCCACAGCTGAACCAATTTCCAGACAGGTTTTTGGCTGGTGTTTTTGGAGGAGTTTACGAATGTGGAGCTCACTTTCAGGAGAAATCAGTGGAATATGCCTTGCCTCACAAGAAGCCCTTAATTGAGTCAAAAACTCGTTTAACATCTTATTTACTTTTAAATTAAAAATTCAAAAAATGGAAACGACAATGCAATCAAACATTTCTATCAATTTGTGAGAGAAAAACAACAAAAAATCTGATCAGACTTCTCGTTCATCCAGACCTCGCAGATCTTCAAGCCAACAAACCCTTTCTTCAGAGGCTTTTCTCAGACATAGAAATAAGCCCGTAAGCAAGAAAATTGAAGATCCAAAGAAATTGATCAAAAGAGGCGAAAAACCAGTCAGAATTTTTGGACTTTGAGGACTAGAACAGATCGGATCAAATATGAATGTCGTAGAGTATGAGAACGATATTCTCGTTATTGATGCTGGTATGGAGTTCGCTGATGATAATATGCCTGGTGTGGACTACATTATCCCAGATGTAAGCTACCTCGTAGCCAAAAAGAAAAATATCAAAGGAATCGTGATTACGCACGGACATTTGGATCATATTGGAGCCTTGAAAAATATTTTGGAACCGCTTGGCTATCCTACGATCTATACAGCACCTTTGACAATCGGTATGATCAAGAGGAGTTTAGATGAAAAAGATGCAAAAAATCTGAAATTTAAGCAGGTAGATCCTGATATGGATATTTTTAAACTCGGAGTTTTTACTTTGGAGTTTTTCAGGGTGAATCACTCTATTCCAGAGTCTATGGGGCTTTCTCTCCATACACCAAAGGGACTGGTTGTTTTCTCTGGGGATTTTAAGATTGATTTCACGCCAGCGATAGATAAACCTGCGGACCTTGGGAAAATCTCTAGAATCGGACAGGAAGGAGTCAGACTTTATCTCTGAGAATCTACCAATGCCAATAAACCTGGACATTCCGTATCAGAAAAGGTAATTGGAGAAAATATTGATAAAGTGATCAATGCTTACAAGCATCAGAGAATGATTGTTTCAACCTTTGCTTCCAATGTGGGAAGAATTATTCAGATTATCAATAGTGCTGTAAAGTATGATAAGGTGGTTTTCCTTGCTGGAAGATCTATGGTGCTTAATGTGCAACTTTGTCAGGAGCTCGGTTATATTCAGGCTCCCAAAGGGATGATTCGTCAGCTTTCTTCTGAAGCGGAATCTATGCCTGATGAAAAAGTACTTGTCCTTTGTACCGGTTCTCAAGGGGAAGAAAATTCAGCTTTAGTGAGAATGGCAAAAGGAGAATTTAAGGATTTTATGCTCAGACCAAGAGATGCGGTTTTGCTCTCTTCTCATACGATTCCTGGGAATGAAAAGGCAGTAATCTGAATGATCAATGCGTTGGTTCGCCTTGGGGTAGAAGTCATTGATGAGCCAGGTTTGGATACCCATACTTCAGGACATGGCTACCAAGAGGATTTGAAGATGATGTTTTCACTCTTGAACCCTGAATATTTCTGTCCAATCCACGGAGAACCCTATATGAGACATGCAAACAAAAAAGTTGCAATGATGATGGGGATCCCTGAAGATAAAGTGCTTCTTCCTGATAATGGTCAGATTGTTGAAATGTATGATGAGGTGGCTTTTGTCTCAGAGAAGAGGATCAAGCTTGATACGGTGATGATTGATGGAAAAGGGCAGGGACACTTGTCTGGAGAATATGTGATGAAAGCAAGATCAATTATGGCAGAAAACGGAATTGTTAGTTTGATTTTCAAGGTGGATACCAAGACGAGAGAACTTGTTGGGAATATCCAGATTGAATCCAGAGGGTTTGTGTATTCCTCAGAGGTAAAAAAGATTCATACGCAGATTGTAGAGTTCGCGAGAGCAAAATACAACGACAACTGTAAAAAGAGAATGGATATCAAGGATAATCTCAAACTTATCAGAGAAGAACTCGGAGAATATATCACCAAAATTATTGGTAGAGTGCCAATGCTCATGCTGATGTATGTGTATATCAATCGTGAAGCCGTGCAGAATATTCAGGTAGAGCCAAATGATGAAATTATTGGGATGACCCTTGAAGAACAGGGCTATAAGGATTAAAAAAGTAAAAAAATTCAGACTCTTTGAGAAAAAAAATCTTATAGTTCCAAGACATTTCTCCAAAATTAGCTTCTTTTGATGAACTAAAAAGAGAGGCTCACACGAGAAACAAGCAACTTACTTCAAGCATAAAATTCTTTTTGAGACCTCTCTTTTTAACAACTCTCAACAAGGATAAAGAGCAAAGCTAACCATTTTAACTTGCATTCTTAAAACGAAACAATAAAATGTCACATTGGCTTCCTTTCATACGATATGAAGGAAATAAAGACACTATATTTTTATCTTTCCTTATCTACAATGAAATCATTTTTCTCTCGCACTCTACAATGGCTCCGATCAAAAAAACGATGGACACTTATCGTACTTCTTCTCCTCTGAATAGGAGGTATACGAATTACAAAGAAATTTTTCGTTTCCAAGCCAAATATGTCTTTTGTAAGCGGAGACTATACCGTATCAACTGGTGATATTACTAGGTCTCTTAGCCTATGAGGGACTACCCAATTTGCAAACGCACAAAAGTTAACCTTCATCAACAAGGGAAGAGTAACCAGCGTAAAAACTAAAGTTGGAGCAAAAGTAAAAAAAGGTGATGTCCTAGCAACCATCACTACTGATGATCTAGATAGAGAAATAGAAAAAGCCAGGAAAGACCTAAAGAATAAACAGCTAGATCTCAAGAAAATTTTGGAAAAATCTGATAAAGAACTTGATCTCCTCAAGGCTCAATCAGCTTATGATCTTCTATTACTCAAAAAACAGAACTTACCTAGTGAACAGCAGCTCAGCCTCCAAGAAGCACAAAGACTGATCAAAGATAAAGAAAAAGTTCTAAAAGAAGCGGAAAATGATTATGCAGAACTTCTTTCAGGAAGAGCTGGAGCAACTAACGCAGAACTCTCGCTCTCAAAAAATGTCAGAAATAGAAATAATGAGATCATGAATCTTATTGATGGGCTTCGTGGAAAAGCTAATGAACTCCAAGCAACCTTGGATCGCTATGATGCCTTAGTCAAACTTAGTGATACCTATAGCCCTGATCAACAAGATATTTACCTGGGAGCAAAGAATCATTCTGCAATGAATAGCTCTAAAAATAAATTTCGGGAAATAAAAGGCTATGTTGGGAAACTTAGAGCTGAGTATCAAAAACTTGCTGTCCTCCCTCTTGGTGAAGTAAGTGAAAATCAGATCCTTGAAGCATATGCAATCCTTAAGCCGCTTGGAGAAGAAATGAAAGCATGGGGAAAGATCAATAGTATTGCATTTGCAGATACGATTGAAACGATAGACCGAACTAGAGATAAAATTATAGAACTAACAAAAAACTATGGTACCGCTTATGAAGACAAAGGAGTTGCTTATTTAAACGATTATACCGCTGTCGTAGAAAAGCTCTCTGGACTGAAAGATTCAGACACAACGGTTGAAGATTCTGCAAATAAAGTTGAAAAGCTTAGAATTGATCTTGAGAAGGAAAAACTTAAGTTTAAAGTCCTTAAGCAAGAACAACAGGTTGCCATAGCAGAACTTGATAAAGAAATTCAAGATGCAAAAATTAATCTTGAAAAAGCAAAGGATGGAAGAGCTCAAGAAGAAGCTATAGAAGCAATCAAAAACGAAATTGATAATATACAATTCAATCTTAGTACCTTGATAAAAAAATATGATGAATATAAAATTATTGCTAACTTTGATGGAGTAGTGACCAAGCTTAATATGCAGGTAGGAGACAGTATTGAAATGAATGCTTCCTCTTCAGATAACCAGAAATATATCTATGTAGAAACCCCTGAACTCTTAGAAGTAAAATTAGAAGTAGATCAAATTGATATTGTAAAAATCGCAATGGGAATGTCCGTACAGGTTTACCTAGATACTTTCCCAGATCAAGTGTATAGTGGTACATTTACTGAGATTGATACGATGCCAGAGGGAAATTCATACAAAGCAAAAGTTGTTTTCCAAAAAAATGATCCAGAAGAAAAGATTCTAGGTGGAATGAGTGCAAATGTAAAAATCACCCTTGAAGAAGAAAAAGGCAAAATTGTAGTTCCAAATCCAGCTCTTGCAGATAATGAGAAAGGAGAGAAGATCGTCCGCCTCAAAAAAGGAGAAAACTGGATAGATCAGGTAGTAGAGATAGGAATTGCAGATGAAATGAATACGGTTGTTCTCTCAGGATTAAAGCTCGGAGATACGATCAAGGGATTCTATATGAATGAAACATCTATGGCAAATGCAGGCATTATAGACGGAGATTCTAGCGATAGGACTATAACTACCCATGAAGATGGTAGTATGAGTTATGAATACAATATGTAAGATAGTTTTAGCTTTTGGACAACGTAATGACGCATTCAACTTCAGATTTTATCTCTCTTAAAGGGATTACAAAAACCTATTGAATGAAAATGGCTGAGCCAGTATATGCCCTGAGAGGAATAGATTTGGATATCAATGATGGAGACTTTATTTCTATTATGGGTCCTTCTGGATGCGGAAAATCTACCCTTATGAATATTGTTGGACTTTTAGATGTACAAACTTCTGGAACCTACTTTTTGCGTGGGAAAGAAGTAAAAAATCTGACTCCTGATCAACAATCTATGATCCGTAGAACAACTATTGGATTTATCTTTCAGGGCTATAATCTCTTGAAGAGAATGGCAGCATGGGAACAAGTAATCTTACCGCTTTCTTATATGGGAGTTCCCTCTGAAGAAGCAAAAGAAAGAGCCTATGCTGCACTTAAGCTCGTTGGATTAGAGGGGAGAGAAAAAGCACTTCCAAACCAGCTTTCAGGAGGACAACAACAAAGAGTTTGTATTGCAAGAGCATTAGTAACAAATTCTGGACTACTGCTTGCAGATGAGCCAACTGGAGCCTTAGATTCCAAGACAGGAATAGAAGTAATGGAGCTTTTTAAAAAGTTAAATACTGAACAAGGAAGAACGATTCTCTTGATTACACACGATGCAAATGTTGCCAGTTATGCTAAGCAGACGATCCGTATCAAAGATTGATTATTTATATAGGATCAGTATTTTGATTTTACTTATATCTTAGAAATATGAGATTTTTATCATACTTTATAGATGCTCGGAAGACTATTATGGCAAATAAAATGAGGTCTTGACTGAGTACTCTTGGGATCATCATAGGAATGGCTTCGGTAGTAGTGATGATGGCGATTGGGCAAGGAACAGAAAACTCTATTACAAAAACCATGGGTGATATGACAAAGAATAAAATATCAGTCTCATCGGATGGAGGCTATAGTTCTCGGGATGAAAAGAATGATAAACCAGGGAATTATATTCAAAAGGTAAATTTTACAAAAGATATTGTTCCTTATATAGAAAAATACTTCCCAGACTTAAGCGGTCGTATCTCTTATCAAATTGAAACTCCGTATGCAAATGTTAAAATAGGAAAAAAATCTGATGGTGTTTCTGCATTTTGAGTTCCCAAGAATTGGTTCTCTCTCTATGAAAAGAAATTAACAGAAGGAACTACTTTTACAAATGATCATTATGAAAATCAGGCTTTTGTTGCTCTTGTAAGTGAAAAATTTAAGACAACTTTCTTTAAAGATAAAAGCCCCATTGGTAAGAAATTTACCTACAATAAAAAGGAATTCACAATCATAGGAGTATTAAAAAAAGGTGAATATGAATTTGGAAACATGATTTTTGTACCAGACACCACGGTCTTTGAAAGAATACTTCACAAAGATGTAATTGATTCTTTTGAAATATTGCTCACCCCAGACGCAGACAATAAACTTCGACAAAATAGAATTAGTTATCTTTTGCTTAAAAAATATAATAAAACCTCTATTTCAAATGCAGGATTCAGAGTACATAGTTATGCAGAAATGATAGAGGAAATGAAAAAGTCTCTCCAAGGAATGAAGATGTTTCTTTTAGTTATGGGGGTAATTTCTTTGCTCGTTGGTGGAATCTGAGTGATGAACATTATGATTGTTTCAGTAACAGAAAGAACAAGAGAAATCTGAATTAGAAAGGCGATTGGAGCCCTCAATAAAGATATTATCGTACAATTCCTCGTAGAATCTGTTGTAATTACCTTGATAGGAGGATTTATTGCGTTTCTTCTAAGCTATGGGATCGTCTATCTTGTAAATAAAACCCTTGGATGACCAGATTCAAACCTCTGACTTTCCGCAGAGATTGATAAAAATATTATGCTGATGACATTTTTTATTACAACCTGCACCGGAATTATTTTTGGGATTCTTCCTGCAAGAAAAGCGGCTAAGCTGAAACCAATTGATGCGCTAAGATTTGAATAAACGCAAGTAAAATTTAAGAGAGAATAAGGGAGAAAAACTCCACAAAAGACTTCTCCTCTCATTATTTTTAAGAAAAGAATGGTCAATAGCCAGATTTCCTTTCTTTTAATATAAAAAGAGTTGCTATTTTTTTGATAAGAAGGATTCTTGGAAAGAGGAAGTACGAAGAAAGATTTGTCCTTGATTTCCTAAGATAAAACATTATTTTCAAGGGAGCTTTTATTTATACAGAAAAGCCTATGAGTATATTTTTTCAGGTATTACAAGGATTTTTTTACTTTTTTACGCTTATCATTTGAGCTTTGCTCTTAAGAGGTGAGATTATGTTTGGAGCTGAAATTTTTAAAGTCATAAAAGAAGTTTTATTACCCGGCTATCTTATTTTTTGCGGAATTATGATTGGGTATATCATCGCTGCTATTTGGAAAAACAAAAGTTCTGGAGATTTTACACTCTTACAAGAGAATATCTTCAAAAAATCCTTTATTATTGGGATCATCATAGGTTTGATTTTAGCACTTTCATATACCCTTCTTTAATGTGGAAAAAAATCTGACTTTTGTTTTTGGGAATACTGGGAACAGTCATAAGTGGGTGCGGAACAAAGTATACACTAGAGATACAGACTCCCCTCCTTTCTTGGACAGCTAAACTCAAAGCAGACCTAGCACCAGTTTGAATCGAAATGACGGAGGGGCTCCTCTATCAGGAGAGGAAAACTGAAAAAGCAGATACTCTCTTGATTATCCAAGAACCGTATCAGAATAGCAACTTATCTAGCTATGTTCAGGATGGAATCAACCAACTCAAACTCAAAGGCTACCTGATTACTCATGAAACAACAAAAAAAGGAAAATTATCCGGAAAAGATAATCATCAATATCCTACCCTTCTCAAGCGTTATCATATCACTCAAGAACAAGAAACCTTAGTCATAGCTCAGTTTTTCATCCTGCATGAAGACAATATTCTTTTACTCTCCTATGCGAGTGAAAATTCTAAAGCTACAAAGGCATTTGTCACAGCACTATCTTCACTTCAGTTGCGTTTTTAGTTCTTCTCTTTCATAACTCATGACTACCCAAAATGGAGCATCCGTATCCTTTAGAATTCCAGGAATCGACTGAGGAATAGCTCCCATCAATCCTCAAGCATTTATTCAGCAAGAAAGGGAAAAGCTCGATCGCCTGATCAACGCACCAAGCACCACTTCTTGATGGGCTCTTCTCGGAAAGATTGCACTAGGCATTATGGTAGGAGCGCTCATGTCAGTAATTCTTTTCATGATTATGGGAGCTTTTGGACTTGCTATAGGCAGCAATAGTACAGCAAATGTAGGAGCTACGATTGCACATACAACACATCCTCTTGCACGACTTATTCTCCTCTTCCTAGGATTTTTGGTTACCTTCCTTGGGAACCTGATTTTGATTGCACTCTATGGTGTCTTCTTTTCTCAAAAATATACAAAAATCTGAAAGAGTATTGGGATTCTCCTCCTAACCAACAGCATCCTCTTTGCAGGGATGATAGCACTTTTTCTCCTCCTTCAGTCAATTCCTTCATCAGAAGTCTTGCTTTTCGTACTCTATGTTTGCCTTTCACTCTTCATTTCTTTTTCACAGATGGAATTTGTCGTGAATCCTAACTATGCAGCTTCAACAGTCATAGGAAATACCTTAGGACTCTGTATTGCGCTCATTGTATTTGGCGTAATTTGGGTACCAACCTATGATAATCCAGATAAATCCAGTCCTTATATGCTTATTTGGCAATCAACACTCATTGCCTTCCCACTCATGATCTTTGGACAAGGAATTTGGGAAATCATCTATGCAAAAGTCTACGAAAGCGGATCCAATCCTTTCTATCTCGCCTCCAAAGCAGAACTAGATACTGAGACACTCCTTGAGCATCAAGCAGAAGAACAAGCCCAGGAAAGCATCAATGTAGATCTCTAGAAAAGATCAGCTTTTATTCTTTTTCAGTCCTAATGATTCAAAAACTCGGAATATATGCTTTTGCCTCACTGCTCAAAACAGGATTTTGACTAGCAATTTTAGTAATCAATGCGACAATGATTTCAGTTAAAGAGGATCCAGCAATTGCCTTAATTCTGGGCTTAATCGGAGTATTTGTCACTATTTGGGGAATAACTTATTTTATTTTTTATTGATCACAGTGGCTTTTTTCTACAAAGCTAACCCAAGAAAGAATGCAGAAAGATGCCTATAAATGTTCCTTCCTCTTTGGACTTTTCGCACTCATCAATGTCCTACTCCTCATCGCGAATTTTCGATCAAAATGGATCGCTCTACTCTGCTTAGGACTTTTCGCACTGATGCAGTATGCGATTTTTACCGATCCCAAAAGAAAAGAAGATGGCAGAACTCCAGCATAAGATTGAGCAAGCTCTTCAAACGGTATACGATCCAGATTTTCCCCTCGTAGATATCTATACTCTTGGGCTTATTTATCAGGTCTCTGTTGATTCTGAAACCCAAAAAGTGAAAATTCTGATGTCATTTACGACGCCAGCCTGTCCGATGGCAGATTTCCTCATTACTAGTGTGAAAAATGCTACACTTTTGGTGGTACCTGATTATGAAGTGGAGGTAGAAATTACCTTTGATCCGATGCGAAGCCCAAGTATGATTAGAGATGAAGACTTGCAGAGAATGTTTGAATAGTTCAGAGCTTCCTGTTATTTCAAGTAAAACAATCTATACTTTGTTCAGAATAATAGATGAAAACAAAGTATGCAAAATATTTTATTTTCCTTTTCAAAAGCCAATGCAGAGAGTAATAGATATTTCTTCAGATAAAATTGCAATCTATGGCACAGAAACTCCAATATTTTTGGATAGAAATGGGATAGATCTTGAGCTTGGGAAAGTGCTCGTTGAACTTGATCAAAAAGAAGAACGAACGAAAATAGCAGTGCTCAATGGACCATGAGGGTTTACCAATCTGAGAGTAGCTTGCCTTGCGATCAATCTTCTCAAAACCCTGAAAAACAATCAGCTTTCTTTATTTTCTCTGTCCAAGATTGAACTGTATCAGCATTTCTATCGCAAAGCTTGGATTCCTCGTTACGGAGCGGTCTATATCGGTCAAAAGTCTAATCTCTGGCTCTGGGATTTTGAGGACAATAAACTCATAAAAATAATCAAAAAATCAGAACTTTCCCAACTTCAGGATCAGAATTTTGAGTTTTTTCTAGATCAGGTCTATGACGCTACTTACTTTGGATGAGATATTCCGCAACTTGCTTATGAATTCACTCCTGAGGGCTGTGAGTTGGACTATAAGAGTAAAAAATGCCTTTTGAGTTATCAGGAATTGGATTTTCACGCTGTGGAAAAACTTGAGCCTAACTATATGATTGAACCGAATGTAAATTAAATTAGTTTTTTTATTTTTTTTCTTTAATTCAGATGAAAATTACCCATGCCCTTGGAATTGACCGAGGAAGTAAATATATCGGACTTGCTTATACTCCAATAGAAAATTCTGATATTGTTTTTCCGATCGGTTATGTGATGAACGATGAAATGACCTATTACTACATCGCCGACTTGATCCAAAGATATCATATCAGGAAAATCGTGCTTGGTCGACCAAGTAGGCAAAAAGATGTCCAAGAGAAAATTTCTAAGTTTATACAATCGCTCAATTATATCATTGAAAATCAAAGAATCGAAATTCTGACAGTTGAGGAGGATTATACGAGCGTCCAATCAGGAGAAATCATCTCCGATTTCAAAAAGAACGCAACGACCGATACGATCAGTGCAATGCTAATTTTGGAGAGATGGAAGAAAGCTGAATAGTTAGTTTTGTTCCCCTTTCAATTGCTGATAAAGAGTAGTGAGAGACTGCTCTTTTTTGGTACTTACTTCATCATCAATCCATACGCAAGCATGAGACACATCAACGATAAAAAGTCTGATTTTTTTCTCTTTTGAACTCCTGATAAAAGACTCTAAAATCTTCTGCTCTTCAGGCGAAAAGGTCACTGCTAGAAAGAAATACTCAAAACTCTCTTGTCCTGCTTGATAAGCTTTAAGCAAGCTTTCATTTGCTGTCTGCACACAAAGACCTTCTTCTGTGATTAAAGGCTTACAAAGCTGATTTCTCTGTCCATCATAAATAATTTCCGCTTCATTACTGAGATATTTCGTGATCAGCTTAAAATGCTCTTCATCTGCAAGATGGAGCTGACGAAGTTCCTGCTGAGCAAATAGCTCCGGGAGCGTTGAATAAAAAGGAATACGGAAAAGAACTTCACCTTGATATACTGGATAGGGTACCTTAGGCGTGATAAGAAGAAGCTCTGGCAAACGCTTAGTAATAAAAGCAGGCTCAAAATGAGGAAAGCCAGATTTTCTAGTTTCATCACAGCTAATCTCAAAAGTTTCGACGATTCCAGCAATTTTCTCTGCATCAGGCTCTAGAATAAGCAAAGTATCATGATTTTCTAGAGCTTCTGCTCCCACAAAACTTACAGGATCGAGTTCTGAAAATCCCTTTCCCTGTTCTTGATATTTGAGCAAATATTCAGTCAACGAGAAGCTAGTCTGAGTCTGAGCAAAAACGATTTCATCATAAGCTTTTTGAAGTTCACGAGGAGATTTCTGAGGATGAAAAAGAAAAAATGCTCCTGATAAACTGGCAAGCTGAAGTTTTGGAAACTTTTGGATGGTTGCCTCAAGAAGCTGAGCAGAAGCGAAAAGCTCTTCAGTATTTCCTTCTTCAAGTACAAGATGAAGAAAAATCTGATCTCCTTGCTCAGTCAGTACTTTCAAAAATACTAGCAGATACTCCAGCTGCCTCAAAGAAAAAAGAAGATGAAGATTCCCCTTATGAAGCTGTTTTTTAAAAGATGAGAATCATGATGAACATTCTTTTTTCAAGGCTTGTTTTAGGAGTTCCCAGTCCTTTTCTACTATTTTTCAGCTCGTAAGACTTTTCATCAAGCTCTGAGGATCAGAGAAAAGTGCTGAGGGAAGAGAAAAAGCACACAATCCCTGAGAACAAAAAAAATCTGAAGAAAAAGGTCAGTCTTTTTGCTGATTTTGAGAAGCAGTAGTAAAAGGATTGAGCACCAAAAGAGCTTTTTTTTGCAACATCAAACAAAAAATAAGGTAAAAACTATTATTTCTTAACTATATGAATACTGAAACAAAAAGCAAGAAGACTCTAAAACCCTTATTTTTTAGGAAAAAATCAGAGAGTAAAGAGAGCACTAGAGAAGAAAAGCCTCGAAAGTTGCAAAAAGAGAAGAAAAAAATATACTTAAACTGATTTATCTCTTCTAGCAGAAAAATACAATGGAAAATACACAGAGCTTTCTCCAGCAAAATGGAAGTATCGGGAATGATAATCTCCATTTAAACGATGATACAAAAATTCAAGAACTACTCAAAGAACAGGGAAAGCTCCAAAAACTGTATAACGAAGTTGTTGTCTACATCCAGCAACATCCACAAATGCCTACCGAGGAAATGATTAAATACCAAACCCAGCTCAAACAACTCAGTGAATATTACCAAAGTAATCAACAAAAGCTCAAGACCCTTGGATATTCAACCATTCAAGTCAATAAACAAGTCGTGATCAAAAATGGAGCAAAAAAGAATATCTCTGTCAAAACACTTTTCCTTTGATGTTCTTCATTGATTTTCATCTTCCTTATTGGACTAATTTTCCTTTTTTTCTACTTAGTAAAAAATCCAGCACAATTTGGAGGATTAGAAAGCCTAGGAATTAGTGCTTCAGTCGCAAAAAGCCTCTTGCAAGGTTTGAGTCTCACAGTAATGCTGATTGTTCTCCTGATAGGAATTATTATGCTTATCATCAATATTTATAAAGCATTCTCTGAAAAAAATAAATCAAAAATCTGGTACTATGGGGGGATTATCTTAGGAATTGTAATTCTTGGACTCGGACTCGGAGTAGGAACAAAAGTATTGAGCGAAATTGAAAAAATCAATATTGAGGAGCTCACAGACCCTGGAAGCATTGTCAGTTTCTACATGAACGGAGTCCCATGAGAGAAACAGCAATTTATGAAGATTGACGGTTCCTTCCCTCTGATCGCTCCTGTCAATATCAGTGCCCATATTCTCCCAACAAACTTTCAGAATTTCCTTAATAAAGAACTCGGAAGTCAGATTCCCCGTTATTGGCAATTAGACTGTGGAAATGGTCAAATCATCAACTATATTGGAAAAGGAAACCAGAACTTTGAAAGACCTTGTTTTTATATAAAAAAAGGAGAATATCTCTCAAAAATCATTATCCATTACACCACAAATACCAATGAACAAAAAACCTCTTCTTACCCGCTCAACAAAATTATTATCGGATCAGAACTCACTATCCAATGAATCGACAAACAGCTGAGCTGAGGAAGAAACGAATTAGTTATTGGACCACTCCCGGCTGAAATCGAATTTAAAGCAGATAAAGTCTTTAGAGATTTCAATCTTGCCAACTATCGTGTACTTTGGGATGGAGATAATGATGGGACAGATGATAAACTTGATGATGCAAGCTTTAGATTCGTATACGATAAAGCACAGGTCTACTACCCAAAAGTACGTTTTCCAGACCTAGCGGAACAAATTAGTTATACCTTTCCTCTGAGAATAGAACAATCGGGAACACCTGTTTGTGGGATCAAACTTCAGCAAAAAAAAGTAAATGAATATTTGATCAGTACTGCTTTCTTTGATGGCACAGAAAGATTTGTAAGTGACTACTCTTTTGTCTTCTATGATAAGGCAACAGGAAAGTTGATTGATGAAATTCATAATCCTGATCTTGGATTCCAGTTTGACTATCGTTTTCCAGGAAAGGGAACCTATATTATCAAAATGAATTTCATTACTAATGATGATAAAAAAAGTTCCTGTGAAACCGAGGTCCAACTCTTGGAAAAATCAGCTTTTAATGTCTTATATGAAATTCATGCCTCTTCTCCAAACGATATGAGTTACAAAAAGATGAATTCCGATCCAATCCTAGAGAAAAAAGTAGTTGCTCTCGCAGAAATCCCTACGAAACTAAAACTCAAACTCCTCAAAATTGAGCCAAAAACTTTCAATACCAAGATCAATGTCTATTTTGATGAGAAACCTGTAGTATTTACCTCAGAAGGAGAATACCTCTTCGATATCCGCGATGCCAATCCCCACAAAATAAAAATTCAGATTCATGATAAGGTCCGTGGTCTTGACTATGAAGAAATCCTTACTACAGAGATTGGACTTGATGATGTGATTGGAAAACTTCAAGTCCTAGGTGAAAATATTGGATTTGAGCCTTTTGAGGTCACTCTAGATGCCTCTTCTTCAAGACTCAATGACACCAATGATCAAATTACCTACTTTTCTTGGAATTTCGGAGATGGACAAGAACAGCAAAAAGTCTCAAACGGAGTAATTAAACATAGATATCGCTTCGACTACGAAAAGAATAATGGAACCTTCCTCCCAAAAGTAACCGTCTATACTCAAAAAGGGCGCTCTGTCACAGTAGAAGCTAATCAACATGTCGTCGTCAAAAAGCAGCTAATCAAACTTGATATTGTACCTGAATCGCATCCAACCCAAGAAGCAAGAATCGGTGATCCTGTGAGTTTCTCACTTAATTTTAATGGATTGCCAAAAAAAGTTGCTTGGGATTTCGGAGATGGTAGCCACCCTATTGAATGTGAAGGAAGAAGCTGTACAGAAATGACAAAATCCCGATCTGAAAAAGGAAAATATCTGATCACAGTGAAAATGGATTTTGAAGATCAACAATCAGTAGAGCAAACAATGGAATTCAGAATCAGAAACTAGAAAGCACATTTTTCCAAAATAAATAAAAAAAGAGATAGATTACATATCTACCTCACTAATCTTCTATCTCAGACGTAGAACAATCTGCCGCAAAAGAGAGCATTATTCCTACTAAAATAAAAGCAACAAACAGAGCGAATAAGGACTCTTCAATAAATCCTGATATCACCCACATGACGGCTCCTATGAGCAAAGAGAGAATCCTCCCTTTGATAAAATCCCTCTTAAGAGGGGAAAAAATAGAACGTACAGCCCCCACCCCAATAAAGGAGAAGAGACTAAACAGAATTGGCAAAAAAGATAGCCAAATTTCCTCGTAACCGAGGAAAAAAAACCTTCCATCCCAAAGATGAGATGAAAGAACTGGAGCTATATTTTTCAATACAACTCCTGATAGCAAAAGCATAGCTCCTGCTAAAAAAAAATTTTTCATTTTTTTTATTTTTTTATTTTACGAAAGTAATAATAACGATTATGAATAATATATCAATCCAAAATCATAGAAGGAAAAAATATAAAAAAACTGACCTCTATCACAAGATCAGTTTTTTTTAATTTTTTACATTCTGCATTCTAAATTAGTACATACCTCACATTCCGCCCATGCCTCACATTCCTGCATCAGCTCCTCCGTGATTACAAGAGCAGCCTTCTGCCTTTGGAGCATCTACGATTACACTTTCGGTCGTAAGGAACATCGCAGCAGTAGAAACCGCATTCTGAAGGGCAACTCTCAGCACTTTTGCTGGATCAATAATTCCTGCTTCAAAGAGGTTTTTGAATGTCCCTTCTTTGGCATCAAAACCATAGTTGAAATCTTCAGATTCCTTTACTTTTTCTACTACCCAATCTCACTTGAAACCCGCATTATTTGCGATTTGGCGAACAGGATATTGGATCGCATCTCTCACGATCTGCACAGCAACTTGTTCATCTGCATCTTCTAATTTGAAGCTATCCAAAAGTTTTGAAAGCTGAAGCAATACGCTTCCTCCTCCAGCAACGATTCCCTCCTCAATAGCGGCTCTAGTTGCATTCAAGGCATCTTCAATCTTGTATTTCTTGTTTTTCATCTCCATTTCAGTCGCAGCTCCAACCTGAATTACCGCTACTCCACCAACGAGTTTAGCCAGTCTTTCAGCTAATTTTTCTCTATCATAATCAGAAGTGGTCATTCAGAGCTGTGCTTTGATTTGATCGGCTCTTTCATTGATAGCGGTCTGATCCCCTTTCCCATCTACGATTACGGTCGTGTCTTTGGTTGCAATCACTTTATCAGCTCTTCCAAGCATCTCAATCGTAGCATCTTCTAGTTTAAGTCCTAGCTCTTCTGTAATCACTGTTGCACCAGTTACTACCGCGATATCGCGAAGCATTTCCTTTTTCCTATCTCCGAATCCCGGAGCCTTCACGGTCAAAACATTCAGCATTCCTCTGATTTTATTCAAAACCAAAGAAGCCAGAGCCTCACCCTCAACATCTTCAGCAATAATCACAAAATCCTTTTTCCCAGTCGCAGCAACTGCCTCTAAAACCTGCAAAATCTCCTTGATAAAAGAGATCTTCTTGTCAGTAAGCAAAATATAAGGCTTATCAATTACTGCCTCCATTCTCTGAGGGTCAGTTACAAGGTAAGGACTAGAATATCCCTGATCAAATTGCATTCCTGTCTTGATTTCTTTGGTCAGACCCAGAGATTTCCCCTCTTCAACGGTAATCGTTCCGTCCTTTCCGATCTCCTCAAAAACATCAGCGATCAGATTTCCTACTTCTTCATCTTGAGCAGAAATCGTCGCTACTTGCTTGATTTTCTCTTTACTATCTCCAATTTGCTGGGCTTTCCCTTCAATTTCCGCTACGAGTTTCTCAACCGCCTTATGAAGCCCCTTCCCAAGAGAGAAAGGATTGACTCCAGACCTGATATATCTGAGCCCTTCGCTCGCCATTGCTTCTGCAAGCACAACGGTGGTAGTCGTTCCATCTCCTGCTTCTTTATTGGTTTTTTCAGCGGCTTCTTTGAGCATGCTTGCTCCGATGTTTTCGGATTTGTCTTCAAGTTCAATTTCTTTAGCTACGGTCACTCCATCATTCGTTACTATAGGTCCTCCATAGGATCTTTCAAGGATAACATTTCTTCCTTTTGGTCCCATTGTGACTTTCACGGCATCTGCAACCATTTGCATTCCGCTAAAGATTTCTTTTCTGGCTTCATCACCATACTTAATGTGTTTTGGCATTTGTATCTTATTGTAAAAGAATAAAAAGTCTGATTTTTTCTATTAGTTTAAGCCCTTAACGAGCAAGAATCTCTGCAAGTTTACGCAAGGCATCATCTGAAGACCTAAATCCATCCCTTGGACTTCTCCAATCAGAGTGCTGCTCCTCAAGACGATCTACCCTTTGATGGGGATGAGCGGTACTATAAAGGAAATTGATAAAGTCTTCTCCCTTTACCAGCCCATTTTTCTGATGAAAAATCGGAAGGATCGCATCAAAACCGAGCTCCTTAGCTCTTTCAAAGTAGTTTACTGCTCGGTGCTGCCCTTTTTTTCAAGGGGATTGGAAACCATCGGCAATTCTCATGACAAGTGCAACAGCCTGTCCATTCGTTAAAACCCTTTTAGGATAGAGCAAACGATGATGTCCTTGAAAGAGTCCATAACCACAAAGAGTTTCAAGATCTTTTTGGAAACGCGGATCAGCATTACGGAGATCTTTAGCTTTACAGTCACGCAACTGATAGTCTTTTTTTGCGACTTTTGAAATATATTGGACCAGAATCGGAGCAATTTCCTGTCTCGTAAGATGAAGTCCACCAAGAAAAGAATCCTTTTGAATCAAACCCTCATCATAAGCCCATTTAAAGGTTGTCAAACTATCAACTGCAAAGCTGTTTGCCCCCCAAAAAAAACTAAGCCCAAGAAGCAGTATAATTCCCTTTTTCATCGACATTAAATAAAAAAAATAAATTATGCTTCCTTCGCCATAATATAGCTCTGTTTCATCACAAGATAAACCTGCTTCTGTCCTTCTTCTTCAATTTCTAACTCATCAATAGAGTATTTTGCAAAGTAGACCTTATCTCCTACCTGCACATCTACGGGAACTCTTGTCCCATTCTCTAAGATTTTTCCAGCCCCTACAGCTACGACTTCACCCTTGCTTGGCTTTTCTTTGCTTTCTGGAAGAAGAATTCCAGATTTTGTCACTGTTTCCTGAATCAAAGGCTTCACAATGATGTGATCTTCCAAAGGAATAAGTTTTGTCATTGTTTTTCTGACCTAAAAAATAAAAAGTCTGATTTCACCTTTTGTCTGTAAAGTATATCACATACTATCAATAGGTGCTATACCGTTATAAAAAAATAAAAAAGAAATGCAAGTGTAAATCATTTAATTTTACTTCAAATCAAAAAAACGAGTTTTTCAGAAAATAAGAGGAAAATAGTTTTCTTTTGACTTCATAAAACAATTACCTATACTTCCTAAAAAAAATAATAAATCTCTTTACGCCTAAAATAGAAGCATGGAACACTCTTTACCAAAAAAAGACCTCTTTCCAAAGAATAACTACGATCAAGTTTCGCATATTGTCTTTGATGCCTATGGGACATTACTTACCCCCTCAAAATTCAATATTTGGAATAAACTTGGAAAATATACCTATACACAAAGACATGAAATACTGAATCTCCTAAAAAAGGCGGAAAGTTTTGAGGAACTTTTTGATCAGATCCCTCTCAAACGCCCAAAGCTACAAAGACTAATCCAAGAAAAAATGCAGAAAGATATTGATGAAATTCATCCCTATCCCGAGGTACTTCCTCTCCTGGAGAGTCTAAGGAAACATTATACTTTGACAATAGACAGTCACCTCGTTCCCCTTTATGCAGAGCCCATTAAACATTATTTTAGTCCTTATATTAAAAACTGTATTCTCTCCTTTGAGCAGAAACACATCAAAGGGGAAAAGCAACACTATTTAGACCTGATGAAGAAACTTGAGGTCCCTGCTGAGCAAATTTTATTCGTTGGAGATCATTATAGAAAAGATTATCTTTGACCAAAGAGTGTTGGAATAAATGCCCTACATATCAAAAGAAGTGGTGCTAACTCTCCAGAAGAGATCTCTACTCCTGCAGAACTTTTGAAAATTTTAAACTATCCAAACAAAGAAAGGATACCTCTGATTTAATCAAATAATATTGCACTACAACAAAGGATTCTTAAAAAAAGTTTGATTTTTTTGACTTTTAGTGTTTTCAGACTATACTTAGGAAAAGGAAGATTTTTTATTTCCTAGCCTTAGATAGCATGACCAATGAAATACAAAACACTGTGGAAACAAACACTGCTCAAATTACTACTCCTGAGACGCCAGCTCCCACTGAAACAAATATTCCACAACAAACTCCTCCAGCTCAAAGCGCTACAACCCAGACTGTAAGCCTTGAAACTATCAATACACCACCCCAAAAGGAGCATTTTCTTGAAAAAGGGATCAAAAATATTGTAAACTTTATCGCAAAAATCACTGGACAACCGAATCCTCAAGGAGGAACAGCCTCTCAAATGACCCCCCAAAACCAAACTTCAGAAGCTAGCACTCCAATTTCTACAACTCATGCCAAAACAGGGAAAAGTTTTTTTGATAACCTCGTTGCTTCCACCCAAAAACTACTTAATAAGACAGAAGAATTTGCAACAAATGCAGCAGAAAAGACAAAAAATCTGACTCAAGCTGTCAGATCTGCTTCTGAAAAAGTAGTCAATAAAACCAATAGTGTCATTGAGAAAGGAATCGCTATAGGAGAAAAAGTAAGAGAAAGAACTGAAAGCACCCTTGAAAAAGGTATGGACTTCGGAAGGAACCTACAAACAACGATGACCGATGGAGCTCAACAATTTAAAGGAGACCCCGTAGAAGCAACAGGAACCGTAGGGAAAGGAGTAGTAAAGAGCACTGCTCAGCTTGGAAAAGATCTCTGAGAACAACTCCATGAAATGGGGAAGGATACCTTTTCTGGACTCAAATCTACAGGAGAGAATCTCAAATCAGAAATCAAAAATGCAGGACAAGAACTCCAGATTGATGAACTAGGAAATATGAAAGTACATGCAAGTAATACCTTCTGAAAGTTGAAAGAGGTAGGAGGAAACGTGATTCAAAAGACAAAAAATATTGGTCAACAAGCCTTTGATACGACCAAGGACCTAGTACAACACCCTGTAGAACACCTTGATGCTCTTGCAGGAAAGGGACAAGAAACAGTACAAGCACCCCAAAATTCCACTCCAACAGCCGCTCATCCTCAAACAACAAGCCTTGAAGCAATAGAAAAAGCCGCAGAAAGCAATTCTCCAGCAGCTCACTAGAAGATACTGATCTCAAATCGTCTAGCTTCTTTCCTAGCAATCTGCTTATGAATTTCTCCTAAATGCTCAGAAAGTAAGTTGATCTCATCATAGGCTAAATCCTTATTCTCAAAGAGCTGGGTAATCTCAGCTTTTTCTTTTTCCAAAACCTCAAGATCTTTGAAGAGTTGATCGAGCTCTTTTTGGAGTTCAGGACTGAGGGAAGATGTTCTTTCGGCTTCTGGAACTGAACATGGTGAGGAGGAATACTGAACTTTGGAGTCAGTTTTTTGATTTTTTTGATGCTGTAAAACCTGCCAACTCGAGTAATCACCTCGAAAATCACTAATCTTTCCCTCACCCTCAAAGATGAAAAGATAATCAACTAAACGGTCCAAAAAGGCTCTATCATGAGAAATAATCAACAAACATCCCTGAAATTGTAGCAAAAAATCCTCCAAAATGCTGATCGTAAGGAGATCAAGATCATTGGTCGGTTCATCTAAAATCAGAAAATTTGGATTACTCATGAGGAGTTTGAGGAGTGCTAATCTCCTTTTTTCTCCTCCACTGAGTTGCTTGGCAAACTGATACTGCTGAGCAGGACTAAAGAGAAACTGCTCTAGAAGCCTACTTGCAGAAAGTTTTTCCCCATTAGCAAGCGGAAGAAATTCAGCAACATCACGGATAATATCAATAACGCGCTTATCATCAGGAAAATCTGGTTCTTTCTGCTCATAATGTCCAAAAACCACCGTCTTCCCAATCTCAATCGTTCCAGCATCCGCTGCGAGATTTCCAAGTAAGAGTGAAATAAAGCTACTTTTACCGACTCCATTCTCCCCTAAAATCCCGATCCTCTCTTGAAATTTAAAATCATGAGAAAAATCGCGGACAATCTGCTTGTTTCAAAAAGCCTTTTGGAGATGCTTAACCTTCAAAATCTTAGTTCCCAGTCTTCTTTGCTGAGGAGGAATTTCAAAACAAGCTTTTTCTGACTGTAAAATCGCTTTTTGTTTATCATATTCCGCTTCTAAAGTATAAAATTCTTTCTCTCTAAAATGTTGCTTGGTGGCTCTGGCTCTTGGAGCTTTGCGGATTCGGGCAAGCTCTCTTTTGAGAAGCTGATGCATTTTTTCGTTAGCGATCTGCTCATTTCTATGGCGTTCGGCTTGTTTCTCTAGGAAGTAGGCATAGTTTGCAGGATAGTTATAGAGTTTTCCTCTTTCCAACTCAAAAATCTGATCACACACACGTTCAAGAAAATATCTATCGTGAGTAACCATCAAGAGCGTGCAGTGTTCAGTCTTTAAGTAGTTTTCTAACCATTCAATCATCTGAAGATCTAAATGATTCGTCGGCTCATCAAGAATCAAAAATTCTGGCTCATCAATAAGGGCTTTAGCGAGAGCAACTCTTTTTTTCTCGCCTCAAGAAAGAGTTTTTATCGGTTGCTGAAGAAGCTTTTGGAGCTGAAGCCTAGCAAGAATAGTATCGACTTTAGATTGATAGCTTCGAACTTGCTCTTCATCAAGAGCAGCGATAATTTCTGTTGATTGTTCAGCATCAATATTAGAAGTATATAAAAGAGCTTCATAGCTTTTAATCAGTTCAGCAGCACGATGATCGGTTTCAAAAACGGTATCGGCAACGGTCTTTTCAGGATCAAGAGACGATTCCTGAGCTAAGTATGAGATTTTAAGTCCCTTTCTCCATTCTAGCTGTCCATCAGTAGGATCAAGCTCCCCGAGCATCAGCTTAAGAAGGGTCGTTTTCCCCTCTCCATTTTTGGCTACAAGAGCGATTTTTTGACCTTTTTCAATACTAAAAGATAAGTGATCAATGATAGGTTTGCTCGTATAGATTTTAGTGAGTTGCTGAGCTTTGAAGTATCGCATCAAGGAGAGAGAGAAAGCTAAAAAGTCTCTACCATCCTAGCGTTTCCAAGTTGGAATGCAAGCTTTCTAAGTTGAAATAAAATTCTTTAGCTCATAAAAAAAATAATCACATATCCACAATTCATTTCTTCACTAACTTTTTAGCTAGTTAAATCTCAAAATCTCAGGTACCTATTACACTCCTAATTTTAGATACTTCACTAAGTTACTAAACAATAGAATAGAAAAAAATAAGGCACAGAAATTTCCTCCCTTTAGGTTTAATATGCCCATACAACAAAAGAAAAAGAAATCTTGCATTCTACCGACGATTTTCTATATTTAATCTGATTTTTATTCTTTTTGAATCACAAGCATGCTCAACGAACAGCAACTTTTGGAAAAATATGGCGAAATCATCAAAGAAGAAGTTAATGTAAAAGAAATCTGATCTTTTAGTTCGGATAAGCCTTTAGTAAAAGTTTTTAAACCCTTGGGGAGCCAGCTTTCTGCGAAATTTGGGAAAGATACGGGACAAATTATCGCGAATGGAAAGCAAGGGAATATCAGAGAGCTTGAAAATGGACAAGTTGAGGTTTTCTCTCCACAGGGGGGAAGCTGGATTTTGAGTGCTGAGGACTATGAAGTAGCGTATGAAGGGCTTGATGCGAATAATATCGCGATAGAGGGGAATATGATCACAGAGCTTGACTTGACTTTGACCCCAGAACTTGAGAGAGAAGGGGTAGCAAGAGAGATTTCTCGTTTCCTCAATCAGATGAGAAAAGATGCGGATTTTGCAGTAGAACAAAAAGTAAAGCTGACCTATACGACTGCAAGTGAATATTTGAAAGCAATTTTGCAAGAGTTTGATGAAATGTTCAAGGGAGAAGCTTTATTATTGACGATAGAAGAAAAAGAAGCTGACTGAGCAATCAGTTCAGAATTTGTTTCTTGAAATGAAAGTATTCACTTTAGTTTAGCTGAATAGTCAATGCAAGTCCATATCAAAGATCCAGAACTTTTTGCCAAGAAAAAGCAAGCGTTTCAAGAGGCTGGGAAAGAGTCCTGCTTTATTATTGCTGATTTTGATAGAACGCTTACTTACGGGACTTTCAATGGTCAGAAAACGCCGAGCATTATTTCGCTTTTGAGAGATGGTAATCATCTTAGCGAGGATTATGCTGAAAAAGCGCATCAGCTCTTTGATCATTATCATGCTATAGAGTGCGATTCTAACTTGCCTCTGGAATATAGGAAAGCTCAGATGCAGGAATGGCGGAAAAAGCACGATGAACTCTTGATTGCCTCAAAACTCAGACTTACAGACCTCAAAGATATTGCGCAAAATGGTCATCTCCAGCTGAGGAAAGGCATTGGAGAATGTCTTAGAAAATTAGATGAAAACTGAATTCCTCTCGTGATTTTCTCTGCAAGTGGCTGTGGTGATGCAATTCCGCTTTTTATGCAGCATAATGCCTGTGATTTTCCAAATATCAGCTATGTTATCAATCGTTTTAGTCGGGACGAAATGGGCTTTGCGAAAGGGATTCTAGGAGAAGTTATTCATTCACTCAATAAAGATGAAGGAGTTTTTTCTAAGCTTCCAGAGCTGAGGGAAAAGCTTGAGAAAAGGAAAAATGTAATTCTTATCGGTGATGGACTTGGTGATGCTGAAATGGCACATGGAAATAATCATGAAACGCTCCTCAAAATCTGAATTCTGACTTTGGAGACTCCAGAACTACTTAAAGCATATGAAGAAGCCTTTGATCTTGTTTTGATTGGAGATGATGATTTTGATCTGATCGGAGCTTTACTTGATGAACTTTTTATTTAAGAAAGCAAGAATACTATGGCAAAATCCTGTTATGAATATGCAATAAACATTATCAGCAAATACCCAAAAACTGAAAAAGAACTTAGAATCAAAATGTATCAACAAGGTTATGATTCTGAAATGGTGATGAGAACTTTGGAAAAATTAAAGGCTGAAAATTTTGTGAATGATCAGCTTTTTGCAGAAAGTTATCTCAATAGCGAAGTTATCAGAAAGGGGAAGCCTCTTTTTCTTATCAAACAAAAGCTTGAACTCAAAGGCATTGATAAATCTTTACTTGCTCAGCTCACTGAAAAATATGCAGAAGAGCTTCAAGAAGGGATTTTTCAAGGAATAGAAAAAGAAATCAGACAGTACAAAAAGAAAGGGGTTGAGGGCTTTGAAATTATTCAAAAGCTCATGAGAAAAGGCTATCGCTTAGCTGATATCAAGAAAGTTATCAAAGGGAAAGAGGAATAAGTCCAAACTCCTCTGCATACTTTCAAGCCCCTGAAGGGAGATGCTTAAAAGGACTTTTTTTCTTCAAAACCCACCCTTGTTAGTCCATATATTCGTAAATCAGCTAATACTCCATTATAAAAAATCGCATTACGAAGACAGCCTTCACGAAGGAATCAGCTTTTTTCCATTACTCTAGCAGAAGCAGGATTATAACTATAAACTCCCGATCGCATCCTTTCAATATCATAAGTTTTGAAAGCATAATCCACCATCGCTTGGAGAAATTCTGTCGCATAGCCCTGTCCTCTATATTTCTCTCCAATCCAATAGCCAACATGCATATTTTTCATCTCTCTCCCTTTCCCAAGCTCAATACCACCACCTCCTATCAAGCATTCTCAAAGGAAAATTCCAAATTCCTGATGACCATACTCCTGTTTAGCACCTTCTTTTACCCAAAATTGAGCTGCGGCAAGATCATAAGGATGCGGAAAACTATCCCCAGTATGCTTTCTAAGCAGAGGATCATTAGCAATATTCATAAGCTGAGGAATGTCCTTCTCCTCAAGGCGTTTTAAATGGAGTCTTGCTGTCCTTATTGTCTCCATAGTATTTAAAATTTCCAATAAAGTTTATTCTCCCATCTCTTGATTAAGCAAAAGAGTCTGGTTTTCAATGACCATTTTCCCGAGGATGTCATCAATATTCCCCATCATAATATTCGGCAAATTAGACCAAGATTCATGGATACGGTGATCGGTCACTCTATCTTGAGGAAAGTTGTAGGTTCTGATCTTTTCTGAACGATCTCCAGTTCCAATCTGGTTTCCTCTTAAACTTTTTTCTTCAGCTTGCTTCTTTTCTAGTTCAATTTGGTAGAGCCTAGACTTCAAAACAGCAAAGGCTTTTTCCTTATTCTGCATTTGAGATTTACTATCTCCGATATTTACGATAAGTCCACTTGGAAGATGGTGAAGTCTGACTCCGGTCTGATTTTTATTCGCATTTTGCCCTCCAGAAGAGGAAGCAGCATAAGTGTCCATTACGATATCCTTCGGATCAATCTGAATATCCAGATCCTCCGCCTCCGGCATAATCGCAACGGTCACCGTAGAAGTATGCACTCTTCCATTGGATTCGGTGTCAGGGATTCTCTGCACTCTATGGACTCAGCTTTCAAACTTCATCAGAGAATAGACCGAATCTCCAGCAATCTTTACCATCACAAATTTCACTCCACCGATATCAGAAAGCTGTTCCTCCACAATTTCAGGTTTTCGTCCTTTTTTCTGTGCGAAAGTGAGATACATTTTCAAGAGTTCTGCTGCGAAAAGTCCAGCTTCGTCTCCACCTGCAGCAGGTCTGATCTCTAGATAAATGTTCTTCTCATCATTCGGATCCTTCGGCAAGAGGGCGATTTTGAGGTCATAATCAAGCTTTTCAATATTATTCCTTGCCTCTTCAAGTTCCTCTTTTGCCATTTCAAGCAAATCAGGATCGCTTTCGTTATTAAGGATTTCCTGGGCTCCTTGCTCAGCTTCAAGAGCTTTTTTGTAAGCACAGGCGAGTTCGTAGGTTTTCTCTAGTCCTGCAAGCTCTTTATTGATTTTCTTGGCTTTCTCCATATCCTCAAAAATCTCAGGTTGAAGCGACTGTTCTCTGAGGGTTTCGTATTTAGTGATGATGGTTTGTAATTTATCAAGCATGGGATTCTCGTGAAAAAAGGTAAAAAGTCTGATTTTTTTCTTTATTTTTTCTTCCTTAATAGAAAATTTGACTCAATGGGAAGGCAAAAATCCTAAATAATCCCCAAGACACTTCTGAAATATAGGTTCAAAGAGCATCTGAAAGCGGTCCCCATACCACTAAAACTAGGAAACCAATTGCAATATATCTCATATTTCTTTCCATCCAAGCGCCTGCCTTGTGCGAAATGATTTTTACGAGTCTATAACCATCAAGTGGAGGGAGTGGAATGAGATTGAAGGCAGCAAGCCCAAAATTGATCATAGAAAAAAGCGTCCAAAACTGGATAACGAGATCATTTGCATTGAAAAGTTCAATAGCTGAAGTTCCGAGGAGTTTTCCGTAAATCATCAGGATAAGGATTCCTAGGATTCCAAGCACGATATTGCTCGCAGGTCCTGCTAGAGCTGTGATAAGTTCGTCTCTATAGGGCTTTTTGTAGTAGCTAGGATCAATCTGCACTGGTTTCCCTCGCCCAAAATGAATCAAAAAAATCATCAAAAATCCGATCGGATCAATATGTTTCAAAGGGTTTGGAGTCAGTCTTCCTTGGATTTTTGGGGTAGGATCACCGAGCTTATAGGAACTATAGGCATGAGCAAATTCATGAATCCCGATAGAAACCAAAAGGATGATCGCAAGCTGAAGATAATTTCGAATTTCTCAAAAAGTAAGCATTGAAAGCTAAAAAATAAAGCAATGAAAAGATAGTGTTTTCCTCATGATTTTCAAGCTCAGTAAAAAGAGGAGGAAGTTCAAAAAAACTCTTCTTTCCAAGCAAAAACATGAATAAATAAGCAGAAATTTGCTTTTAAAGAAATTATGACTATACTTGAGCAAGCGTTTACTTGCTTATCTTACTCGATGAAAAAAAGCCTTTTTCTCCTCCTTGCAGGATACCTCTTAATACCACATACTTTTGCTGTTCCGATTCCTTGACCACAACAGGAAATTATTTTGACGAACGAACATGAGAGTATCATCACTCCTCCAGATCAAAACGCAATGCGTGAAGGAAGTTATACAACAATTCATGGCGATCAATGAGGGAAAATTCAAAATCTGATTGAAACCCAAAATAAGATTGAAGATCAAAAAGATGCCACAACGAGAACCATAAAATTAATCCAAAGAATTATCAATTACGCCCTTGGATTCGTGAGCGTAATCGCCTTAGTCATACTCATTTTTGCAGGTTTCCAGATGATTACTGCTGGAGGAGACGATAGCAAGTATCAATCAGGGAAAAAGTCGCTCAAAAAAATTACAATCGCTATCATTGGAATCGGTCTAAGCTGGCTCTTTGTAAGCTTTGTCTTCTGGGTTTTAGCAATAATAAGCTAATTTTATTTTTCTGATATCCTCTCATGCAACGAACAAAAAAGCTGATTTTCTACTCGGTAATGATCTCAGGCTGCCTTATGGGAACAAGTATTGCACTTGCGGGCTCTGAAAATGCATTTTACTACGAAGGAGGCGAAATAGGAAACGAAGTAAACACCGAATACGGAAAACTCGTAAAAGAAGACGCAGTGAGTCCAGAAAGCAGTCTACTAAACAGGCTTCTCGCAGTTTTTAGCTTAGATCAACCTGATTACCATGGTCCTCAGAAGGCCTTCTATTATGCAAGGAAACTCATCAATTATGCACTCAGTTTTGTGAGTTTAGTTGCCCTAGGACTGCTAATCTATAGCTTCTATGGAATGCTCGTAGGTGATGGCGACAAACAATTCAGTAAAGTCAAAGATACTCTAAAAGGCATCGGAATCGCAATCATCGTAATGGGACTAGCATGGCTCATCGTATCGCTCCTCTTTCGGTTCTATCAAAAGCCAATCTATGTCGCCTAAAAAAAGTCAAAAATCAGATTTTATTTCTTCCTGTTTTCACTATGATAAAGCTCATCATCTTTGATCTCTGGGAAACACTTGCCTATAGAGATGTAGATTACAGTTCTACCAGTAAAATTTTGGAGGAAACAGGAGTTTGTATTCCTAAAGAGGAGTTTGTAAAGCTTTTTGAAAGCTCCCTCCAAACAAAAAAATGGAATGACAAGTATGAAGCCTACGAAATTTTATGTAAAAATATGGGCTTAGTAGCTACAGAAGAAAATGTTAAACTCATAATGGAGATTAGAGATCATGCAGAAGCTCATACTAAACTTTACTTGCATACCCTTGAGATGTTAAAACGCCTGAGAGAACTTGGTTATTATACCGGGCTTTTATCAAATAGTAGTGTCTTTGCCATAGAACAAATCAGAACAAAAACTACCTTATTGGATTATATTGACTATCCTTTATTCTCCTTTGATGTAGGAGTTATCAAACCAGATCTCTCTTTCTTCAAGGCAATACTCCAAAAAACAGCTTGTAAAGCAGAAGAAGCGCTTATGATTGGAGATAACCTCAAAGATGATATTCTTCCTTCTCAAGAGCTGGGAATGCATGCCATCCATTATCAGAATTATGAACAGCTCAAAAAAGATCTCAAAATCTATTGAATTGATTTAGTTTAAACCAAAACACTCATTCTTATCCTTTAACCTAACAAACAATGTTCTTCAATACTCCGGAACACCAAAATGTCCAAAAGGGAAAACAAGAAGCCCAATTTAATACCGAAACCATGCTTCCGATTTCTGAAATTAAAGATGGTTATGCGATCCTCAAAGATGGTGGAATCAGAGCTATTCTCAGAGCAGAAGGGATCAATCTTGATCTGAAAAATTTTGAGGATATTCAAACGATTTTGGAGCAGTATAAGAGATTTTTGAATGGATTGGAATTTCCACTCCAGTTTTTGGTACGTAATAGCTATCTAGATCTCAGAGAATATCTGAACTATGTACAAAATAATATTGCAAAGCTTGATCCTGGAGCTTTGAAAGAACAGGGAAAACAATATGCTTCTTTCCTAGAAGATATCAACCTCAGACAGGGACTGATTTATATCAAAGAGTTTTATATCATTATCCCCTATTACAATGGGGAAGCGGACACTGAGCAGGTCAAAAAGGCTTGGCGAAGCAGATTTATGGATACTTTAAATAGCAAAGATGATGTAGAAACTATTGTAAGTAGATACAGAAATTTTCTCAAGGGACAAAAAATGCTGAATACCAGAGTCAGTTTGATTCAAGAAGGACTCGGAGCTCTAGGAATCAAAACTGAACTCCTCAATACAAAAGAATTAATTTCACTGCTTTTCTCAATTTATAATCCACTTCTAGATTCTACACAAAGTATTTTGGAAAACTAGAAAACTTTTTCAGAAAGAGAAAGGGAAACTTTTTTTGAAGCTACTGGAAATGTAGCCTTTTTTCTCATTTCACAAAAGAGAAGACTTTTTTATAAGAAATAGGCTAAGAATAGAGATTCAAAGCAAGGATATACTCTTCCTTTTTGAAGGGGAGAAAAAAATTATAGGTCATTATGAGTCTTTTTTCTTATGAAGAGGAAGCCTTTTATGTTGAGATGAAGGAGGTAAAGGCTTTTTGAGAGCTGGTTTGGACTTTAGCTTTGAGGTTCATCAAAGTCATGAAGCAAGAGTTCTCTCTTTTGGAGACTGTTTAGAACTTTTTGAAGAGGATTTTGCGCTTTTAGAAGAGCATTTTTGAGGTTTTGAGGCTCATTTCTTGGATTTTAAAGGGGGATTTTGAAGTTTTAAAGAAGGTTTTTGAGCTTGAGGAGCAGATTTTTTAGCTTTATGAAGCTGGACATCTGCAAGTTGAGAAAGATTAAAGCAAAGCTCTGCCAAAAGATAGAGGGTATGCCGACTTACGAGTCTTTCAATCTCCATCCCTGGTTGTAACCTTGCAAAATCTAAACGAAGCTGCACACCGTAGTCTGGACTCCCCTTTCGTTGGGGAATATACTTGGCATAGACAAAATCCAGCTCAATCACTGCCGAACCTCCAAGCTTATTCAGTCTTTGTTGTTTTGGAGAAAGAATATAATCCTTCTGAATATCATAGTCATCAAGCTTGAGATGTAGTCCTGAACTCGTAGAATGATTCAGCACATTTCTGAGAAATCTAATCATCTGCTCAAAAGGAAAATACTGATCCTGAAGCAAATTTTTCAAAAATTCACGAAATTTTTCATTCCCTTCGATCAGCTCCCTAATAATGGAAAAAATCCCCCTGAAAGCACTCATCTCAGTCAAATAGCCGTAAATATTCCTTTTATCAGGATGCTGATGAAGAGAGGTCAAAAGCTGCTTAATCACCCCTTCTTTAAGCACGAAAGAAGACTTTTCTCAGGTCTTAATAGGAAGATTCATCGCCAATTCAGAAAGATCATTACTGAGAATGAGTTGCTCCATAAATTTTCCGAGAGAAAGGAAATGATAATAGCCTTGCAAAAGTTTTAGCATAAGAAGTTAAAAAAAAGACTAAAAAAGCTGAATTCTGACACGGACAGTATTGGTGGTTTGATTTTGAGTAATGCGGGACTGGTATGCGACCCCCTCAGAAAAATCCGAATGAAAAGGCTGAACCTGAAAAGCATCTCCTTGTACTTCAAGCACTTTCGTCTGAGGAGGAAGGTAGATAAGTTCTTTGGTTTCTCGCCATCTGATCGGCTGTTCAGGATAATTATTTTTGGGCTGCAAAGCAAGGATATGACGCTCCCTATCGGTCATCGTGATCCCATACTTTTGCTCTAATGCCAGCATCTCATCTTGATAGCTTTTGGGCACATCAAGTGCATAACGAAGTGAAATCGTATAGTTTCCAGGTTTTAAGCTTGAAATATCGAGTTTCCTTTCATCAGTAGCAAGTACGACCTGCCCTGCTTCATTCAGAATTTCAACCTCCTTTTTTACGAAACCATCAGACTTATTAAACGAAGTATTGATATTAAAAAAATAGAAAAAATCTGACTGATAAACCGTAGTAAGATCATAAGACTGGAGAAAACCTCGCATCTGAGGCGAAACATTAGAGAGATAGATATTCACATAGCCTTTATGAAGAAGTTCCTGAACACTATTGATGGTCGCCCTAGCAAGAGAAAGCGCATTGGTTTTGAGATACTGCTCCAAATCCTTGATATAAAACTCTTTCTTATTACTTTTCTCTTCTCCTCTAATTAAATCAACATTCGCATTAAGAAACTGCCATTCCCAAGCCTTAGAACGAAAAGCCGGTAAAAGATAGGTAATCAGCTCAGAATCAAGAAAGATGACCCCTTTGATATTTTTTTGAAAAAGCTGATTCCGCTGCTGAGGATTGAACATTTGCTCCTTTTTCTGAGGGTCAAAATCCGTGTGGAAAATCTTTTCGTAGAGAGTCTTCAGATTTTTCCCATCTTTATCTGTAAATCCAAACTTATTTCCCGCAATAAAGCCCGCATTCTCAGATTTAAGGAAAGCTCTAGTCCACTCAGGAAGTGGGATACGAGTCTTGGGAGCAAGGAGATCTGGCAGATAAGAATCCACAATTTGCATCTCTACGATATGCCCTCCAGAGAGACTCACAAACGCAAAAGAACCAAAAAATCCCCCATTTGGACGAGCTTCATTGCTATTTTGAAGTGGAATAAGATAATTGAAACGCTGATCTTTCCCAAGTAGCTGAAAAATTTCCTCTCTCATCGGTCGAGCATCAGCAAGCATTTGGAGTATTCTTTCATAGCTTCCAAAGCCGAGTTTCGTAAGATAATGACTATTATCCCTAGCATAGCTCCAGAGATTTGTAAGTTCCTGATGCTTGGTTTGGAGGACATTCGCTCCAGAAAGATAGTCCTTAACTACACTATCAAAGGTCAAAAGCTGGCGTGCTACTTCCGGATCTAAAACCCAAAAATACCATGAAATCTGCTCCAAATCATTGAAAATATCAATTTTATGAGGAGAAAAAAGCCATCCTGTAATCCTCGCATAAAGCGAAAAAGCCGTAAAACTGAGCACTAAAAGCGAAAGATATACAAAACGAAGCATCCACTGGGCTGCAGAAATCGGTGAAGAACGGCGAACTTCGATTCAGATTTTTTTCATGATAAAAAAGCAAGCTAAGAACTCACTAGAGTGTAAAGTTTTGAAGAAGAAATGCAAGAAATAAGCAATAACAAAGAAAAAACTTACTTTCACTTAGATACCCGTTTAAGCTTGATTTTAAGAGTAAGTTTGCTAATCTCAAGCCAATTTATACAAGAAAAAATCTGAATGAAACTCCTCGTCTGACTTGGAAACCCTTGAAAAAACTATGAAAACACCAGACATAATATCTGATTTCATTTTCTTGATCTTCGAACACAGTATGAACAGCTCGGAAACTTCAAATTTCAAGCGAAATTCCAAGCAGAAACGCTCATTACTCAGCGAAATGATCAAAAAATCCTGCTCTGCAAACCTGAAACTTATATGAATCTCTCCTGAAACGCAATCGCTCCTTTGATGAGATTTTATGAAATTCAGCCTCAAGATTTGCTGGTTCTTCATGATGAAATTGATTTTCCAACGGCAAGAATCGCTCTAAAATGCTGAGGAAGTGCTGCGGGACATAATGGACTCAAGAGCACGATAGAAAAACTGGGAACTCGTGATTTTTGGAGACTGAGGATCGGAATTGATAGACCACAAGATCAAAGTCAAGTCAGCAACCGAGTGTTAGGAAAATTCAGAGCAGAGGAAAAGCAGCTTCTTGAGGGGAAAAGTGATCAGATTTTTGAGCTAATTCAAGAGTTTTTACTTAGCAAATAAAGCATGGAGTGGGCTACACTTTGGTTTTTTCTGTTTCCTATTATTTATTCCTTACACGAGCTTGAGGAACTTATAGGATTTAAACAACGGAAAAAGCAAGACATTAAGAAATTTCCAAAAAAATTATGAGCTTTTCTTACCAAGCTTTCTTTTGCAAAATTTTTCAAGGCAATCCTTGTAGAAACTTTTTTAATGCTTCTGATTCGGATAGGAAGCCGATATGTTGGAAGCTCATTTTGGTTTGCGGTAAGTATTGTATTTACTATTCACTTTCTTTTTCATCTTTTACAAGCTCTTTTTCTGAAAATTTGGAGTTTATGAGCAAAATCAAGTCTGGTCCTTTTACCGATTGCAAGTTTTTTCTCCGTCAAAGCCTTTCCTAAGCTTTATTCAGAACATTTTTTAAGAGAACTCCTTATAGCCGGAGTCCTGATGATACTTTTTTTCAGCTTTTTGATTTTCTTTTTCCCTATGAAGAAAGATTGCTTTCTAGGCGAAAAATCGTAGTATTATAGTGTTTATTTCTCTTTTTTGTAATGTATATTCCTCTTCATGGTCGTAGCACCTTTTCCTTCCTTGAATCTATCGGCACTCCAAAAGTCTTGGTCAAAAAGGCAAAAGAACTCTGATTTCCTGCTTTGGGTTTGACTGATTTGGATGTGATGTATGGAGCAATTCAGCTCTATCAAGCCGCAAATGATGAGGGGATCAAGGCGATTATCGGAGTTGAACTCGGTTTTACCTTAGATATTCAGGGTAGGAGTCCAGGAAAGCCTATTGGAAGCGTTTGTTTGCTTGCTGAGGATGATCAGGGCTATCTGAATTTAATGAAACTTGTATCTTTCGCAGGTGAGGAGGGGATTTTAGAAAGACCGAAAATTGATCTTGCGACCTTGGAAAAATATAAAGAAGGAATTCTGATTTTTTCTGGTGGGACCGATTCGTGGATTGCGAAAATGCTCGGCAATGCTGAACCGCTTGCGAGAGTCCAAGAAATCCGAGAAATGTTTCAGTCCAAGCTTGGAAAAGAGAACTGCTTTCTGGAGATCATCGCTCAAAACGAGAGTACAGAAAAAGAAATCTCAAAAATAAATGCTGCAGTACTAGAGCTCGCAAAAACAACGGAAACGCCTTGTCTTGTGAGTAATATTTACGCCTACCCAAGCTCAAAGGATAAGCAGACACAAGAACTCGCGATGGCAATCAAAGATAACCTCAAACTCTACGATCCTCAGCACAGAGTTCCGACCACAGAAAACCATCTTATGACAGAACTAGAAATCAGAAAAATCTGCAAAAACAACGGCTATTCGGACTCTCAAATCGAGGAACGAATCCAAACGACAGAAATCATCGCCAATCGTTGCAATACAAAAATTGAGATGGGACAGGCACTTTTCCCAAAATACGAAGCAGAGGTAGAAATTGTAGCACTGTATGAAAATAATAAAGATCAGCTAATTAGCAATTAGAAAACTATTTTTCCCAAATACTTCTACTTTTAAAGAACAGAAAGAGAAAATTCTAGTTCTCAGTCTTTTTTCTTAACTTTATAAACACAAAAAGAAGGAGCAAAACCCCCTCTTCTCAGGATGATTATTTTTAAGCTTAAAACTCAACTTTTGGAGTCTTTTTCGCTGCTTCATCATCAAGCTCAAAAAATTCCGCCTGCTGAAATCCAAAATTCTTCGCAATCAAATTCGCAGGGAAGCTCTGAATTGCAGTATTAAACTCTCTTGTTGTTGTATTAAAAAACCTTCTCGCAGCTGCTAATTTATTCTCAATATCTGAAAGCTCACTCTGAAGCTGAAGAAAACCTTGATTTGCCTTAAGGTCAGGATAGTTTTCTGCAACCGCAAAAAGCGTTTTCAAAGCACCGGTAAGCTGATTATTCGCTTCTACTTTTGCTTCTACAGAATTTGCTTTCAAAAATCCAGTTCTCGCAGCCATTACTTGGTCCAAAGTCTCTTTTTCATGCTTTGCATAACCTTTTACAGTATTGACCAAATTTTCTACAAGATCAAACCTGAGCTTAAGCTGCACATCAATATCCGCAAACGCATTTTCTCTATTATTTTTCAAAGCTACCAAGCGATTATAAAGCACAATAAACCAAATCACAAGTACCGCCAAAATTCCAAATAGAATCCACATCTCTCTTATCTAAAAAAATAAAAAGCTGATTTCCGATCATTCAGATCAACCTCATCATACGAATCCTCCAAAACTTGTCAAATCAAAATTAACAAGATTTTTTCAAAAAAGCCCCAACTCTCTATTAGCAGGGCTTTTCTTAGTATCAATGACTTTATTGTAAGGGAACTACAGAAAGAGATCCCATCAACTCTTTTACCTTCTCATCATCAATAGCAAATCATCCTTTTTTCTCAGGCATTTTTAACATGATTTCTCGACCTCCTTGATATCCTGCCAAGAAATAATCCGTTCAATATTCAGTAGAGGTCTTAATGGTTTGATACTTAATACCGTTATATTCCACTTCATCCAAGAGCTCAGACTTTCCTTCTTTATAAGTAGCTAAATTCTGAAGCTTGATTGTATGCTCAACCGCTCCTTCATAATTTTTAACCATTCATTGGTTAGTCACTATGAGAGAACCAAATTGATAAGCACCAATAGGAGTAAGTCCAAGCTCAACTGTCGCAAACTTCCCATCATCTGCAATATAGGCAGAATTTACTTCATACTTCATTCCCTCTGGAATCGTAAAAGTAGTAACAGAAGTAACTACTGTATAAGGACCTTCTCCTTCCAATCAACGCTTAAATTCTTCAGTGGATGAGGTCTCTTTTTCATCAACTTTTTCATTAGGTTCGTTCACCACTTCATTGACAAGATCAGGATTTACATCATCAGTATTTATTTCTGTTTGCGTGTTGTTGCAAGCTGCGAGGAAAGAAACCATCACACCCGCTGCTAACAAAGAAAAAAGTTTTTTCATGGGCAAACAAATAAAAATATAAAAAGATTATATCATGAGATTAAGAACTTAAAAATAAAATACAAGTCTTTTTCTTAAATTTTCGTTCCAATAGAGTCAAGATGTCAGTGCTTGACAAAAATAGAAATGTCAGCAAAGAGAAAATTTAGACACTAAGGAATAAAAAAACTAATACCCTGCCTTTTCTACTTCTGATTTTTCACTATCATTTCAAGCCATCAAAGCATGAATTCTAGACTCCACACTGAGAATCATTTAGCTTTTCTTCTCCATATACTCCTTCACGACTTCACTCATCGCCTCTACGAGCACATTAAACCTCTCATTATCTTCAGATAAATCCTTTTCAATAATCTGCTTTTGCTGAGTAAGGAATTTTTCTTTGAGAAGCGTCAGCTTTCCAACTTGTTTTTTTGGATGAGCAACCTCAAGAAAGGGGAATTCAGTATCAAATTCTAGCTTAATCATAAGATCGCCCTTCATACAAAGCTTATCCCAAAGCCCATTTTGATTCCAAGAAATCGTCGTAATTTTATTTCGAGAGAAAATTTCAATCTTATACTCCAAAAGCCCCTCCCAAAGGAATAAAATAACTGAATCCTGAGTCAGAATTAAACAATCAAGATACTTATTGAGAAAATCAATCACCCACTTAATAAAAAGCATCAAACCAATCCCTCCAAAAATCCATTTCCAATAAGGAGCAGGACTAGTTTTATTGAGTAAAACAAAAATCACATAAACAACAAAAAGAAGCACCATCATGAGGAGGGCCTCTTTCAAATGCACTACAGAACTATGCCCAATTACCCACTGAATCGCTTTGGCATTCACATACTTCTTGATAAGTGCAGACCTGAGCATTGATCATAAGCAAAACTAAAGAAGCAACTATGCACCTTTCTTTGCAGCTTCAATTCTCTTTTGCTTTTCAAGATATTTTTCCATCATACCTTTTACTGGCTTCTTCACCACTCTATCCTTGTTGAAAACTGGATGACATTGATAGCAAGTTTCCACTTTGATAGGTCCTTCAACTGTAGTATTTACTGTGAAAGTTGCCCCACAGATACAATTTACCTCAACATCTTTGAAGTACTGACCATGAATCCCCTTTTTCATACGAAAAATAATAGCAATATAAAGTCTTCCGAATACTTGGGAGTATAGCAATTTGCTCATCATTATCAAGAGCTTTGATTTTTTTCTGCAATTGTTGTTAAAATCAGCTTTCAAGCCTTTTTTAGAAGTGCTCACGATAGTTTTCAATCAAAGCAGGTAAAGCCGAAATTTCATCATCACTTGCCCTTTTATTCCAATGTTCTTTTCCACATTTTGAACAAGAAAAAAGAATTCTGATTTCTCCATTTTTCATCTCATAAGCGGTCGGATACATTGCCCCCTGACAAACCGAACTCCTATCTCCAGGTATCTCACCATCTACATGCCTTGAAGTAAAACAAAAAGGGCAGTGATTACGACAGGTTTTCTGTGCTTTAGGAATTTCTTTTCCACAATTGAGACAAGGAAACGTTTCATTAATAGTTTTCATAAAAATAATCCGCAAATAGAGATAAAACTCAGCTTCATACTAAGGACTTCATTTCCTCTGGAGTAAAGGAACCTAAGGCCTGACATTCCTCACTCGGAATGAAGTTAAAATTCAGGATTTTTACCTCATAAAAAAGATGTAAACACTAATTTCCTCTTTCTTCTCCCAAGGAAAAACAAGTTTAATAAAAATAAATATGCCAGCTATGTGTATATAAAGAAAAAGAGAAATCAAGCACTTTATCATCCATCACGAGGATCTCTAAAAGCTATGGAGTCGATGATACCGGGAAGAAGGCAGCGAGATCCGCATGCTTATCAGTAATTTTCATAAATGAATAATAAGTTCCCATCTCATTCATAGCCTTCATAAATCTCTCTACAGGTACTCTATGATAAAGCAAAAGTGGAGGACCTGGATCAAAAATCACAACATGATCATCTTCAATCTTTGATACCAAAATAACATGACCTCATGGTAAATCTTCATAAGGTTGCTCATCATGTAAAGTATACCTATCCAAACCAATCAGAAACAAACACCCTTCTCTTTGATTCTCCTTAATTACTTGAATAATATCCACATCATAATGAGATATAATCGACTGACTATCTACTATTTTTTGATCAAATTTAATATCTCAAATCCTATTAATCGAAGTACCAGAATCTCGATAATACCCTTGCTCATCTGTTTTGATATATTTATGATATTGAGATGGTGTTCGTTCATAGATATATTTCGTAGGATTTTCCAAAGAATCTCTATGCAATTCTTCACTATACGAGAGATAATAATCAATATTAAATCCCAATTGATCCAATTTACAGGCAATTTCCGGCAAATCTAACATCTCAGTTCCTGTATACAATCCCTCTTTAAAGAGATTCATCATTTGTCGAGTATTTTGCCCATTAAAGCTCGTCGACCAAAAGTAATTAAGCACTCCCATACAGCATGTCAACGAACAAAAACCAGGCACCGCCTCTGGTAAAAAATATTCAGGATGTTTTCACTCTCGGAGCATATTTTTTTATCGTAAACAAGTAAAATCGAAGAAAAAATCTGATTTCTTTCTTTTATAAAACATATTTTACCGAAATTTCTTTAGCCCCCTTTTTCTGTAAAAAACTAAGATACTCATTCTCTGACGGGGCAACTTCAAAGCTCACAAATTTCGCTCCTTGCTCCTTCAAAAACTGTAGACCAAACTCCAAAAGTGCTTGATATTCAGAAGATGCACGCCCCTCTTCTAGAGCGACCATCAAAACTTCAGCTCTTTCCTGATGAAACATAAGAGCTACAAAACCTCAAAACTCTCCCTTCTCTCCCTCTGCAACAAATAGAGGAAACTCTGAACTTTGATCTGCAATTCTCTTACTCCAAACACGGATAAATAAATCATAATCCGTCTGATACATGGGACATTTGAGATCCTCATTTAACTTTTGGTATTCCTTTACCATCGAAGTGGCAATGGATTGAAGGTGGTTTTGCGTCGCTGGAATAATTTTCATGACTACTATAATAAAAAAAATAAAAAGGTAGTTATTTATTAATTATTCCTTATAACATATACATTATAATCTTTACTCAAATCTTTCATTGCTGCCAATACCGTATCTTTTGGAATAAAATCCGGCTTCTTATAGGGACCTGGATCATAAATTTCAAACATTCAGTTTTTATATCATTTACACAATACGACATGTCATCAACTGATTCATTCTTCTGGTTCTCTATCATAGAGAATATTTGCATTTAATCATAAAATAAACAGGGTATCTTCATTCTGATATTTTTCTATGACAGAAATGATATCTATTTCATAAATTTTCTCAATTTCTTCGGATTCTAGGATTTTTTTAGCAATAGTAGTATCGTAAAAATCAAAAGTTACATTTTGTTGACTATCAGTCCAAATCCCATCTTTTACAAAATCTTTGTATTTATGGTTTTCATATTTTTTAGTGATGATTCAAACTGGATCTTGCAGGTAATCCAAATCATCCTGCTCTGTAGATATTGTTGTATAGATAACTTTAAATCCTAACCTTGAAAGAGCATATGCCATTTCTGACTCTGTTAGTCCCACTCAAAATTTATACCTTCCCATTTTTGCGATTTTCATCACATCTCGAGTATCTTTCATATTAAATTGCGTATATCGGAAATAATTAAGTATTCCCATAAAACACGCAGTACTACAATAGCCATAATACGACTCTGGCATAAAGTTGATTTGATACTTTGGATAGTCCATACTACTTTGATTACATAATAAAAAGAGAAATAAACCAGACTTTTCTCTCTTTAATTACCTACATTGTGGATGTGGATTAAGGATTCTAAAAATATATTATTCTTCCTATATTCAATTATACAAAAAAATCAAGCCTAAAAGTTTTTTATCAAAAAAATTTCCTTCTTCAGAGATAATTCCCATGGGTAGCTGGGGATCGAACCCAGGACCACTCCCGCTTGAGCGGGATTGCTCTACAGCCATCTCTCTACATGCCCGCTTCTTTTTATTTTTCTTTCTAATGTAATAGCTTCTGTTTTAGTAGCACAAGGAATTACTCTTACCAATTCCCATGCTCCCATTTCTCTAGTTGTTTTTGTTTGTCCTCTCTTGTGTTCCTCTAGCCTTCTCTGCAAATCGCTGGTATATCCCACATAATATCTTTTCCCTTTTAAGATATAGACTACGGACTCCATTTATTCAAAAAATATTTAAATCAAAAAAGTTTCCTTTTTAAGAGATAATTCCCATGGGGTAGCTGGGGATCGAACCCAGGACCACCAGCTTAAAAGGCTGTTGCTCTACCGACTGAGCTACTACCCCACACTGAGAAATATCCACTAAGGAAACTTTTTATCACGAGAGAACTATAGTTTTTTCCCTCACATTTTCAAGTAAATATACAAGAAAACTCCTACATAAATCCTTTAAACTTTTTATAAAGTCTAGAGTTAATCTTTACCTTAATCTGACTTCCATCTTCAAGTTTAATCCATTTATTGATGAGATTTACTTTGAACTGTCTCTTCCCTGCTCTCATAGAGTGAGACCTTGTTTGTCCAGATTGAGATTTTCTCCCTGTAAAATAACATATTCTAGCCATGAGTATAACAACACAATAAGATAAAAGAAAGATTTCCTACTATGCAGCAGGAGTTTCCGTAGCCGCTTCTGAAGCTTCTTCCTCATCAGCAAGCTCAACCACGGTTACAAGTGGCTGTTCTCCATCATCCAAAATCGTAACTTTTGAAGAAACACTCAAATCCTTTACAAAAATCACATCATTTGCAGTTTCAATCTTAGAAAGATCAATCTCAATATTATGAGGAAGATCTTGAGGGAACGCTTCAACTTCAACAGTATCTTTCACAAGCTGAACTTTTCCTTCATTCAGTTTTTCTACTTTTGATTCCCCAATAAGTACTACAGGAACTGAAGCAGACACCTTTTCATTCTTATTCACCGCCAAAAAATCAACCGTAAGCACTTCATCTGATACGGGATCAAGCTGCATCGCTTGCAAAAGTACCAACTGATCAATTCCACCTGTTAATTCAATAGGAGTAGAATATCCAGAAGCTTTATATACTCTGATGAAATCATTTTTCACACAACTCAAGAGCACAGGAGTTTCCAAACTCTTTCCATATACTACCGCAGGAAGCAACCCTTCTTTTCTCATTTTTTTTACTTCTTTTCCAGTTGCACTACGAACTTGCACAGTAAGTTTCATAACGACATACGACAAAATCTAAAAAATTACTTCAACAAATCTGACTCTCTCTTATCAGCAGTGATTTTACTCTTCATTCTCGCTGCCTTTCCAACTTTTTCTCTGATATAGTAGAGCTTCGATTTTCTTACCTTGTATTCATCAAGGAGAATTACCTTTTCAAACTTAGGAAAAGAAAGCGGATATACTTTTTCAATAGTCTGCCCAGCAGCCAATCCTCTAATAGTAAAAGAACCATCTGCACATCCAGGTTTTCTTACTTTAATAACAAGCCCCTTAAACTTCCAGATTCTCTCAGTAGATCCTTCTCCCACTCTTTCGTGAAGTTCAATCTGCATTCCTGTTTTTACAGGCAAAATCTTATATCCATTGGTATCAGAGAGATACTTCAATCTTTCGTGATTCATTGTATATATCTATCAAGAATAAAATTATTTACTTCCTTTGCTATTCATTACCTTAGCTTTCCATTTTCTCTGTTGCTCAAGCATTCTTCTTACATCCATAATCACCACTTTTTCAACTCTTGTAAGTGCCTTGTTGAGCTTTCTCTTTGCATTTGTCTTCAATCTTGCCATGAGATTATGATAATTTAGATGATAAATGAGCGAGTCCTTTTGATTCAAGAACTTCTTTGACCTTCTGCTGAGGAATTCCATATTTCTTAAGTTTTGCTTCAGCCTTTACTTTAGCATTCTTGATCCAAGCAGTCAATCCCTCTTTTTCTTCTCTTTTCAAAAGGGTAACATAGCTTTCTACTGCTTTTTCATTTTTACAACCGGTCTTTGGTCTGTGCAAATTCAATGCCTTTAGAAAGTGCTTAATTTTTCTTCCGTTCGTATCTCACATTAGAAACAACAATCAAAAAATAAATTCAGATTTTTCTCTCTTTTATAGATTGAAAAACTAGTTAATATATTTAGCCATATAAGCGAATGCCTTATTAGCTTCAGCCATCTTATGAGCTTCTTCCTTTTTCTTTACTGCAGCTCCTTGATTAGAATACGCAGCAAGCATTTCTTCAGCAAGTCTCTTGTACATCGACTTTCCGCTCTTTCCTCTCGCAGCATCAAGGATCCATTTTGTAGCGAAAAAGAATCTCTTGTCAGCTTTTACCTCTACTGGAACCTGATATACCGCACCTCCAATTCTCTTTGACTTAATCATTGTCACAGGAGAAGCATTTTCAATAGCAGTTCTCACCACTACTGCAGGATTCATATGTCCGCTTGCCTTAATATCTTTGAGCGTATCTGCATAAATTTTCTTTGCAACACTTTTCTTACCATGCTTCATGATGAAGTTGATCAACTTTTCTTCGTAATCAAAAGTATCCAAAGTCTTATTTTTAATCACTGCCATTTTTTGAACAAACAAAACAAACTAAAATTATTTACCAGCCTTAGGTCTTTTTGCCCCATAGAGAGATCTACTTTGCTTTCTGTTTGCTACCGCATTCGCATCGTATTTTCCTCTCACGATATGGTATCTCACACCTGGAAGATCCTTCACTCTTCCTCCTCTTACAAGCACTACACTATGCTCCTGAAGAGAGTGAGCTTCTCCTGGAATATATGCCAATACTTCTGCACCATTAGAAAGCCTCACTTTTGCAAACTTTCTCTGAGCTGAATTTGGTTTCTTAGGTCCCATCACAGATACTTTAAGACATACTCCTCTCTTGAAAGGAGCTGGTTGAGCCACTTTCTTGTTCCCCTTAAGCTTATTGAGTCCAAATTGAAGCACAGGAGCTTTAGACTTAAAGGTCTTCTTTACTCTACCTTTTTTGATAAGTTGGTTAATCGTTGGCATTATGTTCCAAGAAAACTAAATAATAAAACGCAATGAAAGAATATATACAAAATTGCTCCCTAAAATCAAGAGAAAATACAAAAAATCTGATTTCATTTGTTTGTATCTAGTCTTATTACGAGATTTTTGGATGAGAAAAACGAAAGGAAGCCTGATTTTTGATGATTTAAAATTAAGAAATGAGTTTTGAAAAGCTTTTTCTCAGCTCATTATAAAACAAAAATGAAGAAGAAAAGAAAAAATCTGAAGCTATGAAAGCATTCAGACTTTTCATCTGATAAAAACCAAGAATAAGCAACTATGCCTCTGGATGATATTCTACCCCTTTTGAAAAAGCAAAGATAGGGTAGAATATAATAGGGAAAAATAAAACTCCCAATCCAAAATCTGGTCCTTTCTTAAACTTTTTGGCAATCTTAAACTGAGCCACAATCATCAAAATAAGAAAAACAAAGTCCATTTTAAATGTCCTGCAAGCTTAAGAAGCAGATAGAGATGGTAAAAAGAATCAGAAAACACAAGAATGGAGATAATATCCAACTATTTTTATCAAGCAATACTTAGTAGTCAAAAATTCGTATTTACAAAAAAGACCAAGGATTCATCTTAAGATTACCACTTATCTACAATTTTTTCACCCGGCTTTTCATCACTGATAAAAAACTTATAGATCACAAGATTTGTTAGAATAACTACTAGAAGTGTCGCAATCAGCTTTTCTACAACTTCATCTCCTATCAAATTCCAAATTGATAAAATTCGTAAAATAGCGAGAAGAATCACAGGAACCCCAACCATAAGCCCTAAAGTTGTTGATTTTTTCATATTTAAAATATCCAATATAAAATTATCCGAGTTTTACTGCGGTACCACTAATATTGACCATAAACATAGATCCCTTTCCTACAGCTTCAAAATCCATATCCACACCTATAATTGCATTAGCACCAAGTTTTTGAGCTTTTTCAATAAGTTCTTGCATCGCGTCATTTTTTCATTTAATAAGGGCTCTTTCATAAGCATTTGACCTCCCACCGAAAAAATCTGAAAACGCAGCAAAAATATCCTTTATAAAATTTGCACCTACAATCACTTCCGAAGAAATAAGTCCACAATACTCCCTTACAGGCTTTCCTTCAATAATATTAGTTGTTGTAACTAGCATAATAATGTATAAAACAAATAAAACGATCAAAATATATAAAATCATAAAAATTTTGCAAGAAAAAAATTGATTTTGATCTCAAACACAAAAAATTTCAGAAAAAAATCAAAAAAAGAAGTTCAAAAAAGAAGATAAAAGTAAGCTTTTAACTAACTTTAAATCTCTTACAAAAAAAGTCCACAAAAAATTGACATATTTAATTTTAAGTATATAATATTATTGTCAATGTAGCGATAGTGATACAGCGACACTCCATTCCTGAGAAGCAATTCAGCTTGGGATAGTGCATGCTTGCAGAGGGAAACTCCTCAAAAAGCAGAGAAAGCTGAATAACAGATCAGGATTTGTCTTAATGATGAAAAAATGGGTTCTACAACACAACCATTTATTCGTTAACAAGACAAACATGAACAAGCTCAAACCAACCAACAGGGTCGGAGGCTTGTGGAGAATGTTGGTAATTTTTATCATCGGTGGTTATACCTTATCTACCGTGCTTGCTTTTGATGGTCGTCAAAACCCACAGGAGTCCAAGCTTCCTCAAAAGATTACCACAGAAACCCCACTCCGCACCCAAATTGAGGATGGGCTCGCTTCAGGAGTAAAAAGCATTTGGAGAAATTTGGTTTCCTTTATGCAGGAAGGGCTTGATGCTGAAGAAAATAAAAGCTGAAGTCTGACCAAAGATTTGACTCCTTCTCAGGAGAGAGAAGCTCAAAAAAGTGAAACTTCCTTTATCCGTATGCCACACTCCACAAGTGAATCCGATTTATTACCTGCTTTTCAGGATATTGCAAATGATCCGAATAAAGCAAGTATTGAGATCCTCGCAGCGATGGGACTTGTTCAAGGAGGAGGACAGGGTAAATATCATCCGGGCAATCATGTCCGTTGTAGTGATTTTGTGAGAGTGCTCGTTGATCTAAAAAGAGTTCTTCAAGGCATCCCTTTGGACAGCTTTGAGGGATTGACTGATCAACAGCTTTTAAAGCTCAAAAACTCTGAAACCCTTCTTGGAAAAAAGCTCAACACTGCCAAACAGCTTGGTATGCTTGAGGGACTAGACTTGATCCGAGATCAAGCTATTCAACCTACTCAAGTGCAGCAGATCCTTAACAACACTTTACTTCTTCACCCTCATCTTGGTCAAAAAGAAAAAGTCGGACTCATAGACACGACGAAGTCAGTCCGAACAAAATCTGAAATGGCGAAAGATTTGGTAGCGATTTTCCAATTGGACGAAAAACCAAAGGAAACGGTCTTTAGAGATATCGATCATCATCCGTATCAGGAAGCGATTACTCAGCTTGCACAGCTTGGGGTAGTAGCTGGAAGAAATGGGAATTTCTATCCTGATCAGAAAGTGCTCCGCTCTGATGGAGTGATTATGATCGCCAATAGCAGGCTTGCTAAAGAACAAAAAGCCCTTGTTATCAACAATTTTTATCATCTAAATACCCTTACCGATGTCACCTATTTTGCAACCTATGCTCCCCATTTGGAATATCTGCTTGAACATGAGATCTGAACTTCTCTATTGCATCATGAATTATCTGGAAATCGCTTCCTACCTAATGCTATGCTTACTCAGTGAGAAGCTTATCAGCTCATTACCCAAGCTGCTGGAATCAAAATTCTCAACCCTCATGCAGGAACGACCTCCCAACCGATTACGAGAGGAGAACTTGCCTATCTCTTAGTTGAAGCCTTTGATTTCCAGCCAAAAGAAGCTCCAAAAGCCCTTTCAACCGCTCATAATGATGAGCAAATTCCTTCTTGAGAAGCGAAAAAATCCTTCTTGGTCTCTCTCCTCAAAGAAGTCGTCAATGAACTCTAAGAATAACAAAAAAAACAAAAATCTGAAACAAAATTCCTTTTGTCTTGATTGCAAGACTTTTACCTTCTTATTTGATACAAGATGAACACAAACAATAATCCATTAGCTGCACAGCTCAGCTACGATGAAGTAAAGATGAACGAACTTACTTCTACCAGAGCTTACAAAGAGAAAAAAGAAGCTTTAAATATGAAAGATAGACTTGACCTTTGGAATACTGCTCTCTACGGAGAGGAAGTAAGTAGCACTTTGAACGCAACAAACAGTATTGCTTCAACTGCAAGAGTAGCCAAAGCCCAAGCTCAAAGAGAGCTTCTCGATCTCCTCTTGAACAAACCTTTGGATGCAGAGGAAAATTATGCTCAAGCTGCCTAATCAAAAAAGCCCTAGCACATCGCTGGGGTTTTTCTTTTTCAAAAACTAACAAAAAATTATCTTCTAAAGCCTTACACTCCCCTCACTTCTCTCTCACTTGCAGAAATTTTTTCTATCTCCAGCTGCAATGGATCCTCCAAATCCAGCAGATCAATCCATTTTGGCCATTCAATCACAATCCACTCAAACTCAGAAATCTGATTTAATATCCCTTTTTCTACGAGCTCTTGAAAACTTGAAAGCCTATACATATCAATATGCAAAAGTTTATTTTGATAAATATTGAGATAAGCATAGGTCGGACTTTGCACCTGTTCTGAATTGATTCCTAACCCCTCAGCAAAACCCTTAATCAAGGTGGTTTTCCCAGCTCCAAGTTCTCAGGACAGTAAAAGGACTTTAGCCTTTTGAGCTAAATCACGGCCAAGCTGATGCATCGCTTCTGGAGAAGAAATACGCATAACACTAAGAAAGAAAAAGTAAAACGGCAGAAGTATAACTGAATTCTCAAAAAAAGCAAGAAAAAACTGACTTCCTCTTGTAGTTCTGAGGCAAATTACTACACTAAGAGTCAACTTTTTATCTTTTTTATGTATTCATGAAATATCATCTTCAGTTGCTCAAAAAATACCTTTCTGCTACAACGAGTCCAGAAGAGATCGCTCAAAAGCTGATTCTCAAGACTTGTGAAATAGAGGAAGTACAGAAGAGAAGAATTCCTCAAACCATTGTAATCGGAAAAATTGAAGAAGTCAGCAAACATCCTGATGCCGATAAATTAAATATTTGCCAGGTCAATTGCGGAAAACAAGGGAAATTTCAAATCATCTGCTGAGGAACGAATGTTGCTCCTGGACTTTTTGTGGCAACAGCTTTGGTGGGAACTCCATTTCCTGAAGTAGGGATTACGATAGCTAAAAGAGCGATGAGAGGGGTTGATTCTGAAGGGATGATCTGTTCTAAAGGAGAACTTGGAATCAATGAAGATAAAGATACTCATCGGATTTGGGATTTCGGACAGGACCTAGAAATCAGCGAAGATGACCTTGGAATCCCCCTCAGCGAAAAGTTTCCCTGGCTTGAAAGTACGACTTTGGAAGTAGATAGCAAAAGTTTGACCAATAGGCCTGATCTTACAGGACATTTTGGACTTGCGGTGGAGCTCAATGCCATCCTTCCTGAGAATGAAAAAAAATTTAATGGCATCACGACCTGGATGCAGACTTTCCGTGATACGAATATTTTGGAAGTGCTTAGCCATACTGAGAAACCACTTCAGCGTGAAATCAAGGTTAGTTCTGAAGCGGTAAATACGTATATTGCCTTGGAACTAAGAGGAATCAAAATCAAAAAATCAGATTTCTTTTCTCGTTTACTCCTGCTCGACCTCGGTGGAAATCCGATCAACAACTGGGTAGATTTTTCCAATCTCTTTATGAATAGTTCAGGACTACCAATTCACTGCTTTGATGCGGACAAGATCAAGGGGGCGATTGTCGTAAGAAATGCGGTGGAAGCTGAAAAATTCACTGACCTTTTTGGTAATGAACATGAACTCAAAAGCTCAGACCTAGTGATTGCTGATGAGGAGAAGATTCTGGCTTTGGCTGGAGTGATTGGAGGTTTAGAAAGTGGAATCACCGAGCAAACTCAAAACATTATCGTAGAACTTGCAAATTTTGATCCAGTAGTCGTAAGGAAGACAGGGACAAGGCTTGGACTCAGAACCGATGCCGAGCTCAGATTTGAGAAAAATATTGCTCCAGCTTTTAGTCTTTATGCTCTACTTCTGTTCCTTGAGGATCTGAAATTTTATGCAAAAGATCTTGGGAACTATGAAATCGCAGGGATTGGCTCTTATGTAAAAGCGGGACTCAATCCACTAACGAAAAAGCTGATTCCTTGCCCACGAAAAGAACTTGAATCTTTGATTTTTGGACAAGAAAAGGAAAAATTTCAAGAACAAGCGGAAATCATTCTCCACAAGCTCGGTTTCGAAGTACAGGAAGAACAGGTAGTTGCTCCACTATGGAGAGGTCCTGAAGATCTGAATATCAAAGAAGATATTGCTGAGGAGATTGCTAGAATTATGGGCTATGAAACAATCGCACCTCAGGCTCTACTTGCACAAGTGAAAGCTCAGCCTTTTAGTAGCGGTGTTGAACTCTTAAGAAAGGTGGAAAGTATGATGATTGAGCAGTTTAATTATGATCAGGTAGAAAGCTACCCACGAACGAGTGAAACTCTCATCAAAGCCCTGGGTGGAAATCCTGACAACTGCTATCGCTTGCAAAATCCTTTGAATCCTGAATTTCCTTATTTAAGAGATTCCTTGCTAGAAAACCTCCTCCCTATTGCCGTGAAAAATAGTAAATTTTTTGATCAATTCAGAATCTTTGACATCGGAAAGGTGCGAACCAAAGCAAAAGAAGCAGGAAATCAGACCTTAGATCCAAGATATGCTGAGCAACACTTTTGTGAAGAATTGCAATTAGGAGCCTGTCGATATGAAAAAAACATTAGTTCTCGATCTGAGGATCCGCTTTTGAAGGTTAAAGCGATCGCAATGAACATCATCAAAAAACTTGGGATCAAAGGGAAACTGAGCTTTGAAAAGTCAGATTTTTGAGCTTTTCATCCAAAAAAACAAGCAAAACTGATCCTTAGAAACGGTCCTACTCCTTTAGAAATCGGACTCCTCGCTTCTGTGCATCCTTTGACCATGAAACAACAAAAACTCCCTGAAACCGCCCAACTCTGCTGTTTAACACTTAACCTTGAGCTTTTGAAGCCCCTGATCAATCAAACTCAGCATGAACATGACTATGAAACCTTACAAGACCAAATTCTTTGGAGAGATCTTTCCTTTGTGATCAATGCGAATGAGGACTTTGGAACAATTGTAATGACCCTTGAAAAAATGAAAGAAATTGCTGCAGTAAAGGTTTTTGATCTTTATCAAGGAGAGAATCTCGGTGCTGGGAAGAAATCGATTTCTGTACAGATCAAGATCAAGGGTGATGGAACGATGACCAGTGATGCGATCAATACTGTAATGCAAACTGCGATCAGAAAAATTGAAGCAACCGGTGCACAATTGAGAAGCTAAAATCATCTATTTAAGAACATCACCAATCAGCAGTACTTTATTTTTCCTCCTCAATCTATGAGCTATGAGAGTAAACACGTCGAACTCCTCAATCCTGAAATCGGGTACAATCTTACAAAACATGAGTATAAAAAATACTGGCCACATCTCAATTCCTTTTATCAACTAGATTTCAATAGATTTGTACCAAGAGAGAGGAAAAACTACCGCATTCTTGACTTGGGTGCAGGAGATGGAAGAATGTATACTCAACTTAAAAACATCAACCCAGAGGAATACATTGCTTGCGACTGTGCAAAAGAACTACTTGCTGAGCATCCTGGTAGGATAAAAAAAGTCGTTTGTAATCTAGAGAACGTACGACCCTTTGAAGATGAATATTTTGATCTCTTATCAGCATTTTTTGTTTTGGAACATATCGAGGACATAGAACACTTTTTCAGCGAAGCTTACCGTATTTTAAAACCCGAAGGCCAATTACTCATTGGACATTTTCTTCAAAAGAAACTTTTTACCTGGTGAATCAATGGGAAAAAATTCAAAATTAAGCAATACCCTCATACGCTAGAAGAACTTCATCAACAAGCAAAAGAAATCTGATTCTTTACGGGAGAAATGTCACTTCGTGATGTATGCAACCCTAAACTAATTACTGGACATCTTCTCCTAGCAGAGAAAAGAACTTAAAAATTTTCCACAAAAAAAGAAAAAAGTTTCAAAAGAGAGAATTTTTTTAGCGAAAATTTGCTTTATTTCCGATTCTGACTATACTTAGCTTGATTTAATTGATCAGAATCAAGCATCATGAGAGAAACCGTGTTTTTTAACAGAGAACAACTCAAAATCATTCGCCGATACTGACGAATATATCAAGCTTTTTTCAAATATGGAACTCGAGTTTTTGCCTTCATAGTATCAATTTTTATTCTTTCAGGGATAGTATTTTGAGGCAGCAACACTCTTTCTACACAGTTAAAAACTGAACTCATACCTAATGGAGAAGAACAAATAGAAAATTATAAAAAGAAACAAGAAACTATTGCAGCCTTTTCAGGAATACAAGCAAAAATTCTGAATGGACAGTTAAGTATTAGTCCAAACGGAAATTTCCTTTCACAAAATAACCTCCTCTCCTCAAACGGAATGATTTTACCAAATAGTCTTGTACTTTCATCAGCAGATAAAGCACTTCTGAACCAAAAAGACAAAGCGAAATACAACGATGAGAAGTTTTTACATAGCTTTTTCAATACCTTTATTCAGAGACCAAGTAAAACAAGCTTCTTTTGAGAAAAAAATCCAAAATTTCTCACGATCAGTGGGACACTATACGAAACCTTTGCCTTAGAATGTCTGAATGGACCAACTCAGTATTCTTTCGTTTGTAAATTCTATTTAGAAGAGTTCTTAGATCACTTTTTTTTCTATGATCTCAATCCAAAACAAAAGACAAAAGAAGAAGAGAACTCCTCATCAATCGAACCAATTGAAGAACTAAAAAATATTTACGCTACCGTAAAAAATAAAACAGATTATCAAAAAAGATTCTGCCAAGGACTCATACATCATGGACAATATGGGGGACTACTTGATAATCGCTATATGGAAATTTTCCGTGACTGTGGAAACGAATACTATAACCAATTCATCTTGCTCAGAGATTTTAACGCCTTAGCAAAAGCAATCACTTTAGGCTATGTAGATACAAAAGTCTATCCAGATAGCATTCTGAATCAATATAAAGTTCTCTCTCTACAACAGCTCATGTATAAACAAATACTTGCGAGTACAGATATCAAACCTTTGATGCAGTCTTATCTCTCTTTCCTAGGTGAAATCTTGATCAGAGAAAATACCAAAAAAATTGAGATCATCGATACATTTACCAAAACCTTTACCTACCGATTCCATATCAATATCTTATCCCCCTATCTCAAAGATGAACAATCAAAAATGAATAAAGAAGACAGAACAGCATTTCACAGTCAGCTTTTATCTTTAAATCATGGAGATAAAATTGCCAATTTTATTGGGTTACAAGACCAAATAACAATCGGGGAAACTACACAAACAACATGATCACAACTAGAAGAAACGAGTATAGACCTCGAAAAGTTATTCAAAAGTAGTTATCTTCCAGCACATTTTGCACTTACCAAACTTCAAAAAGGTAATGAAAATACGCTTATCATCGAAGGAGTGGATAAAAAGACAAGCTTAAGCTTAGAAGCAAGATTAAAATACGAAAATCTGCAGCTTTTGGTAGAGAAAGTAAAGATCAACAAAAATCAAAAACTGACTGAATACATAAATGCGATCATCAAGAATGATAAACTTTCTCTCAATAAAGTACTCTCACTGATGCAGGAAAATAAAAGTATTGCTGAACAAACCCAAGCGCTTGACTTAAGACTCTGTTCTCAGCTAAAAGCAAAATACATAAAAAATCTGATCAACTGTTCGGATACTGAAGCAAAAATCGTCTTTGAAAAACCTAACTCAGATCAGAAGATTACCTATACATTCTGACTAGAAAAAGGAAAACTTAAAGCACTACAAATCTCAGATAAAGTCTTAGAAACCAAAATCCTAAAGCTAATTGATTTCAAGCAAATTGATGCCACGACAAGCTTCTATATAATAAGTTCACTCATCGGCTATGAACCGAAAGATGACAAGAGTGAATTAAGCATGAAAGAACACCTCTTAGTAAGTGATAAATTTATAAAATATTTCAGTAGCACTCCTGAAAAAGTCGTCTCAGAAGAAGGTGAGATAAAAGTATATTTTACGATAGAGAACATAAAATTCATCGGAACATACGATATCATCAAAAGCGAATTAAATCCGATTGCAATTGACTTCTGAACGGAACGTCGTCCTGTCATTATTCAAAATTTAAGTCTGATCTTTAGAGATGATCAGGTTTCAAATCTCAATGCTTTCCTACTTGATCCCATCAAGTACCTTGAAGATATGAATCCGGCACTCGTAAAAAAATATTTTCCCAAAAAAGCAGGACAACAGTAATTTATTTCTTCTGCTCAAGACTCAACAGAATCTCTTCAATATCTAATAAAGTGGTGTTAAGTTCTATAAGCAACTTCCTTTGTTTCTCAAGGAAAGTAGCAACTAAAGCATTCACTTGGGCTCATTTTTGCAAATTTTGGACTGTAGTTTGATCAAGAGGAGAATCAACATTTTGTGGAAGAGAAGCATCAGACCTAGTAGGTCATCTTCTATATTTTGCAGAATCATAATTATCTAAGAGAACATAACGATTTCTCTCATCCTCAGTTCACCAAGTAGCTTCTTTACGTTGCTGATTACGATCAGCTTCAAATTTTTGCTGAGCTTGCAAATTAGTTGAAGTTCTAAAAGGTTTAGTAGAAATACCTGCTACAAAACTAACATCTTGATCAAAAGTATAGTCAGCCTGAGTGGTATTAAGAAATTCTTTATTATTCCTCTTGCTAGTAAGTTCTCCACTTTCATAGAGTCCATCAATTACCTGCCATATTTCTCTAAGAATACTCTCAATACTCAAGAGATTTTTTCCATGGGTTTTAGGAAGAGAAATCTTACTTGGAATCGTACATAGCTTAAAGCCTAAAGCTCCCTCATCCAAAAGATGAAATTTTGTCTTTTCTGGAAGATTTTTAGAAGAATACTCAACACAAAGACACTGAATCTGACAAGAAATCTGTTCATCCCAAGGAAGAGAAGTACATCTAGATAAACAACTTTGTAATTGCTGCTTTACATCATCAAGAATAACAGAATCTGTAGTAACGACACGCTCTAGGGGATGATGTTCCTCCGAAGGGAAAGAAGGATTAACAGTAGCATGCAGGAGCTGTGTTGCCTGAAGAGCTTCCCTAATATAGCCATTTAGCTGTTGAGGAGAAAGTGCCAATGGTTGCTGCTGTGGAGAAGAAGAGGAAAAAGAGGAAGGTGAAGAAGACGCTTGTTGAGAAGAACTAGGAGAAAAAATTGATTGAGAAGAAGCAGTATCCGACTCAGAAGAATCTGAAGATTGTCACGGAGCTAAACAAGGGGTGACAAAAGCAACTCCTCCTTTCTGAGCTTTAGTAGCTTGTGGCTCATGAGCCTTGATAAACGCATTAATTGCACGATCTTCACTAAGAAGAAGAGTGGCTGGAGAATTCTCCTCTTCCGATGATATTCAGCTACGTTGACCGATAGCATGCGTTTGCCCAGCTCAACGACCTGAGCCTCCAGAAGGAACAGAGCTTGACTGTGCAGAAAAGGAAGGAGAAAACAAGGCACCAGATCCAGAAGACTTTTTAGAACGAGTAGGATCTTGAGCTCTCGTACTAAACTGAGGTGTACGATAGAAAATCAGCTCTGGAGCCTCCTGAGTATCTTGGAAAAGAAGCTTGCCAATAACTGAAAGATCATCAAGCAAATCATAACTTGCATCTTTTGTATTCCCATTCTGATATTTATCTTCTCACAAATTACTTTCCTCTATCAAAAGTTTATTCTCTTGAACTGAAGCAGTAAAACGATAGGCCTCATGTACAACATGTTCACAGTCAATATTCAGATTCTCAGTCTTTTCCCCTTCAATACAAGTTGTCAATTTCTTACAAGAAGCTTTGTAGTCATCACGGGTAGGATATTTTTTTTCTGGAAGATGAGCTCTTAATTCTTTAGCAAACTCTTTATTGATAAAAAACAATAAAGCACTAAGTTCTTCAGAAGAAAGGACACAACTCGCATATTGCTGCTGAAGAAGTTCTTTTGTCCCCTCAAGTCCCTGAAGAATCACAGATCGCCTCTGAGTTTGATAGTTTTCCATATTACGCACAAACAAATCAGTAGGAACCTGAGGATTTTGGGCATACTTTTGAGACTGATAGTCACTTACAACTTCAGCTCGAGAAGAAAGCAAATGAGAAACATCCTCGGTATCAAAGCTTCGCGTCTTCGGAGCGGCAAAAGAGCTGGAAGAAAAGGAAAAAATAAGCACGAAAATAAGCTGGGAAAACACTACGAAACTCCAAGCAGAAAAGCTTTTATTCTTTAGTCTGAACATTCCTTAATTTATGGTAAAGCGTATAAAAAGGAGTAACCATTTTACTCAAAGCCGAATCTCTAAAACGAAGCAAATCTTCCTGATAAGCTAAAAATCAAATATGAATAGGATAAGTCCTAGCAAGCTGAACAAGTTCTTTCAAACTAGTATTGCTGACAGCAAACATTTTCTGCTGATTGAGCCAAAGCTGTTCAATTTCATCCTGAAGAGCAAAATCAATCTCATTTCTTTGAGAAAGCATCTGAGCATAATAGGTGGTAAACATCGTATACCAAGCAAGCTCATTATAAATCAATGAGATAAAAGGCTTGAGTCCATCATCAGTTTCCCCCAATATACCACAGAGTAAAAGCTGATACTCACCATCATGTTGACAAGGTAAAAAATCTGAAATAGGTTCCTTTTCTTTGACTTGAGTATAGAGAAGCTCAGCATTGATAAGCTGATTGGCATCTATTGCTGAGATAAAAGCTTTCATTTGCCTCTTCATATGATTACAGGTTTTCTCATATCTATGGGTTTTATCATCACAGAATTTTTTAATCTGAAACTTTTCTTCTGCATAAGCGTTAATTTTTTTGTTTAATAACCTTTCATCTTCTAGAGTTGCCTGACTAAGCCCAAAAATTTCAGCCTGCTTCATAGTAAAGAGTTCAGCAAAAAGCTGAGTTATAATTTGCTCAGTCAGAGTAGCAAGATTACATTTTTCAAGATACTCAGAACGACAAGCAGTTTCAAATTTAAGAGTTTTATACGAAAGTGTTTTCACGGTATCTTTGACATTCTGATTGAAATAAGGAGTCTTCAAACCATTAGTATTACAAAGAAGATAGAGAAAAAGTGACTGTTGGCTTTCATATCTTTCTAGAGGTGAAGAAAATCCAGTGCTCACAAGAGGATCCAAAGCTTCACAAAAAGCACCAACAATTTTCTGTTTATCAGCAACATTAATGGACATACTTCCTAGCCTCGTAGCAAGATTAGTAACCGCAGCACTAATAAGCTGAGTTCCCTTTTCAGAAAAGGTAGTATCAAACTGTGCAAAAACCGAGGAAGAGAAGAGAAAGAAACTTCCTAAAGCAAACAAAATAAAATTTTTAGCTACCATGATACAAGATAAGAGTAAAAAACTGATTCATTATTATTGGACATAACAGGTCGTAGTTCCTTTGTTACTACACTGATAAGAGCAGATCGCATTCAAAGTCTTTCTCAGGTTTTTCTCCTTATTTCAAACAGTAGAAATGAGAGTCTTAATAGCAAGAGAAAGCTCACCAAACTTGTAAGTAAGAGTAAGATTAGTAGAAATATCAGCCTGCTGTTCAATTTGGATTCTCGCACGAGAAAGGAACTGTAAACGACGCACCATCTCAATATTAAGTGATTCATTCAAAGGCTCTGGGAGCTCGTTAAGGACTTTAAGCTCCTCAGCAATCTCCTCTGGAGAACGATTAAACTGCTTGTGAATAACTTTCAAGAGCTTACCATTATGATAAGAAAGAGCACTAGAAAGTCATACAAGATATTTTTCTATAGAAGTAGTCGCCTTTTTCACACGCTGCTTTACTCTCTGTCTTCCCTCCTTCTCACCCAGACTTTTAATCCCAGCAACCGCAGGACGAAGCACTTTTTTCCATAAACGTTCACCTCACTTAGTAATATCTTTCCACTGTTGCTTTGTTTGAGCATCAAAAGAAAGAAGAGATCAGGCTTCTGTATCGGTCATTTTACTCGTATCTAAGCCATAAACATCTCTCAAAAGTACCTTCTCTTTATCGGTCAGATAAGCTCTCCTTTTTCCACTAAGCCATTCCTTAGCTGTCTTGGGATGGGTCCCCAAAGCTTGCTTAAGTTCTTTCCAAGACTGCTTAATTACTTCCCAGCTTTCTTTACCTTGATTAACCGTAGAAACCGAAAGCTGTTTAAAATTCTTCCCCAAATGTTTTCGGGTTTTATTACACTTGAAGCCAAACATTCTTCTAGCGCAGCGATAATCCTCCACAAGTAGCTCAATTCGTTTTGGATCAAGCTGAAGCTGCTCCTCCTTAAAATCTGTAAGTGGTTGCTGGACACCATAGAGCAAATAAGCCTTAAGACTGACATTGAGACTTACTAAAGCAGCGATCAAATCCATATATTTTACTGTCTTGTTAAAAGAAGAAGTATTGATCAAAAGTCCTTTCTGCTCATAAGTTTTCAAAAGTGTCTGAATAGCTTCCGTATTGGTAATTTTTTTTGCAATATCACCTGCTTGCCCAAGATGATACGCTGTTTGACTCAGATTTCGCTCAATATCCAAAAGCTTACTCCAATCCCTCACGATCGGTCTTTCTTGTAAAAGAATGGTAAGTCCTGCAGTATTATCAGCCAAAGTTGAAAGAGCTGCTAGCTGGAAAAGATATGTCGTCGTAACCAAAGCAACAGCCGACCTTGAAGTCGTAATATAGGAAAGCTTTAATGCCTGACCTGCCAAACTATCATCAAAATTTTGAAGCCCCTCCAATTCAAGAAGTTTATTAGTAAAAATTCCGCCTTCTCACTGACTAATCGCAGCTGATGCCGTTTCAAAAGGAGTAGTCTGGAGTAAAGCGGCTAGTTCTGCTTGAAAATCCAAGTAAAGCTGCAAAGATCAAGGTGTAGCAGAACAAACAGGAGGATTTGACTCACATTTTTTCTCTTCTGTTTGAGCAAAACTTATCATTCAGAAAGGATACAAGAGGTGAAAAACAAGAAGAAAAATCAGAAGTTTAACGATGAAAGTTCTCATGCTTGAGAAAGAAATAAAGAGAGACAAAGATTCCTCAAGCAGGGAGAAACTTTTTTTCCTTGCAAAAGAGGGATTTTTCTTTATATACTAAATTTAGACTTTTTATCAAGTAATTTATACCAAAACATGGAGCTTTCAAGCTATGAACAACAGATGAAAAAAGCAATTGCTTATCTTGAGCAGGAATTCTCAGGGCTTCAGGTCGGAAGGGCAACTACAGGACTTGTAGAGAATATCAATGTAGAAACCGACTACGGAACCATGAAGCTCAATACTTTAGGGCATATTACTGTTTTGGACAGTACGACCTTGAAAATTGAGCCTTGGAATAAATCTGATGCGAAACCAATGGAAACCGCAATCTATCAAGCTAATCTCGGAGTAGGAATCGATAATCAGGGATCTCATCTAATGGTAAAAATCCCAGCACTTACCCAAGAAAGAAGAGATCATATCGCAAAACAAGTAAAATCAATGGGAGAGGATTGCAAGACACAGATTAGGCAAATCAGACAAGATGCTATGGCTGATACCAAAAAGCAATTTACTGCTAAGGAAATCTCTGAAGATGCCCATAAAGCGAATGAAAAGAATATTGAAGACTTGACTAAAGCTCAAGGACTTGTCGTAGATGGGCTCGTAAAAGCAAAAATTGATGAGGTAATGAAAGTGTAGCTTTATCTTTTTATTTGGAGATCATGACCAAAAAAGCAAAGAATTTTATCAAAGGAACTCTTCTTATTGTCTTCGGAATCGTAATCTCTTTGGATATTGTTTTTCATCTTACTGATGGAAGGATTATTGAATTCATCGCAAATCATCTTATCCCTCTTGTTTTTATTATTCCTGGAATACTTTATCTCATTCCTACAAAGGAAAAGAAAAAATAAATCAGACTTTTTATTTCATATTGCTTACACATAAATGAATTGGCTTAATATTCTGTGGGCGGAGTTCATGTATCGTCCTGTCTTTAATCTTTTGATTGTCTTTCTCGCACTCTTTGGAGGGAATCTCTGAATCGCAATCGTACTTTTAACCTTGGTAGTCAGATTTTTGCTTTTAAAAAACTCGGTTGCTGGTGCAAATATGAGTAAAGGCATGTCAAATATCCAACCGAAAATGCAAGAAATCCAAGAGAAATACAAGGATGATCCCAAAAAACTCTCTGAGGAAACGATGAAACTTCTCAAAAAAGAAGGAAGCGGACCACTCAAAGGCTGCTTGTCCATGCTTGTTCAGATGCCAGTCTTTATCGGACTCTACTTTGTGATTAGAAAGTTTGCTGAAGGAGCAGTACCGCATGAATGGCTTTATAGCTTCTTCTTTAGCTTTGGAAACCAATATCTTGATATTCAGAATCTTGACCCAGTTTTTTTTGGAATTAACCTCTTTGAAAAAAATAGCATAGTACTTACGATCGTAGTTGCTTGTTTAAATTTTCTCCAGTTTTGGCTTACGACGCTGACTCAAAAGGCAAGTAAACCCGCTCCAATGCCCGGAGGAATGGCAATGCCTGATATGTCTAAGATGATGGTACCAATGAATATCATGATGACAGTAATGATGGCTTCCATCGTTTGGTCTTTCCAAGCAGGTATTGGACTTTACCTTGCAACAACTTCACTCTTTAGTGTTATGCAATATATCATCCAGTATCGTATGCTTTTAAAGGCAAAATGGAATATGCTTTTCCATAAAGGGAAACCTGAAGTAATCAGCAGTTAAGAATGTAGAATTAAGAATATAAAATTCTGAACTCTGAACTAATTTTATCTCTAGCATCTATAAAATATGGCAAGTAGAACCAATAAACAAGGAATTGCGAAAAAAAAGGCTCAGCAAGCAAAGCAAGCAAGCAGAGTCCGTGGAAGTAGAAGATTTGATTATCCCAAAAGAAAACTTGAACTCGAGGAAGCAAAAGAGCTCGGTGTCGTTGGGGTCTATACCAATCCTAAAGGTGCAACTTATAATTGGTTTCTGAGGGGAAGGAAAGTTTGCCGAGAAACAAGGCTCAGAGTAGATCCCGATGGATATAGGTATATTAGGACTCCAGCTGGAGGTTCTGAAATGGTACTTGCTCCTGCATCAGGTTGGACCAGAGGAAAGATGAGGAAATTAAGAAAATAACTTGAGAAGATCTCCTCTGCGGAGATTTTTTAATATGATTGAAAATAAGATACAGCAATTCAAAAAAACGATCCAAAATCATTACCAATAGAAGAAACTTAACAAACGAAAAAAATCTTTATCTTCTTTACTCTCTCAATGAATCTCCAAGAAGCCCTAAAAACTCGCAGGTCAGTAAGGACCTATAGCAATGAAGTTCCTAGTCAAGAACTGATTGAAAAAGTCATAGAAATGGCTTGCTATGCTCCTTCTGCTCATAATCAGCAGGCTTGGACTTTTTTCTTGATTGCTAAAGCTGAAGACCGCAATTTTCTCGGAGAAGTCATGGAATTTTGAAAAATGATTCCGCAAGCTCCTTGGACAGTTTTAGCTGCATACGATACTTCATTGCTCAGAAGCCCAGAATTTATTCAGCAGGATATGGGTGCAGCAATGCAAAATCTCCTCCTTGCTAGTCATGCAGAGGGTTTAGGAGCGGTATGGGTTGGACTTTACCCGCATGAAGCAGAGATGCAAGCAATTCATCAGCATTTCCAACTTCCTCAATCTATTGTGCCTTTCGCCCTAGTCGCGATTGGGAAACCAGCAGGAGAACTCAGGGAAAAAAGATTGAAAACAGAAGGGAAAATCCAGATTTTATAGTTTATCCTACTCATGACAGCAACTAAAGATATTGCAATTGAATCCTCACGAAAATCCGCTCTTGCAGAGGAATTTAAAAGCCCCTACTTCTCAGAAATCAAGGACTTTCTCAAGCAAGAAATAGCAGCAGGCTACACGATTTTTCCAAAGGGGAAAGATATTTTCAGCGCCTTTCAGCTCACTCCTTTTGATGCTGTGAAAGTCGTGATTTTGGGGCAGGATCCCTATCATGGCGAGGGTGAGGCTCACGGACTGAGTTTTTCCGTGCCTGAGGGGATCAGAATTCCCCCTTCTCTCAGGAATATTTTCAAAGAACTAAAAGCTGACCTTGACCTCGATCCTCCTACAAGCTGAAATCTTAAAAAACGAGCACAGCAGGGGGTGCTTCTCCTGAACGCAGGTCTGACCGTAAGAAAAGATAGTCCGAATTCCCATAAAGATGCAGGATGGCATCGTTTTACTGATGCAGTGATCAAAAAGCTTTCGGATGAAAAGGTCGGAATTGTCTTTATCTTACGAGGAGCTTTCGCTCAGCAAAAAGAAGCTTTGATTGATACTGATAAACATTTTATCATCAAATCTGCTCATCCTTCGCCTTTTTCGGCAGATAGAGGATTCTTTGGAAGTAGACCCTTTAGTAGATGCAATGAGATACTAGAAAGTATCGGAAGAAAAGCAATTGATTGGGACTTAAATACTTAAAACATAGCACTCGAAACCAATATTCCTTTTTTATCTTTCCCTTCCCCTCCGCTATGGAACCGCTTTCTTCTCTCCTTCGCCCCAAAAGCCTCGCTGACTTCGTAGGACAAAAACACCTCATAGGACCAGGAAAACCTCTTTCTACCTTCCTGAAACATAAAAAAATCCCTTCTCTTCTGTTCCGAGGTCCTCCCGGCTGTGGAAAAACTACCCTTGCTCATATCATCGCTCAAGAGCTTCAGGCAGATTTTTTTGTCCTTTCAGGCGTAAGAAGCAAAAAAGAGGAACTCATGGAGATCATCAAACAAGCGGAGCTCAACCAGAAATATGGCAAGGCAACCCTCATTTTCCTTGATGAAATCCATCGCCGAAATAAGTCCCAGCAAGATACGCTACTTCCTTTCGTGGAAAAGGGGAGTATTACACTCATCGGTGCGACCACGGAAAATCCGAGCTTTAGCATCAATAATGCCCTTCTGAGCCGCACTCGCCTTTTTGTCTTTGAAAAGATCAGTCCTGAAGAGGTTTTTGCTTTTCTTCTTGCTCAAAAGGAAAAAATCTGAAAGTGCTATCCAGAAGTGATTTTATCCGATGAGAGCCTCCATTTCCTTGCAGGACTTAGTAATGGCGACCTCAGAAGTGCAATCAACCTCCTTGAGTCAGCTTTACTCCTCTTGTGAAAAGGGGAATTGACCTCAGAACTCCTGATCCAAGCATGAGCTAAACAGCTCTATTATGACCGTGATGGTGAAGAACATTATACGATTATTTCTGCTGTCCATAAGTCGCTTCGTGATTCCGATCCCAATGCGGCTTGTTATTGGATTCAGAGGATGCTCATTGCTGGAGAAGATCCGCTTTATATTGCGAGGAGATTACTGCGTTTTGCGAGTGAAGATATCGGCCCTGCTGATAATAATGCTCTTTTGCTTGCTAATCAGGTTTATGAAGCGATTCAAAAAATCTGAATGCCTGAATGTGAAGTGTTCCTTTTCCAACTAGCTCTTTACCTAGCAAAGGCTCCAAAATCCAACCTGACCTACAAGATCGCTCAGCAAACTAAAGCTGATGTAGAAAAACATTGAAATCTGCCGGTTCCCCTCCATTTGAGAAATGCTCCTACAAAAATGATGTCCAATCTTGGCTATGGAAAAGGCTATAAATATGCTCATGATTTTAAAGATGCAAAAGTAGATCAAGAACATTTCCCTCCAGAACTTAAAGGGAGAAAGTATGGATAAATAGATTTAGAACCTAATACCAACATTTTTAATCTTATACTTTTTTCATCAAGGCAGCTTGTTTGTAATTCATCATTTTCCTTGAACAAGACAGAAAATTCTTGATCTATAGAAGTCAAGAGCGCTTTCTTTGTCTAAGTATCTCTTTGCTAATTGGGAAACGAGTGCTACTGCTTCTGGATTTTGTTCTAAAATAGATTGAACATTTTTTACTCCATCCTTATTATTTCTTACTTTCAGACCAGAAGCATTGAGTTGATACTCTTTTACTCTGAAATCATGTCCACTCAGACAAACGATAATTTTTTTGCCTGTTTCTTGAATTCCAGCAAGAGGTAAAGGAGTATGGGTGAGAAAATAAAAGAGAGCATCTGAAACTTGATTTCCGATAAGATGAAGTTTACTCGTATTCAAGTCACAGGAATCAATAGTAATTCTTTCATTTTCATTTCCCATCCGAAACAGATCTTCAAAATAAAAAACTTGTATTTAAGATAATAATTACCACACTAAAAACAATTCTTTTTTTAAACTTTTCTTTCAGATTGAAAAGTTACTTCAAATAACTACACTACTGAGCGATGAAATCTGTTTTTTATTTTTTTTCCTCTACTGATGGATCTTACTCTCGTGAGTTACCTTGAAGGGATCAAAAACCAGAACTTTACTCCTCAAGAAGTCGTACTTGCTTATCAAAAAAAAGCAAAAAGTCTGAATCCTGAACTCAATGCCTGTATTCGTTTCAGTGATAATTATATTTCAAATCACCTTGCTGACTTTGCTCAAAAGCCGCTTGCAGCAGTACCAATTATGGTCAAAGATAATATTCTTATCAAATGAGAACTTGCGACTTGCTGCTCCAAGATGCTTGAAAATTACCGTGCTCCCTATACCGCAAGCTGTATGGAAAAGCTAGAAGAAGCTGGTGCTCTCATGATTGCTCAGACTAATATGGATGAATTCGCGATGGGAGGTGCAACCGAAACTTCTTGCTATGGACCAAGTAAAAATCCATCAGGGACAAACCGTATTCCTGGAGGAAGTAGTGGAGGCTCAGCAGCTGCGGTTGCAGCAGATATGGCAATTGCCGCACTCGGAACCGATACCTGAGGAAGTGTTAGACAACCAGCCGCCCTTTGTGGGATTGTAGGATTTAAGCCGAGCTATGGTACTATTTCTCGTTATGGAGTTGTAGCAATGGCTTCATCGCTGGATCAAGTTTGAATTTTTTCCAAAACTGTAGAAGATGCTGAGCTGCTCTTTAGGACTTTGGCAGGTTATGATGAAAAGGATGCAAACTCTGCTCTAGAAGCCGATTTACTCAAAGAAAAAAAAACTGATCTCCCTCAAAAACGAAAAATTCTTGTTCCAGAGGAAGCAATCAATGAAGCTTTAGATCCGCAAATCAAGACACTTTTCTTAGAAAAGCTAGAAAGCTTGAAAGCTGAAGGACATCAAGTAGAGATTCAGCCCCTTTCTATTCTCAAGCAAGCTTTGGCAATGTACTACACCCTTATGCCAGCTGAGGTAAGTACGAATCTTTCTCGTTTTGATGGGATCCGTTTTGGACATCAGGGCGAGAGTCAGAAATTTGCTTCTTTAGATGAGTATTATGCAAAGATCAGAGCTGAGGGCTTCGGCGAAGAGGCGAAAAGGAGAATTCTACTGGGGACTTTTGTCTTGAGTTCTGCAAACTATGAAGGCTACTATCTTAAAGCACTTAAAGCTCAAAAAGTACTGAAAGCTGAACTTGCAAAAGCCTATGAGCAGTTTGATATTATTTTGACCCCTACGACTCCAGAAGCCGCCCGAAAAATCGGGACAAAAACTGCTGATCCTCTCAAAATGTATCTCGCTGATCTCTATACCGTTCCTGCAAATCTTGCCGAGCTACCTGCTATTTCTGTTCCGCTTGGAAAGGTAGAAAACCAAGGAGAACTTTTGCCTGTCGGTATCCAAGCAATGGGAAAAAAATGGGATGATTCTCGCCTTCTTGAGTTTGCAAAAATATTATAAAACTATTCAAATACAAGAGATTTTAACTAAGACTTATCGCCATCACAAGCAATTTCCATCAAAGAAAAACACAGATCGCAACTTTCAAAAATCCACTAATAAGTATTCCAATCAAACTTCAAAAGTCAGGTTTCAAGCTACTTTCCAAGTCTTTTTTGACCAACCACTCACCAATCCAGGCTCCAAAAAAAGGTCATAAAATCAGTCCGACCAAACCACCAAAGAGTCCAATAAGCGTACCGATCCCAGCTCCTCGCATTCCAGCAGAAGAACCTCAAAAATTCTTGATCGTAAACATCGGCAAAAACTGGTCAATCACGATTATCAAAATCATTACTACGAGCCAAAGCAAAAGGAAAGCTAAGGAAAACGGCTTCCCAGCCATGAAATGAAAAATCACAATACCAAGATAGGCAAGCTGAGGACCGGGTAAAATCGGTATCACACAACCAATCATTCCGATCAAAACCAAAGTCAATCCAATAATTGTTCCTGCAATCAGCATTATTCCTTTTTGTTGTCTAAAGTTGAAGTTCCAAATTCCTTCACCGCAGCTTGGAAAAGATCACCCTTTTCTTCAAAGTTTTTCCAAATACTATAGCTCGGAGAAGCTGTAGAAAGCAAACAAATCTGCCCCTCTTGAGTATTTGCAAAAGCAAAGAAAACTGCCTCTTGCATATTTTCTGTATGGAGAATCTTCCCCTGAAAAGAGTCTAAAAGTTTTGCCATTGTTTCTCCCGATGGGGGAAAGAAAACCAAATTCTGAATTCAGTATTCTTGTACTTTTTCCATCAAAAGTCTAAAATCATAACCTCTATCGGTTCCTCCGAGGAAAAGTGTTCCTATCCTTTTTCAAAAGGTTTTTAGCGCTTCTAAAGTACTTTCTGGAGTCGTAGAAATCGCATCATCATAAAAATGAATCCCCTGAAACTCACCTACAAACTGAAGTCTGTGTGGCAATCCGGTAAAATTTTTGATCGTATCATGAATAATCTGCATCGGAACACCAATCTTGAGCACAACCGCAATCGCAGCTGCGATATTCTGAGTATTATGCTCACCGAGAAGGAGTTTATCCTCGGTCGGAAAGAGTTCTTGCATCTCATGGATAAAATAACCGTTTGCCCAAGAGGTCTTTCCTCAGATTCAATACGTTTCAATATTCTCATAAGTCGCTGCAAGTTCATATTCTTCCACGGTTTTTTGCAGGACAATGTTAAATTCTGATCCCTTGAGAATGTTCAGCTTTGCCTTCGCATACTGCTCAAATCCTCCATGCCAATCCATATGTTCAGGAAAAATATTTCCCAGCACCGAGAGATAATTTTTCTTTTCTAAACGCTCCAACATATAGCTTGAAAGCTCACAAACCACAAAATCTGACTCCTCCGCAAAGTCAATCTCCTCTAAAACAGGATTCCCGATATTTCCAACGAGCTTAACTCTATAACCAGCATTTTTGAGGAGAGAGAAAATAAGTGAAGTCATCGTTGATTTCCCCTTACTTCCGGTGATAGCAATAACTTTTCCTTGATAGTTCTTGAAAAAAAACTGCATCTGAGTCAGAATTTTATCTTGATAGCGGAGAAGTTCAGGACTATAGGGCACTCCAGCAGACTTAAAAATCACATCAAACTGATCCAAATGCTCCAAGTAATGTTCCCCTGTCTCAAGGGCAATCCCCATCGTTTCTAGTCAAGGCTGAGCCTTCATATCAAGGACCGAGAGCTTATTAAAAGCAAAATTATTATTGAGCAAGAAATTGAGTGTTGACTTCCCCTCAAGTCAGAAGCCGAGAATCGCGATATTTTTGCCTTCAAATTGCTTGGTGTCTAAAGTAGATCCCATCATAAAACATCAAAAAATAAAAACACTGAAGACTTCAGCTATCTCCCTCTCAAAATTTTGTACAGCAAGGCAAGTTCTATAAGATTGATCATCAAAGCCGTCCCTCCATGACTAATAAAAGGCAAAGTAAGACCAGTATTTGGCAAGATCTCTAAATTCACTCCGACATGCACAAAGACTTGAATAATAATGAGCGAAATAATCCCAACAGCAAGTAACCTAAGCTGAGGATCCCTAACTTGTGAAAGCTCCTTGAGAACTGCAACAAAAAGTCAGAAATAGAGAAGAAATAAGAGCATATTCCCAAAAAACCCAATTTCTTCTGAAAAAGCAGCAAAAATCATATCAGAATAGGCTTCCGGAAGCTGCCCCATTTTTTGTAAACCTTTCCCATAGCCCTGCCCAAAAAGCCCGCCAGCACCGATTGCAGTAACCCCCTGATTGATCTGTCGATCTTCTTTGAGGAGTCTTTGCTTTCTAACCTCAGGATCACGCTCAAAAAAGGTAGAAAGTCTGGTAAAGGCATAATTTTTTGGATTCACAAGACTGATAAAACCAATTCCAAGAAAGGCAATAATCATCGCAAATCCCGCTAAGATTCAGATTTTCTTGACTTTTAAACCACTATACCATGCCATAATTGTTCCTGTCAAAGCAAGAATAAAGAGGGTTCAAAAGTCAGGTATCGCCAAAATAATCAACAAAATAAAAGCATTGATTGCCCCAAATTTCAAAAGAAACTGATGCTGATCAATGAGTTGCTTTTTCTTGGTCAACCAATAAGACATAAAAAAAACATACCCAAGCTTGAAAAACTCAGCAGGCTGCATATTCGGTAATCCTGGGATATCTACCCAACCTCTTGCTGTTCCATTTGTCGCACCGATCCTAGGCAAAAACACCATCACTTGAAAAAAAAACACCGCAACCGTAATCGCCCAAATCAGCTTATTCTCCTTAAAAAAAGGCAGTGGAATCAAAACTACTAAAAGCACTCCAAGTAAAGCAACAACTAAACTCCTTAGCTGATTCGTAAAAAGGACATAGTTGTTTCTTTTTTGGACTCTTTTCTTTTCATGGGCCACAAGCTGGACTTCCTCATCTTCACTTTCTAAGGTAGAAAGTACAGGCATCGTAGGAGCAGAAGTATTTTGTGTCCCAGAAAGCTCTTGTCCACTAAGATGTTCAGCTCAATTTACAGAAACGAGTGGTAAAGCCTTTTCTAGCACCTTTTGTGTCGCAAACAGAATAGTTTCATCAAGGTAGGTATTAAAAGCTTTGACCGTTTCAATGTTTTGGATAAAGGTTACATTGAGCCTCTGATCAAAAGATTTCCAGATACTCGTACTATAGACCGCAAAAAGCCCAAAGAGCGTGAGCAATCCTCCATAAAGTCGTATTTTAAAAGCACTATTCATGTAAGAAAAATCGTAAAGAAAAAAATGAAATCTGAATCCATTCCCCAAAAGAAAATCCTTGAAGAAGTTCAGCTTTTTTTTATCATTTTGACTTTTGATTGCAAGGGAGAAAAATTTTTCTACCATTTCTATTTTACTTAGAGAAAAGGAGCATTTTCAAAGAAAGATTGAAAAAAGAAAAGAAATATCTACAGTGATTAATGTTTACCCCCTAAACCTTCAAAATGTTTACCGCAAAACTTATTAAAAAAAACTTTCTAAATCCAAATATTATCGAACTCAAGCTTAAGACCGAGAAAATTGAAACCCAGCCTGGACAACGGTTTTTTATCAATTATCTTGAGAGCGAAACCCCACTCAAAAGGGCATATTCTATCGCTGATGTAGAAATGGGGCTAGATTTCAGTATTTTTACCTTTTTGATCAAACTCAATCCAGAAAGCGCAAGCTCAGACCTTCTAAGAGCCGCTGATGAAAAAAGTAAATTCTGACTTGAAGGTCCAAATGGACATTTTATCCTCAAAGCCAGCTCCAACCCTAAAGTTTTCCTCTCAACAGGAAGTGGGCTTGCTCCCTGCTATCGTATGGCAAAAGCTGATCAAAGCTGAGCTCAAAAGCGGTTCTTCTTTTCTGTTTCTTATGAGAGAAACCTCTTTTATCTAGAGGAGATCAAGGATCTAAAGATTCCAGAAACACATATCCATATTTCTAGAGAGGAGCTAGAAGGTTTTGAAAAAGGAAGAATTCAGATTCAGGATTTTGATTTTCCTCTAGAGACAGAATTTTATATCTGCGGAGTCCCAGTGATGGTCAAAGACTTTATGACTCAACTCAAAGACAGAGGCTATAAAAATATTTTCATAGAAGCCTATTAAACTAAACAATCTTTCGCCTTACATCTTGGAAGTGTATTACTTGACCATTCTGCCAAGCCTCCCTGCAAAGAAAAAGCATGATACCCCAGTTCTTGCAATTTCTGAGCCCAGAAAGTAGACTTTTTCCCATAAGCACAATAGAGTACAAGCGTCTTATCAGCAAAAGGACGAAAACTTTCCAAACTGAGTTCAGCAAAAGGTAAACAAAGAGCTCCTGGTAAATGCACATGAGCAAATTCCTGCTGAGTCCTAAGATCAATCAAGACATACTCCTGCCTCAAAACCAAATCTTCTGGATTAGAAAAAGAATCCTCTCATTCTAAAGCCTGCACATAAAGTTTCTCAAACACTTTTTGGGACTCTCGAAGAGTATTCGCAAATGAATCTAAACCCAAAGAAGAAGACTCCAAAAGAAGTTCCTGATTCAGAACCTCAGGGAAAAGCTCTGCATCGCAATATGTAAAATATTCATCTAGATAGGGATAGGGACCATCAGGACAAATTACCACCGCTGCCATAGGTTTTTTTGAAAAAGAGCTTAATTGCCCTAATGCCTTAAGCTCCGCAAGATGCAAAAACAATCCCTGCAAAGCCATTCCAGAACTTGGCCCCACAAGAACCCCTGCTCTAATAAGTGCTAAACTACTTTCATACGCCTGCTTACTACTAACTTCTACTAAAACATCCACAGCAGCTTGCCAATCAAAGCCAATTTGTTGCAATAAATGATAAGTTCTTGGTCAAGGGATAGGGTTATTTGGTTTTCTCACGACTCCAAGAGCAGAAACAGAAGCAAAATGTGATTTGAGACATTCAGAGATCCCAATAAAAGTTCCCGTAGTACCGAGTCCAGCACAAAAAAAACGAAATTCTACCTCATCCTTTAAAGACTGCAATTGTTCAGAAAGCTGTTTCCCTGTTAAACGAGCATGTATTTGTGGATTTGCAATATTATGATATTGATCAGGATTATATCGTCATGCTTGTTTCCCTTCTTCTCTCGCTTTGACAATACCACTCCTAGGATCTTGAGGATTAGGACAAATTTGCTCCGCATGCACCACCACCTCAACCCCAAAAAGCTGAAGCAATTGTAGCTTTCCTTTCGTAATTTCTTGAGAAACCCAAGCTCTCATCTTAGGAATCCCCATACTTCTTCCTAGCACTGCAAGAGAAAAAGCAGTATTTCCAGAAGAATTTTCCACAATAGTATGAGGCAATTGATCATCAAACTGTCAGCTTTCTTTTGCCTGATGAAGCATCCCTCGAGCAGAAAGAGATTTAATATTTCCCAAAGGTAAAAAAGTTTGAAGCTTCAAAAATACCCTGACTCCATCTTGAGCATAAGGATTCAAATCAGCAGGCAGTTCTACCAGTGGAGTGAGATGATGATAAGGATTGAGAAAATCCTCCAAAGCAGAAATTCAAGCAAAAACAGATCAAGACATGTCAATTACAAAAAACTAAAATGTTCATCAATTTGCCCAGTCAAATCACCAAATCTTTCCTTGATAAATGCTTGAGCAACATATTTTCTATGTAAAGCATAAAGCTTGTCTAATCTAGCTTGTAGAGGCTGTTCCAAAGTTTGTGCTTGCTTGATAATTTGCTCAAATAGCAGCTGAAACTCAGACTCAAGCTGAGAAAACTCGATCAATCCTCCTTGCTTCTCTAACTGTCTTAGATAAGAAGAGACCCCCAGCATACCAAGCAGTTTTTCAGAGGGCAAAGCAGCAGAAAGAAAAAGCTGATCCTCTTGATCAACACACCTATTCCCAAGTGCAAAAAGCTGATCATAGACTCCCGCAGCTTGAGCCAGACGAGCATACTGTTTCCAGACTTCTTTTCCTTTTTGCGTAGGTTCCAATACAAGAAGTAAAAGATCAAATTGAGCATGCAGACTAGAGGCAAAAGCATCTACCCCTGCCACCATATCCACGACCACTACTGCCTTTTGATCATCCATATGCGAAAGCAAATTTTCCAAAATCGCTAAATGATTATGATAACAAGATGCCCCGATCTCTGCTCCTTGATATGTTCCTACCACCATCAAAGCAAGCTGATCGAGCACTTCAGCAAAACGATACAGAGGATGTGCAGGATCTCTAAGTACAAAAAGCTGACTTTCTGAGGTCGGAGGAGTTGTTTTCCTAAAAGTCTCCAAAGAACCAATACGCTGATTATCCCCTTTGAGATAGGTTTTGATCGTTTGAGCCGTCTCAGGAAAAGAAAGATATTTTTGCTCAGGAAACTCCCCTCATGGAAGAAATAATCCAGGCAAATGGACATTCAAATCAGCATCAATCAACAAAAGATTTTTTCCCTGCTGAGCTAAATATAAGGCAAGTAACGCTGATATAGTAGTTTTTCCACTACCTCACTTCCCTACAACTGCTATTCTCATAATTATCTGTCAATATAAATAAAATTATTTTCCACAACTACAGTACTGCTGATGCTCCTTTTTCCATTTAATCAAAGTCCTCGTAGAAATTCAAAAATCATCAATAACCGCTTGTGCTGTATTCTTTTGATGACAATAAGAATCAACAACTGCTTCTTTAAATTCTGGACTATAGGTTCCCCTCACCCCTTCTAGAGTAAAACTCGAGTGACAGCCCTTACAAAAAAACCTTTGAGCCGCATTCCTTCCAAAGCCATGTTTTCTTGTCTGAGAAGATTTACACTTGATACACTCTGCCATCTCCAATACTAAGAGAAATAAAATCTGATTTTTATTTTACTTGTGTTGTTATACAAAAATGGCAGTCAAATAACAAGAGAAAATCTTATAAAATTTTATATTTGAACAAAACTATAGGCAACAACTCAATTTTCAAACGAAAAAACCTTCCACTTCTTTCAATAAAAATAAAATATCAACTCCCACATAAAAGAAAGTTGAGCAATCTTTTGCACTTTTTTCTCAACCTTAACGAACTTGATATTTTGTAAGACATCAAGATTCTCGCTATCGCTCGCTTTCAAAATCGCTTCTTTCGCAGTTCGGAGAAGATAAAAATGACTCCAATCTGGGATTCAAAAATGTGCTTCTAGCTCAGATTTATACATGTTTAAAAGATTTTCATCTCTCGGTTTTATGGTTTCCAGATCAACTCCAATTTTTTCTTTACTAATGCCTAGCAGAAGCCAATCTCCGCTATAGGAAGCAGAAAAAAAATCTGAATTTCGCTGGTGTTTGGTATTCGCCTCTAAAAGCTCAATTTCACTCAGTCTATAGGCATGCTTGAGAAAGAAATTTTTATAAAGTCTTGCAGGAAAAAAGGCTTGCTTTCTTAGTCTTTCTAAAAAAGTTGATGAAAATTCAAATTGCATAGCACTTTCAGAGATGGGAAAAGGAGCTTTTTGCAGCAAGAGATGGGGAGTGTTTTTTTCTCTAATCAAAAGAGGAATATTCTTATTTTTAGCGAGAATCATATCATAAACTAACAATTAAAGCTGAGAAATAATTTTATAATTCAGAGGAAAGCCATAAAGTTCTACAAGAAGCAATTCTATACACAATGATTCAATATAAAAATTTATTGATTCCAATCTTTTGCTAAATGTATCGCATACATCTTTCCTTCTCCATTGATATTGGTTATAGAAGCTTCAGTTTCCGCATCTAAGAGTAGAGCATCACCTTTTCTAAAGGTTTTATTTTTGAAGCATGGAGTGCTCACGAGGTATTCTCATTCAAGTGGGTAAAGGAGGGATTTTCCCTTATGACTTATGATATGTTCAGATTTTCCCTCATCAAAAACATAAACACGGGTGTGATACGGCATTTCTAAATCATTCAAATCATGTCCAAAAACACTGTCAGCTTTTTGTTCTAAAGTTCTTTTTTCTCCCTGTCCTACACTGCCTTGATACACTTTCCCCCTATCCAATAATGCAGAAGGAAGTTTGACAGATAAATTCATGACAGGATGATCGGTAGGATTTTTGATCGTATGCCAAGTTTTCGGAGGGAAAATGATGATATCTCAAAAATCAGCATGGATCTCATGTTCAATTCCTCTATTTTTATATCTTCCTATTGAAGTTCAAGTGTAGAAAGTAACTTCTCGGTTTTCTCCATGATCGTGCCATGGCTGTTCATAATTTGGTGGAGTTTCTGCTGTTATTAAAGAAGGAGCATCTAAATCCGAAGCTACTTCAGGAACGATTCCAATATATTCTCTCGGTTCCAGAATATCTCTTCCTAGGACCTTAGAGGTATTGAGATACATTTCTTTTTTTTGATATGCTGAAGCGATAATTCCTGTTGTTACTGGAAGAATTTGTTGGCTAAAATTTTCCAGAAAAATTAAACTCAGATTTTTTTTAATCTCTTGATAACAATCTTTAGATAGAAGTTTTTGCTCATAATAGAGTTCTGTAAGAAATTTTGCGACTTGGGCTTTTTGTCTCCTAGAGAAGAGATATTGTCGTTGATTTGTATTTTCCCCCTGTTTGAAGGTCTGGAGCTCTGTTATGAGTTGGTAAAGATCATTGAGTTGAGGATTGCTATTCATGACTTTACCTTTTACGAGTAAAAATTACCTATCTTTAATGGAGAAATGAGTTAGCGTGTCTGATGAAAATAGGATTGAATTCGATCAAAAAGCTCATCAAGATCAATTTCAAGTTCACTGTCAGAAACGGGAAAACCTTGTTGCAGGATCAGCTTTTTTGTCTCTTGAGAAGATACCTTTGCAAGATATTTATCAGGAGATTTCAAGCTAAGGTAAATAGCCTTTAATCAGAGGGAATTCTTTTGGATTTGAATATCAGTGATATCCTTCCATAAAATCTTCCCGATTTGGCGTCCTAAAAGCGTCTGTTGAAATAAGATTCCCTCCTGATCTAGATATAGACCTCTTTTATTTGGAGGATTGAAGGCAAAATCTGCGATATTATAGACAAGCAAAAATAAGGAAGCTCCTGAGAGAATCCAAAGTGAAATAGTTATCCTGGAAAACTCTGCATAAAGCCATCGTGCTATTCCTCATAATAGCAGTGTCAGAGCTCCCAAGATCAAAGATAGTTGTCGCTGTTTTTTTCTACTTGGAGGAATAAATTTAGTCGTCATTATACTAAAAAATATCTAAATACAGACTTCATCGAGAAGAAAATCTAAGCAAATAACGGTAGAAGATTTCTACACATCTAAAATCCTCTCTTTTACTCTTTCTCTTCCCATAACTTTCATCACAGAAAAGAGGTCTGGAGTCTGTTTTGCTCAGCAGAGCTGAATTCTGAGAAACATTGCAAGATCTCCGACTTTTCCTACAAATCCTCACTCCTTAAATTCCGCATTATTCCCTGCGAAACCATATTTCTTTCCAATCAGTTTAAGCTGATCAAATCGCTCAGTTACCTCACCATCTAAGCTAAAGTTTTCCGCATAATCGGCTGCAAAGGCTTTCCAAGTCTCAAGAGGAATCTCTTCTGGGAAGTCAGGTTTTGATTTTTTGATTTCACTTCGCTTCTCATCGTAGAAAAAGAGGATATTTTTCTCAATATCACTATAAAGAGTAAACCTCTTCGGGTCTTTTTCCGTGTGCCTTTCAATATTCAGTGCAGCTTTAGTATAGTCAGCGTGTTTTTCCATCAGTTCGGCAAGCTCTTGGTGATAGTCCTTTGCCCAAGCGAGTCCTTGTTCATAAAGTTCGGCAGTGCTAAGCTTGGAAAGGTAGCCGTTATTGATATTCTGGAGCTTGACAAAGTCAAAAAGCGCTCCTGACACATTCATTTTCTCAAGTGAGAACTGAAAATCCAAAAAAGTCTGATCCTCGTGCGCTCTTTGCCAGTCTTCATAGCTAGAATCCGCGAGCGTCATAATGTATTCCAAAAGGGCTTGTGGAGCATATCCTGCCTCAAAAAAGAATTCTACATTCGCCTCTGGATCCTTTCTCTTGCTCAGCTTTCTTTTCTTTCCTTCATCAAGCTTACAGATCGGAGCCAAATGGCAGTATTCAGGTGCAGGTAAATTAAATGCTCCGAAAAGCTGGAGATGAAGCGGAACAGAAGTCAGCCATTCCTCACCTCTCGTGATGGTCGTCACTCTCATCAAAGTATCGTCCACAATATGTGCAAGATGATAGGTTGGAAGTCCATCTCCCTTGATCAGCACAATATCATTATAGTTGTCAATCATGGAAATCTCGCCTCTGATCAGGTCTTGGAAAACGATTTTCTTGGTCGTATCGCCATGAGAACGAAACCTCAAAACAGGGAAAGTCTGACCTTCTGCATTGAATTTTTCTAAGAGTTCGTCTGGAGTTTTGTTTCTTCGCTCGGAATAGTTCCCGTAGATTCCTGGGATTTGCTTGTTTGCGGTCTGTATTTCTCTGATTTCATTGAGTCTTTCTTCGCTCATTCGGCAGGGATACGCTAGTCCTTGAGCTACTAAATGCTTCGCAAATACCTCATAAAGCGATTTTCTCTGAGACTGTACATAAGAACCGTAGTTTCCAACTTCTTGTTCTAAGCTCAAAGGTCCTTCATCAAACTGAATCCCAAATTTTTGTAAAGCAGTAATCAAAAGCTGAGTCGCTCCCTCAATTTCCCTTTTTTGGTCAGTATCTTCAATCCTGAGGAGCATTTTCCCTTCGTTTTGTTTGGCGTATTTCCAGCCTACAAAGGAGGTATAAAGTCCTCCAAAATGCAAATATCAGGTTGGACTCGGTGCAAAACGAAGCACTTTCCCCTCAGGTCTTGGAGGATATTTTGCCAAAAGGTCATCTATGCTTTCTTTCACCTGAGGAAAGAGGATATCTGCGAGTTCTGCTCGGGTTGTCATTCAGATTTTTTCTAATCAGCTAAAAATTTGCCTTGAGTCTAGCTAATTGCAACCAGAAAACAAGAAAAAAGTCTGATTTTCTTCTCCAATAGAAGTATTGATCTCTATAAAAAAAAATAAACTTAAGAAAATTTTCTAAACAGCAAAAATTAGTACTTTTTCCAAAACTCAAACATCATCTTCGCAGCTCCACTTGGTCGCATATGCTGTCCTTCATAATATTTACAGAAAACTACAGGAGCATTTGGTAAACATTGGGTATAGAAAACACAATCCATATCTTCATTATTTGTATATACCTCTGTTTCAGGTCAGCATTGATTCTGTTTTAATATCTGATTGCGAATCTGCTCTCCCCCAGCAAAGGACGCAAGGTTATCAGCAGGATTATGAAAAATCATTGCAGCTATAGGAGCAGAACATTTAGGGAAAGTCATCGGACTCCCTGCTACAATTCCAACGCCGTGTATCTGAGCCCCTCTTGCACAGCCAAGCATACTTGTAAACCACCCTCCAAGCGAATGTCCAACAACTGAAACTTCTCCTGGATCAATACAATATTGCTCACTGATCACCTTAAAGATTTCATCAAAGAAAGCATAATCTCTGAGTGCAGAACCCTTATCTCATGGATCTCTCCAATTTCTTTGGGGACCTTCCTCAGGTAATCCAGCAGGATAGACAAAAATCGTATTTCCATCGCTTACATCCTCAATACCATAATAACCAAGCCCATTATTAGGACTTGTACGACCATGGAAAGCAAAAATAAGTTTCGCAGGACGAGAAGGGGAATAAGCATTTCCTATTTTGATGATAAAATGCCTTTCCTGACCATTAACCATCACCGCAGAAGGAGGAGTCATTGGTTGACTTTTCCCGCAGCCAGGAGAACGAACATCACGGACAAAATCCCAGTTTTTACTTTGTCCTTGCAAAAGTTTTACGGCTAAATGAGCCATCATACCGCGCGTAAGTTCTTGCTCAGGATAGAAAGCATATTTAGAAAATATTGAATTCTGATGTACAAAATCAAGATATTTCGCATATCGGAAGTCAGACTTCATCTCTTTTGTTTGAATTTTAAAACCCTCAATTGCGATTTTCAGCCCTTCTACGAAACTCACCTTCTGATTTGGCTTGAAGGCTCCATCAGGATAGCCCTGAACAATACCCATCGCTTTAGCAGAGCAAAGGATATCAAAATATCGTTCCTCTTTCGGAACATCAGAGAAACAACTTTCATTGCCGCTCATCACCTCCCATTTCCCAGCAAGCAAGACAATCTTTACCATCTCAGCACGAGTAATGCCTTGATCTGGCTTAAAAGTCCCATCAGGATAGCCTTTGATGATTTGCGTATCCGCAAGCTCCTTAATAGCAGTTTCATAGAAATGTCCGTTGATATCACTAAAACTCGCACTTGAAATTTCAGGTAAGAGCAATAAGACAAAAAAGAAAAAAAGTCTGATTTTCATTTTTTTTAACTTCAAGATAAAGATAAGAAAAGCATACTTATTTATCCCCTATTTGCAAACCAAAGGAAAACCTCTTTTTGACAATCTATTTTTTTGAATAGTGTTCATTTTATTTACTTTTTTCTTAATAATTATAACTTGAATACAAAAAAAAGGTAAACACTCAAAGTCTCAGGAGATTAAAAAATTTATCAATAATAGCTTAAAAAAAACAACTTTTTATTTTTATATGAAAAAACTGACCCCACGATGAAGTCAGTCTTTTTATTTATGATTTAATAATCGAAAGGGCTTCTTTCTTGATACCTCTCTATCCCAAGCTTAAGCTTCGTTTCATCTTGAGCATACAGGGTACAAATAACCTCGCCTTTCTTGATCTTATCTCCTGTTTTTTTGTGAAGAAACATTCCTGCTTGATCAATAATCGGACAACCAAGCTTTCTACATACCGCATTCACATCATGGAGATCAATCATCTTCATTTTTCCATCTTTTTCAGCGATAATATCAAAGGTATAGGATCCCAACTTCAATTCTTCAGAATTTATCTCAGGATTTCCTTTTTGAGCTGCAATGATTTTTTGCATTTTTTTCCAAGCTTTCCCAGATTCAAGTTGATGAGTTGCTAGGTCAAGAGCTTCCTTTCCTTTTGCCATACCTACATCTTTGATGATCTGCGCAGCAAGAGCAAGCACTTTATTTTGAAGATCCATGGCTCTAGCAGGATGCTGCTGAAGAATTCTCAATACCTCTCTGACTTGAAGTACTGCTCAGACACCATTTCCAATAACTTCATCAGCCTTAGTAATCACAACCGACATCTTCATTCAGAGTTTTTTTCCTACATATTCAAACTTCTGTTTCCAGTCTTTTGCTTCCTTCATGCTAGCAACTTTTGCGGTAGGACCGACAGGAATATCAATCAATGAATGAGTAATCCCCATCGCATATTTTTTCGCCATAATTGAGCTTACGACTTTAGCCCTCGACTGCATAGAAAGCGGATATTGTACTTTGATAAGCTTATCATCAGCAGGAGCTAGATCTAATCCTCCTCCCCAAACCAAACAACAATCCTGATCTGCAACCAGCTTTTCGATTCCTTCTTTATTAAAGTTAATATCCATCAGTACATTTACACACTCTCCCGTTGCAGCAGGCGAGGTAATAGATTTAGAAAAATTTTTTGGAATCTTAATTCCCAAGCTTGCAATCAAAGGAATCAAGATCATCGTCGTTTCATTTCCTGGCACCCCACCAATACAGTGCTTATCTGCGATAATTTCTCCTTTTGGATATTTAAACATTACCCCACATTCCGCCATCGCTTTCGCGGTCTGATACATCTCTTCATCTGTCGTAGGATAGAAGAAACTCGAAGCTACATAGTAGGTCATCATTGTATCATCGAGCCTATTTTCAGAAATATCTTTAATAATCGCAAACATCTCTTCATAACTAATCATTTCTCCTCTCATCTTCTTTCTGATCGCTTCATATGAAGTATTTGAGCTTTCAGCAAGGGAAATTGCAACGAGTTCATCATTACTTAACGAGATTTTTTCTTCAAGATCTGCATAAACTGCAATTCTTCAAGCAGAAACCGCTTCAGAAAGAGCAACATCAGCAACAATTTTTTCTCCATTTTCTTTGGTAATTTGCACTTTATTATGTACATTGATTCCAAAAGCAAGTGCTTGAGCAGGATTAAGGAGAACGATCAATCTCTCTCCATCTCTAATATCTAGAAGTTGCACTTTCGCTGGAAAATAGGATTCAAGGACTTCTTTAAAAGGCGTAAAGTTTTTTTTGAGTTTTTTTTGTTTGGTGTTTCGTAGCATCATGATTATGAAAATATAAAAAGACATTCAAGTATAGCCAAAAGCTCCTTTTTTGTCAAAAAAATAAAAGAAAAAAGCTGACCCTAGTTTCTGATCAGCTTTCTTTTTAAAACACCCAACATAAGACTCTATTTTAAATTACTCATAAGCTTCGTACTTCTGCATCACCAAATCTCCCTGCACTTTATTCACAATCTCTTGTACCACACCTACAATAATAATCACTCCAGAACCAGTTACAACTACTGGTAAAGAACCAATCATTTCTACAAGCTTCTGTACGAATGGTAACCATTGCAAAATATAGGTATAGATACCGATAAGAGAAAGTCCAAGACCTCCCCAAAGACAAAGATGCATTAAAATACCATTAATATATTTAGCAGTCGCTTTTCCAGGTCTAATTCCAGGGATAAATCCACCTCTCTTCTGAATATTATCTGCAATCCTATCTGGACTGAAGGTAATCATTGCATAAAAGAAGGTAAAGAGTACGATAAAGAGCACATACACAGCAACAGCAAGGACTCCAGGATTCTGAGCATAGATATTAAAATGTGCTTCAATCCAATTTGCTACTGCCACCAACCTTCCATTTCCTGGCTGAAACTGAGTAATCAATTTTGCTAGAAGATGAGGAAAAGAAACAAAAGCCATGGCAAAGATAATTGGAACCATTCCTACAGGATTGAGAGGAATTGGAAGAAGTGATGATTGCTGGGCTTTCCCTTGCTTAGCATAAATAATAGGAATCTCTTTCAAGGACTTCAAAATAAAGATCGAAAGCACCACAAGTACTAAAACGATCACAAGCATAAAGATCAATACCCCCCAAACACTACTTGCAGAAGAAAAATCTCTTGTAATCTGCTGAGTAATTCCCGCAACGATAGAAGCAAAGATCAGCATAGAAATTCCATTAGAAATTCCCTTTTCTGTAATAAGTTCCCCAATCCACATCAAGAGAATAGATCCAACCGCCATTACAAAACCAGCCAAAAGAATTGTTCCAAGGTCAGTTGCAATCGCAGCCCCACCGAGCATACTATTGATCAAATACACTGACCCAATTCCCTGAAGAAAAGCTAGTGGCAAAGTAAGATATCTCGTATACTGATTAATTTTCGCTTGTCCAACCTCACCTTGTTCAGTCAATTCTTCAACCGCAGGCACCACCACTCCAAGCAGCTGCATAATAATTGATGCCGTAATATAAGGAGAGATACCAATTGCAATAAAAGCAAACTGATCCAAAGCCCCACCAAGAAGCATAACAAAATAACCAAAATCTGATCCAGCATTTAAAGTTTGCGACATTAAAACAGAAAGATCAGCAAACGGTACTGGAATAAACACCAAAAGTCTATATACCGCCAACATTCCGAGGGTAAACAAAATTTTATTCCTGATTTTCTTGTTTCCAAAAATTTCACGGAATTTCTTGTTAAAAGTTTTGAGAGCTTTCATCGCACATATACACATAAAGGTAAAGATAGCTGATTGATAATGATTTGACAACACTTTTCAATGGAAACCCAAGAAAAGCCAATAAAAAAGAAAACGCGAGTTCGGTCGCGTTTCATCAAGAAAAGTTCTTATTTAATGCTTCCGCCTGCCTTTTCAATTTTCGCTTGAGCAGTAGCTGAGTAGTGTTCAATTCCTTCAAAAGACAATATCTTTTCAAGTTCTCAATTCCCAAGCACCTTCACTGCAAGTTCAGCTGAACGAATATACCCGAGCTCCCAAAGAAGAGCTTTAGTAACAAGATCAGTAATTCTTTCATCCTTTTGAAGAGAACCAAGATTTACAGTCTGGATAGGAGTTACCAATTTATAATACCTCTTGAACCCTCTATGCTTAGGCATTCTTTGAACAATGGAAGTCTGACCTCCCTCAAAGTAAGGTTTCATAGTATGTCCACTTCTTGACTTCTGACCATTAGCACCTCTTCCTGAAGTATTTCCTCTTCCTGAAGCGTTTCCTCTTCCTCTTCTATCAAGTTTGTCAGTAAGTCCTTTACTTCTCACTAAGCTGTGAAGTTTCATTATCATAACACATTTAAGCATTTAAAAGCAATTATTCTTCCTTTGCAGTCTTTTTTGGAGCTGCTTTTTTCGCAGGAGCCTTTTTTGCTACCGCTTTCTTTGCTGGAGCTTCTACTTCTTCACTTATGGCTTCTTTTTTTGGAGCTACTTTCTTTGGAGCAGACTCTACAACTCCTTCAGTTTTTTCTTCTGATGAAACAGCTTCTTCAGCCTTTACTACCTTAAGTGATGAAAAGTAATCCGCATGCTTGTAAGCTGATAAAGCTCTGATCGTAGCCAAAGCGTTATTAAGCTTATTATTAGATCCTACCATCTTAGAAAGAATGTTAGAATATCCTGCAAGTTCCAAAACCGATCTGATAGAAGAACCAGCCTTAAGACCCGTACCTTCTGAAGCAGGCAAAAGCTTTACAAGACAAGCCTTATACTTCAAAGCGATAGGATACGGAACAGTATCATTCTTGGTCAACGGTACTTCAAAGAGATTTTTATAAGCCTCATGAGATGCCTTTTGAACAGCACTCGCAACATCATTTCCCTTAGAGATTCCAAGTCCAATTTTTCCCTTCTTGTTTCCCACCAAAATCGTTGCTCTGAAAGAAAGTCTTCTTCCACCAGTAGTTACTCTGGTTACTCTTCTTACCTCAAGAAGCAACTCTTCAAACTCCTTCTTTGGCTTTTCTCTCCTTGTGTCTCTTCTATTCTCTTTTTCTGGTCTCATAGACATCATACATTATATAGATAAATAACATAAGAACTCCTTAAAACTGAATTCCACCTTTTCTTAATCCATCAGCAAAAGCTTTAATTCTACCATGATAGAGGAATCCATTTCTATCAAAAGCGATCGCATCTACTCCTTTCTCTTTGAGCACAGCAGCGAAAGCTTCTCCAGCACTTGCAGCTCTTTCAGTCTTCGTTGCTCCAGTCGCTCCTTTATCAGTAGTCATCGCAACCACTCCTCCTTCTGCATTCAATACTTGAGCTTTTACATAGAGATTAGACCTCTGAATCAAAAGTCTAAATGCTGGCTGCTGAGCCTTAATTTTAGCATTTACTTTATGCTTTCTTCTCAAATATTTTCTAAATTTCTCTTGGAGCTTATTCTTCAAATAACTCATCTTTATCCTGAAATAACAATCTAAAAGCGACTCGCACTATTTCTTAGCTGATTTACCTGGCTTAATCTTCACGAATTCATCAAAATATCTAATACCCTTTCATTTGTATGGTTCAGGTTTTTTGAAGGATCTGATCTTTGCAGCCACTTCACCAACTAATTCTTTACTGATTCCTGAGATGAATACAACAGTATTTCCTTTTGGATCTTGTTCAGTCTTCATTTCAATTCCAGCAGGAATTGGGAAGTTCACTTTATGAGCAAATCCAAGAGAAAGCACCAAAGTATTTCCTTCTACTTTCGCAGAATATCCAACCCCAATAATGAGCAATTTCTTCTCATATCCATTAGTCACTCCTTCTACCATATTTGCGACCAATGTCCTTACAAGTCCCCAAAGGTTTTTGTACTGATCATCAGCGACAGAAAAAACTAATTCTGATTCATTTTTTTCAATAATAACTCCGTGAGGGAGATCAAGATTCAAAGTTCCTTTTGGTCCCTTCACCTGCACAGAAGTTTCTTTCAAGTCTACTTCTACTCCTTGAGGGATTACAAGAGGCTTCTTACCAATTTTTGACATTTAGATAGCAACTTAAATAGTAAAGCACAATATAGCACAAAGACTAATAGATTTCTGCAATCAATTCCCCACCAAGCTTTTTTGCTTTAGCAACATGCACCGGCAAAAGCCCTTGATTGGTTGAGATAATTCCAAGTCCCTTTCCACCAGCAACTGTTTTTAAATCCTTATATCCTACATACCAAGGTCTAGATGGTTTAGAGAAAAATTTCACAGAAGGAATATCATTTACAGGATCTACTACCCTTTTTAACTGAAGAGTAATAAATTTCTTTCCCTTCATTTCTTGCACTTCAAAATCTTTCACAAACCCATATTGCTTCAAAAGCTCAAGAACATTTACCTTAAACTTTGAGAAAACCACTCCATCTACCGTTGTCTTTCTCGCCATATATGCATTCTTGATCCTGATTAACAAATCGTGAACTGGTGCATTAACATAACTCATCTTAGTGATACGATTCATAAAATAAAATTAAACAATTACCAACTTGCTTTTCTAAGTCCCATAATCAAGCCTTCTCTCGCATATCTTCTGAGACATACCCTACAAATTCAAAAATCTCTAATATACGCCTTAGATCTTCCACAAAGTCTACATCTATTATAATATTTTGTAGGCTGTTCAAGATTTTCCCCTTTCACAAACCTCTTTTCAAACATTTTTCATTGTTTAGCTTTTAATGCTGTTCTTGCCATTGGTTATTTCACAATAAAGATAAATACCATATTATTTGAAGATAAATCCTACCTCCTGAAGTAATGCTTGCGTTCCTTCTGGAGTTCCTGCTGTACTTACAACAGTAAGCTGAAGCCCCATTGGAAGAGTCACATCATCTACTCCAAGTTCAGGAAAGATATTATAATTCTGAAGCCCAATATTGAGATTTCCTTTCGGATCAAAGTTTTTCTTTGAAATTCCACTAAAGTCTCTCACTCTTGGAAGCACTAACTTACAAAATCTATCTAAGAAATCATAAGCTCTTTCTCCTCTCAAAGTTACTTTCAACATTACTGGCATTCCTTCTCTGAGTTTGAAGTTTGAAATTGCCTTCTTAGATTTTACCAATACTGGTTTCTGACCGGTAATTCTGATCAGATTTTTTTCAAATTCTTCAAAATCTTTATGTCCTTTTCTTGTTACCAAAGATCCAATCCCCATAGCAACAATCACTTTATCCACCTTAGGAGCCTGATTGATGTTTTTAAGGTTCAAATGATCCTTAAGCTTTGCAAACAACTCAGATTTTTTCATAACTAAACCATCAAAAATATTTAAAACAACTAATCAATAATTTTTCCCGTTACCTTAGCCTTTCTTACCTTCTTTCCTTCTTTGGTAAGCTCTACTCCAATTTTAGTTGCCTTCTTTTGATCGGCAAGGTAGTAAGCTACATTAGAAACATGAATTGGCAAAGTCTTTTTTACAAATCCCTGCCCCTTAACAGCCTTTTTTACTACATTAACATCCTTTACCACCACCATATCACCATCAAGAGCTTCAATAACAGAAATACTTCCCTTTGCTTTCCCAGCAATAACGATAACAGGATCGCCTTTTCTCAATTTTTTCATTAGTACATCTCATTACAAATAAAGTTCCTAAATTCAATTACAATACTTCTTCCGCCATATTAGTAATTGGTCTATAGTTTTCTCTAAGCTCTCTTGCAACTGGACCGAAAACTCTCTTACCGATAGGATTCATATTTCCTTTTGCATCTTTTGTCAAAAGCACGACAGCATTATCAGCAAATCTAATATAAGATCCATCTTTTCTTGCGATTTCTTTTTTGGTTCTCACAACAACTGCTTGAACTACCTGCCCTTTCTTCACAGATGCAGCAGGAGCGGCTTCTTTAATTGCTACCACCACTCTATCACCTACTCTCGCAGTTCTTCCAGATGATCCTTTTAATACTCTGATAATTTTTGCTTTCTTTGCTTGGGTGTTATCAGCAACCACAACCAACGATTCTTGTTGCAACATCGTTCAAAACTAAAACGAATTAAAACTATAAGATTTCAATAATATTCCACCTCTTGAGTCTAGAAATTGGCTGTACCAATCTCAACTTTACCTTATCTCCGAGAACAGCTTTATTCTCTGCATTGTGAGCATAATACTTTTTTCTCACAACGAATCTCTTCTTGTAGATAGGGTGCATTTTTACAGACTTTACCAAAACAACACAAGTCTGATCCATTTTATCACTTACCACCTCACCAATGAGTTCTTTGATATTCTTTTCACCAATAATTGTCATTATGCATTCACTTTAGAGTGTAAAACGGTATTGATCCTAGCAATTCTTACTCTAAGATCTCCTATCTTATGGGTTTCTTTGAGAGCCCTTACACTGTTTTTCATTCTGAGTTCAAAAAGTTCATGCTTAGCCTGTTTTCTCATAGCTACCAATTCCTTTACACTCTTTCCAGCAAGCTCTTTCATAAATAAACCAGTCCCTTTCATTACAACAATGTTTTTAGAGGTATAAAATACAATTACTTAATTTCACCTTTCGCTACAAATCTCGCTTTAATTGGCAATTTCTTTGAAGCACTAATAATCACTTCTTGTGCCAATTCTCTAGAAAGCCCTGAAAGCTCAAAAAGAATTTTTCCCTTTCTTACTGGAGCTGCATAAATATCTACATCCCCCTTTCCAGATCCCATCGGCATTTCAAGTCCTTTTTTGGTAATTGGAGTATCAGGAAACACTCTCATCCAAAGCTGACCAACCTTTCTGGTATGTCTTACAATTACCTTTCTGGCTGCTTCCAATTGCTTATTGGTTACATAACCACTGGTTATTGCCTTAAGACCATATTCTCAGAAAGAAACTGTAGTTCCTCTGGCACTTTTTCCTTTAAGAGAAGGAACAATCTGCTTTCTATATTTCCATTTCTTTGGAGTCAACAACATGATAATAACAACTGATCAATTAAAAACGAAATCTGAATCCCATAACAAACTAATCTAAATTCAGAGTTTTCTTTCCTTTTTTCTTTGCAGAAGGAATCACTCCTTTTTCAATCCATACTTTGATACCAAGCACTCCATACTTCGTCATTGCCTGCATGTAGTGATAATCAATATCTGATCTGAAAGTCTGAAGAGATACTCTACCATCAATAAATTTCTCACTTCTTGCGATATCTGCACCTCCAAGTCTTCCTCCAATCTGAATTTTAATTCCATTTGCTCCTTTTTCCATTACCTTAGCAAGCACATTCTTTACTACTTTTCTGTAAGGCATTCTCGCTTCAAGCTGAGAAGCAATATATTCAGCCATAATCTTTGCTGAAAGCTCAGGAGTTCTTACCTCTTTTACATTTACCTTGAAAGGCTTCCCAAACTTCTTGCTCAAATCCTCTTCAAGTTTCTTGATTCTCTCACCATTTTTTCCCATCAATACTCCAACTTTTGAAGCAAAGATAATAATTTCACCTTCTTTGAGAGTTTTTCTAATAACTACTTTTGCAACACCAGATCTTGCAAGCTGTTTTTCTACAAAGTTTCTAATCTGAATATCTTCTACGAAAAAGTCCGCACCCAATCTTCTTGTTTTTGCAAACCATTCCGCTGGTCGTGATTTCATAATCCCAACTCTCATTCCAACTGGATTTACCTTTTGTCACATACTCACAAACTACTTAGTATTTAAAACAACTTTTACATATGCTCTATATTTCTCATAGTGGCTGATCCTTGATCTTGAAACAAATCTTACCCTCTTGATTTTAGGACCTCTTCCCACCTCAATCCTCTCTACGAAAAGATTTTCAAGCGGAAGCTTATTATTATTTACCGCATTTGCTGCAGCAGACTTAATAAGCTTATGAAGCACTCTTGCACCCTTTTTAGGCATAAATTCAAGCATATCTAATGCTTTTACCACCTTCTTTCCTCTTACAAGATCAGCGATAAGATTGAGTTTCTTATCAGAAAGGAGTGCATATCTTAATGTTGCTGTCACCTGATTACTCATAACAATACAATTTTACACAAGTAAAGTAAATAGTTTTAATACTGAATCCGACTTCAGTAGGCAAACCTTAGAACGGATGTCCTCTAAAGGTTCTTGTAGGGACAAACTCTCCCAATCTGTGTCCCAACATATCTTCAGTCACATACACACTTACAAATTGTTTTCCATTATGCACAGCGAAGGTATACCCGATAAACTCAGGAACAATATGACAAGCCCTATCCCAAACTTTAATCACTTTCTTATCTCAGGTTTCATTCATTTTCAAAACCTTATTCATCAATTTCTCATTCACATAGAAACCTTTTTTCAGAGATCTAGCCATTTAACAATACATATCTAAATAAAACTGAAGTGTAAACGAAAGGTTATTTTCTCTTTGAAACAATAAATTTATCTGACCATTTCTTTCCCTTTCTGGTTTTCATTCCTGCAGAAACCAACTTTCCACTAAAGGATTTAGGACCTCTCTTGGAACCAATAGGAGAGTGAGCTTCTCCACCTCCAAGTGGATGATCTACTGGGTTCATATTCTTTCCAAGAACTCTTGGTTTTCTACCGAGCCATCTTTGTCTTCCAGCCTTACCAATCACCACATTTTTATGATCAGCATTTGATACTTCACCGATAGTCGCCCAGCAGTTTTCATTAAACTTTCTTACTTCTCCTGAAGGCATTTTGATAAACACAACCTTCAAAGCCTCATCTCTACCTGCTAAAGTAGCAAAACCACCTGCAGACTTGATCAGCTTTCCTTCTGAGAAAGGAGTAACTTCAAGATTAAATACACTCATTCCTTCTGGAATATCTTTAAGCTGCCTTCTATTTCCTGGAGCAATTTCTCCTTTACCTCCATTCACTACCACCTGTCCAACTGCAGCACCTTTCCATGCAAGCACATATCTCTTTTCACCATCAACATAGTTGAGAAGAGCAATTCTTGCAGTTCTATAGGGATCATACTCTACCGCAGCAACCTTTGCAGGAATATCAAGCTTAGTATAACCTTTAAAGTCTACGATTCTATAAAGTCTTTTGTGACCTCCAGCCATAAACCTTGAAGTAATTCTTCACTGATTATTTCTTCCTCCTGTTCTTCCAATCGTCTTGGTAAGAGATTTTTCAGGTCTTTTTTTGCTAAGTTCTGAGAAATCATAACCAATCATAAATCTCCTAGAAGGGGTATACGGTTTATATTTTTTTACAGCCATCTGAACAAAACATTACAATAACTAAAGAAAAACAACATCCTACACCGCAAAATCAATCTTTTCCTTTTCTCCCAAGGTTACGATTGCCTTTTTGAAAGCTCTCTTTACAAGTTTTCTTCTCTCTCTTCCCTTGAATGCAGTATTTACCACATTAATCTTGAGTGGAGTCACTTTGTAAAGATATTGAATTGCAGCATCAATATCATTTTTATTGGCATCACTATGCACCTTAAAGACATATTTATTTGCAACTTCCTGCTGCTTATAAGACTTCTCAGTCAACACAGGAGCCAAAATAATATCATAAGGACTAAACTTAGTAAGTGCCTTTTGTGCAACACTTTTTCTTGCCCTTCTCTGCAATTTCTCTTTGAATGTCATAATGTCCTAAACAAAACATAAATAATAAACTTAAGCCTGATTTACAAATTCAAGTGCTGGCTTCAAAAAGATGATAGCATCAGCATGCATGAGATCATACGGATTGAGATAGTCTACTAAAAGATATTTTAAACCTTCAATATTTCTAAAAGACTTTACAACCCCTTCCTCTTTCTTATCAAGAACAAGAAGCACTCTTTTTCCTGCATTTCCCATCGCAGCAAGCAAACTCAATGCAGCTTTAGTATTCGGTTCCATTGTATCAAGATCCAAACCTGAAATCACTCCTTCTTTTACTTTCATTGTCAAAAGTCCATTAAGAGCCAGCTTTCTTGCCTTTTTAGTCATCGTCTTTTCAAAGTTTCTCTCTGAACTAGGACCGAAAGCTACACCTCCATGCCTTCTGATAGGAGAATTCTTATCACCTACTCTTGCATTTCCTGTTCCTTTCTGCTTGTAAAGTTTTCTTCCAGACCCAGAAACCTCAGCTCTTGTCTTTGTAGAAGCAATCACATTACGAGCATTTGCTGTCTGCAAAAGAAAGTATTCATGAATCAAAGAAGGATTTACATTTTCATCAGCAAAGATTGCAGGATTGAGTTCAAACTTTGAAGTAAGTTTTCCCTGCTTATCATATACATCAACAGCATACACCATCTTTCAATTATCTATAAGGTCATAAAAATTATTCTACAAAAAACTTCAACTTTCCATTTCTCGCCCCTGGCAAAGACCCCTTCACGATCAAATAGCTTTCACCATCTTTTTCAAGCATATTCAAAAGTGGAATTCTCTTGAGGGTAAGCTGTTCTGATCCCATATGTCCTGCATGAGGATGTCCTTTCATGGTTCTTCTTGGTTTTCTATTACCTTTAGAACCTCCAGCTCTTGTAAATTTATGTCCATGAGTAGCAGGACCACCTTTCACATTACATCTCTTCACAAGCCCTTGATACCCCTTTCCTTTACTCATTCCAGTCACAGCGATAGAAATCACCCCTTCAAAAAGAGCTGCCGTCAAAGCATTACCAGCTTCATGAGCACCCACGAAAGCCTCATCTACAGGAAATTCAGTCACCATAGCATAAGCAAGTTTCTGCCCTTTTTCTTTGTTGAGTTCTTTCTTTTCTACCCCAACAACCGCAGCAGTATATCCATCTTTTTCCTGCGTCTTATATCTTACAATTTCTTGTGGAAGCACCTTTACAAGAGTCACAGCAACAAATTTATCATCAAACCACATCTTGGTCATCTCTTGTTTTACCACAACAATTCCTCCTTTATTTGCCATAATCACAAATTCTGATCAATTAAAACAAAGCACAAATTACCAATTACGAATAGATTTTATATCCACAATCCGTAATTCGTATTTTATAATTCCCTAAATTTAGAAAACCTTAACATCTACAAGCACTCCTACAGGAATAGAGAGATTCTGAAGGTATTCCATTGTCTTTCCTCCAGTTTCTACAACATCTACTACTCTCGTGTAAGAAATCCTCTCAAACTGTTCTCTTGATTTCTTAAACTTAAAGTTTGATCTCAATACGGTATATACCTTTCTCTTTTTTGGCAAAGGAATCGGCCCCTTAATCTGAGCACCTGATTTTACCAAAAGTCCTACTACCTTAGAAACAGAAGCTTCCAACATTCTCACATCATAGCTCTTCAACTTAATTCTTAATTTTGGAGTCTGATCTTTTTTTACAGCTGACATATATCCTCTGATAGCAAAAATAAATATAAGAAAACAGACCTCAGAACTTCATTCAACCTATTCCAAGGTCTGTCTTATGTTTTCTATGGTAAATTATTCAAGCACTTTTGTAACTACTCCAGCACCAACAGTTCTACCTCCTTCTCTAATCGCAAATCTCAAACCTTCTTCCATAGCAACTGGATAGATAAGTTCAACAATAATCTTTGCGTTATCACCAGGCATAATCATTTCTACACCAGGAGCAAGTTCAATATTACCAGTAACATCAGTAGTTCTCATAAAGAACTGAGGTCTATATCCACTCATAAATGGAGTATGTCTTCCACCTTCTTCCTTTTTAAGCACATATACCTCTGCTTCAAACTTCTTGTAAGTTTTTACAGTACCTGGCTTACAAAGCACCTGACCTCTTTCAATAGCATCTTTATCTACACCTCTAAGCAAAAGTCCAACATTCATACCAGACTCTGCTTGATCCCAAGCTTTGTGGAACATTTCAATACCAGTAACCACAGTCTTCAAAGGATCAGCACCAAGACCAAGAAGCTCAAGTTCATCATTCATTTTTACAATACCTCTTTCAATTCTACCTGTTGCTACAGTTCCTCTACCTTTAATAGAGAATACATCTTCAACTGGCATCAAGAAAGGCTTATCATTATCTCTTTCAGGAACTGGAATATAAGAATCCAACGCATCAAAAAGTTCCCAAATAGGTTTTGCAGCAGCCTCATCATTTGGATTTTCAACAGCCTTCAAAGCTGATCCTCTAATAATAGGACAATTATCATCAAAACCATTCTTCTTAAGAATCTCTCTGATTTCTTCTTCTACAAGATCAATCATATCAGGATCATCTACCATATCACATTTATTCAAGAAAACAACAATCTTTGGAACATTAACTTGTTTAGCCAAAAGAATATGTTCTCTTGTCTGAGGCATAGGTCCATCAACAGCAGAACAAAGAAGAATAGCTCCATCCATCTGAGCAGCACCTACGATCATATTCTTTACATAATCAGCATGCCCCGGACAATCAATATGAGCATAGTGTCTGTTGTCAGTTTCATACTCTACATGTCTAGAAGCAATAGTAATACCTCTTGCCTTCTCTTCTGGAGCGTTATCAATCTGATCATACGCTGTAAAATCAGCATACCCTTTTGTAGCAGCAACAGCTGTAAGAGCAGCAGTCAATGTTGTCTTACCGTGATCAACGTGACCAATAGTTCCAACATTTACGTGTGGTTTAGTAGCCATAGTAATACTGTTTAATAAACTAAAAGTTAAACATAACTAAACTATATAACAATTTCCTTTACGATTGCAAGCGATTTTCAAAAAAAAAGTTGATCTTGATCATTTGGCAGATCCTACTACAACATAGTAAGCCACCAACCCTGTTTCAAAACCACTCTCCAGATATTTAACCAAACCCAGTAAGGCAATATACCCAGAGAACTTTTTTATTTTCTGAATTAGCAATCTTTTTAACCTCGGGAATGCGGGACTCGAACTCGCGACCTCTTGGTCCCAAACCAAGCGCTCTAGCCATCTGAGCTAATTCCCGAGAAAGAATGGTGGGCGTGGGTGGACTCGAACCACCGACCTCACCCTTATCAGAGGTGCGCTCTAACCGCCTGAGCTACACGCCCATTCTTTTCTCTTTACAATATTCTTAGTGGTGCCAAGAGGCAGAATCGAACTGCCGACACAAGGCTTTTCAGGCCTCTGCTCTACCACTGAGCTACCTTGGCATTCTATGTTTACTAAAGCAAACACACTTCTCTTCCATCTACTCATAGATACTTTCTACCCCCAAGAAAAGTAGAACAGGTACCTTTATAGTAATTTACTTATTAATTTCAAGAGTATTTTTTACAGTAAAAAAGAAAATGGAATAAGCGCAGAAATAAGACAAAAAAATACAAATATCCTTTAGCTTTATCAATACTTATCTTTCTGAGGATAGACCTATTACAGCCAAAAGCAAAAAAATTCAAGCAATTCATGAGACAATTTTTAACCATTTTGGAGCTGTAGTTCGCCCAAAACAAATAGCAATAGCAGTTCCCTGAAAGGCCATTATAGCTAATCATAAAACCGTAAGAAAAATATTTGAATCCATCTCCTAAGACATAACATCATAAAACAAATACCAAAATAGAAAATAAGAATCCTCTCCTCTTTTTCAAGGGTAAATTTTTTTCGCTTCATCATCCATAAAAAAAAGAAGCAAGAATAACAACTCAACATAAATCAAATATCCAAATCTTTCCAAGAATAAAAAGCCGAACTCATAAGCAAGTCAGCCTTTAATGTGAAAACACCCTATAATACCTTACATTCTAAATTCCAGACCCTCCATTCTAAATTATTACCCCTTCTTACTCTTTCTTTTTTGCAAAATTTTCGCAGCATTTCTGTTGATCTTCTCTTGGCGAGCTTCCTGCTCTTTTTTGAGTGTTTTCAGGGAAACTCCTGGCATTGGACGATCCTCTTTCCCTTCACCTCTTTCACGAAATTTAATCACGAGCGGCACCCCAATAAAGCCAAAATTCCTCCTCAAGACATTTTCAATCCATTTTTTGAACGAGAAATTCGCTCTCGCTTTATGGTTAACGAAAATCATAAAAGTCGGAGCATCTACTTCAATTTGAGTTGCATACATGATTTTACAAACCCTATTTTTGGTGAAACGAGCCGGTTTTTGGATTTGCTCCTGTGAAAGCACACGATTGAGCTCAGTGGTTCAGATTCTTTTCTGGTTTTCTTTTTGAAGCAAAGAGACCATCTTGAGCAGATTTCCAAGTCCCTCGCCCTGAAGAGCTGAAATCGGAACAATCGGAATATGTTTCGCGAAATCTAGATAGGTCTGAGCCCCCTTAATCATCGCATCAATCGCTTTTTTCTCTACAAGATCGGACTTATTGAGTGCAAAAATCATCGGCAAACCAAGCTGCGCAATCTCCTGCAAAAGTGTCATATCTCTATGCGTAATTCCCTGGGTGCAATCCACAAGAAAAATCACGACTGGTCTCGTAAATTCCAGCATTTTCGCTGTTTTATCATAAGCGATTTTTTCTATTCCATGGGTTTTCCCTTTCTTCCTAATCCCTGCAGTATCATAAACCGTGTACCATTTTCCTTGAGATTTAAACTCTCAAACCAGATAATCCCTTGTCGTTCCGAGCTTATCTTCCACTTTCGCAAGTTCCTTTCCGACTAAAGTATTGAGTAAAGTAGATTTCCCAGAGTTTGGTTTCCCAACGATGGCGATCCCGATTCCTTTGTGTTGAGCGAGTTCTGGCTCTTGAGTTTCAGGATGATCGGTTTTCCGAGTCCTTGCATAATCCGTAATCACATCCTCAAGCTCAGTCAGATTTCTTTCTTTCTTGGCACTAATCCCTATCACTTTTTCCAGTCCAAGACTATAGTAATCACTGATCGCTAAATCCAGCTCATTGACCTTCCATTTCACATCCAGCTTATTCACAACCAAAAAAGTCTGATTCCTTTTGTCATTTTCCATAATCAAAGAAAGAATATGCTCATCCTTTGCCGAAACTCCTACCGTATCATCAATCACAAAAAGCAATAAATCTGACTCTTTGACAATTTTTTCAATAAAAGGCAACTCATCAGAGAAATCTAGCAAACCTGGACTATCAAAAAAAGTCAGCTTCCCAAGTCCATCTACCTCCATCTGATGCACAATAATATCGGTGGTCGTTCCGTGAATATCCGTTACAATGGCCCTAAACTGCCCAATCAAGCGATTAAAAAGGGTAGATTTCCCAGCATTTGTCGCACCAATAAGTCCTATTTTCATCGGTCTGCAGTCCTAAACTAAAATAATTAACAAGAAGCAATTAACAATTTATGATTGATTCTAAGTTCTAGATTCTTCACTGAAAAGTGAGTATAGGGAAAAGGCGTAAACTTTGCAAGAGGCTTTTGAAAAAAGAAAGATTGACAATAAGAAAAAACAACTATGGCACTAAGCTTTTTCTCAAAAGAGACAAATTATCAGTCATCAAAAAACGAACCCCCATAGCTTTCAGCTTTTTAGCATACTTTATATCATTGACAACATAAGCAACTGGTTCTACTCCCTGTTTAACAAGCCTAGCCACAAGGGTATCCGAAAAATTATCTGCGGGAGTCATAAAATAAGAAAAATAACTCCCCGAAAGCTGTTCTTGATCTTTAGGATCATAAGTATCTAAAGCTGTCGCAAAATCTCATCTTTTAGAAAGCAGTTTAGTCAAGTCCTTATCATATGAAGAGAAGATAACCTTCGCTTCCATCTTATGTTTTTTGATAAATAACAAAGCCTGTTCAAGCAGAGTTTCAACTGATTGCTGACATTCAGGATGCTCTGCAACCTTAAAATCTAAGAAAAGAAAAGGAAACCAATTTTTTACCTCAGGAAGCATTTCTTCTAATGTCAAAATCTTCTGCCCATCCCTAAAACGACATGCTTGTAATTCTTCCCAGGTCATTTGACAAACATCCCTTGATTCTGTCCTACAAGTCGTATGAGGAGAAACCTTAGGACCATGATAGACAATAAGCTTTCCATCTTTAGTACTCGTCACATCAAATTCCAAACCATTGGCATGAGCATCATACGCAGCCTTAAAGGCATTAAGAGAGTTTTCAGCCGCATAAGTAGAAACTCCTCTATGAGAAATGAGATAGATACCATCTTCCAGCATACCAGATAAGAAAGCCCCCTTCTTTTGATATTCTTTCTTTTGAAAATCAATAGAGAGTTGGAGATAATTCAGAATCTCATCCTTATTCGGGAAAAAAACCTCTCCATCTACAACTTCCATACGATTAAGATCAATATAACCTGCATTTCCGAGTTCATTAGCAATATTAACTTTTCCTTTGTCATACCAATGCTTTACTGTCCAATTCCTATTCACTTGCTGAGTGAAAAGATCATTATACTGATTCCATACTTTGACATTTTCCTCTCCAAACTCACTCAAAAGAGAATAGAAAAGATCTGTCTGCTGATAAAGCTGATGATCAAGCTCACCAGGCTGAACACCCTTCCCAATAATAAAAGCCATAATCTTTGAAGAAGCGGTTGTTCCTCGTTTCTCAAACTCTTCATCTTCAAGAGGAGTCATTTTACGATGATCACCAATCACAACCAGAAGTCCATTTTCAAAGAAGCCTGTCGCCTTCAGGTCCTCATAAAATTGAGAAAAGGTTTCATCTTCATAGCGATACATCGCCTCAGCAGTACGTCCATAAGGAGTATTATAAGGAGTATGTGAAGAAATCGTCTGAAGGGTAAGAAAAAAAGGAGAAGTTTGAGCTTTAACAAATTCAATTGCCTTGTCATAAAGATCTCCATCAGGAGCAGCATTAAAGGTATACTTTTTTTTATCTACAAAAGCTTCTTCACCGATAATTTCCTGATAACCTACATACTCCAAAAAAGTTTTCTGATGAAGAAAATTAAGACTCGCCGAACTAAGAAAACTTGTATAATACCCCAACTGATTGAAAAAATGAGCAAGAGGTTTGACATAGCCGACATAATTCTCATACCTCGTCCCTGTTGCATAGCCAAAAACAACAGGCTCTACACCAAGCAGTGTGGCAACATGCCCCATATCTGAAGACATACCATTAGCATGCATTTGTAAATAAGAGCGCCCTGCATCACTGACCTTATCTGTCAAAGGCATCCTATTATTCAGTGCTCCAAATTTCTGAGAATCTACCGAAGAAGCAGACTCTAAAAAGACTAAAATCAGATTTTTTTTGTTCTTTCTTCCCTCTACCTCATGAAAAAGATCCTCAAAAGTAAAGATATCTTGATAATGTTGAACAGCATAATTAAGAAGTGATTTAGCAATTTTCTCATTTCATTCAACAAGATGCTGATACTTTGACAAATACTGAAATGCTAGCTCTGGATTTTTCTTGATTGCAAGTTGTAAAAGAGGTTTGATAACAGCACCCCTTTCTGCCTCACGCCATTCCTCCAAAAGATCAAGATAACGAAAAGCTAATTCTGGCTCTTCTTGAATCGCAGCTGAAAGTACTTCAAAAACGTAAGAGTTTCCATATTCATCAGTAGATTTTTTAAGAGAAGAATGCTTAAATGTCTGAAAAATCTTTTCGGGTTGCTCCTTTGCCATCTCAAACCAAAATTGCTTTTTTTTAACCAAACTTTCAAGTTCTTGTTGAGAAAAAGGCAAAAGTTTCTGAGTCTGATCTTCAGATATCGAACGATAACTTTCAAGGGAGATATCATAAGAAACCCTCGCAAGTGTATCAAGAATATTTTTTTCAGGGAGTTCTACTCCAAGAAAACGAGGCTGAGGAAAAGGAATAGCATAAAAAAGAAAACTTCCAAGCATCAAAAAGGAGAAAGTTGAATGAGAAAAGGAAGGAACAAAAAATCTCGTAATAAGCAAAACACTAAAAAGAAAAGCAACAAAAAGAAGGCAGAAAATCATAGCATAAAGAAAAAGTATCGCAAATCAAGAACTAAGAAAACTCGCACCTGACTCAAAACTCAATCTTTGCTGAAAAAAATAGATAACAAGCAAATCAGCAAAATAAAGAACAAAAAGTAAAAGAATCCAGAAAAGAAAAAACCACTTCAATGGAGGAAGTTTCGATTTTTCTCTACCTCGGACGAACAAAAGAAGAATACCTAAAATAAGGAAATCTGACTGAATCAAAGTAAAGAAATAGTATAAGAGTGTTCAAAATTCCATCTGAACAAAAACATAAGAATAGACAATAGCCACCAAAAAAACCTTAACCACAAGTAACAAAGAAAATCCTGTAGTTATCAACATTTTTAATGAGAAAGAGGAAGTCCCCCATTTTTTTATCATCATACATAAACATCTAAAATATAAAATTACGCTACTTCTTCCACCTCAACCAAACGCTTCTCTATACGATAAGCACCAAAAAGTCTCATCAACCAAAACAATACATAACTCACAATCGTAATAATCCATACCAATAACCTAATCACCCCATAGAGGAGTAGATACAGACCAAAGACGACCCCAATCTGAAAAACAGGGTTTTGATATACGGCCTTGAGCTGCCCAACAATCGCCTCGCAAACTTTGGTATTGATCGTCTTTTGGGTGGTAAGGAAACCCTCTCGGACATTAGTTTTCAGACTTTTCCAAACCATACTGAGAGCTGAATCTTCCTCTTGAGGAGCAAGCTCACCGGAAATCAAGATCAGATTTTGTTCTTCTCCAGCTCAAAACTGCCATTGAAAAGGATTCGTAGAAGTCTGAATAAGTTTCTCCGTTCGCCCGCCAATCTGCTGACAGTCAAAAGGAAACTTACTATTGAGCCCAAGCGTCGCAAAACCAAAAAGAATCGTCGTCATCAGGGTAAAGAGATAGCCTCCACTCGTAAAATAAGTCAACCAAGTAATTTCCCTTACATTTGAGAAATAGCTCCTCAAATAAGGAATCAAAAATCAGACCGCAAAGAGCGAAATCCACATCGCCACGACCAGCTGCCAAACAGGATTCGGAATAAAGAGCCAAAGCACCGCACCAAGAAGAAACAACCGAAGCCAAAGCCATCTTTTTTTGACTGCTCTTAGATCAATAGAGAGAAACATCAACTCAATAAAAAACACACAAAAAAGCCCCGCTGACAAGAGCAACCTTTCCTTCCAAAAAAGAAAAAAGAGAAAGAAGCCATAGGTCAAAATCGCCAAGAAAAGAAAGATCCACATCCTGAAAGGGAATAATTTCTTTGATTGAGGAGCAGGGGAGTTGGAAACAGAAGCTTTTACAGCACCGACATGCCCGACCTCCCGTACACTTTGAGTTATCTCTTGCATTTAGAAAACAATCAATCAAAATAAAGCATCTTGAAAAACAAGGATCAGTACAACTGCTACAATCATTGCAGGGACGAAAGGCAAAGACTGCTCTGCAAGATTGGATTTGAGAAATTTTGCCTTCTTTCCATAAAATCTATTCTGCACAAGATACCAAAGCAAGCCAATCACTCCGCTCAAGACAAAGAAATACAAAATCGCCAAAGTTCTATCCAAAGCCCCAAATTCCAAAGGTAAACCAGCAAAGAGCAAAGCTCCAAGATAAGGAGCCATCAAGACATCCCCCATTCCAATCCCTTCTTCCTGTACCTGATACCTGATCTCTACCCACCATCTTGCAAACCAATACAACACAAAGAAAAAAACAAAAAAAATCAGAGCTCCCCAAAGACTTCCCCACGGAAATAAGCCAATCGCCATCGCAAGAAAGAGCACGAGATTCAGAGCAATCAAAAGCGGAAGATGCACCTCATATCGTAGTACATCATAAACGAGCATCAGCCATAGCATCCAACCACTCGTCGTCCAAAACGCAACCATGCCTAAACCTTGCTCAGCAAAACCTCGCCATACCCGAGCAAAAATCAAAGCTGACCCTAACTCCAAAATCGGATAGAGCCAAGAAATCTTTTTATGACAATAACGACACCTCCCTTTCTGGAGAAAAAAACTCAACAATGGAACCAAATCCCAAGCTTGCAATCTCTTCTTACAATGGGGACATTCTGACCTTCCCCAAAGAATAGAACTCGCCTGAGCAAGACTTTCACTCTCTCCCCACCTAGAAAGAAGGACTGACCCAAAAGATCCGAAAATAAGTCCCAAAAGAATGCTTATCAATAAGCCAAAAACCATAGGTACGACAAAAAGTAAAAAAACTTGCATCCACTATATGATTTTTGTCTGCTTTTTCAACGCTTTTGCTAGTAATCTTGGAAGATAAGGACAATCAATAAGAGAATTATATCAAGATAACACTGTCAACCTAGACAAAGAGAGACAATCTCCTTTATAAATTTTTGTACAAAAATAAAAAACATCTCACCACAAAGAGTGAAATGCCTTTTCCAAAAGAATAAAAACAACTATGACAATCCAGGAATATTTGGAATCCCTGCTCCATTTCCTCCACCAAGCATTCCTGCAAGGTTACTTGGATCAAAACCAAGGATATCTTTTGTCTTCTCCGCTGCAACTTCTTGAGCCTTATTCTGAGCCTTTTGAAAAGCTTTTACGACTAATTCTTCAAGCTGCTCTTTTTTATTTGGATCAAGCAAAGCAAGCTCATTGACTTTGAAATCTCTGATTTTCATTTCTCCCGTCATATCAATCACGATACTACTTGCTTTTTCCCCATTTTCATCCGTAAATTCTCCTTCTTTGGCTCTAATCACGAGGTTTTTGAGCGCTTTTTGAAGTTCCTTGTACTTATCGTACATTTTTTTAAGTTCTCCCATTTTTCCTAAATCCATTGTTCTATCTACTAAACAAAATAAAAAATCTGATTTTTTCCTCTTTTTTTGCAAAAATTCTTAATTCTAAACTACTTCTTCACTACCCCAAAGTACTTAATCACGAGGAAAACCAAGAATGCGGTGATCAAAAAGTCAATCAATCTCGCAAGGGCTTTCCCATAAAGTACCCCATTCCAAGAAAGCTCCTCAAGCTTATTGATCCTCAATTTTTTGAAAAGAGGTGTGAAAAAGAGTGGAGTCACCACATCTTCTACAAACGACTTTACCAAATCTCCTACTTTCACGGCAACCAAAAGCCCAACTGCCATTCCAACGACATTATATTCCGCAAGAAAAGCTGAAAATTCTTCTAACATAATTTTTTAATATACTAATATAAAACAAAATCACTATAAGGAAGCATTTTTCAAATACAAGTCTGGTTGAACTTTTTTTTCTATCACTTTCCAAAGCAGCTTATCATTAAGGAATTTCTCAATCTTTGCAGGACCATTTTCAAAAATTACAAGTTCTTGAGAAAGTGAACAAGCATCAGCTCAACAAAATTGAGCAAACTGATTTTGAAAAACAGGAATCATTCCTAAACCCAAGAAAGAACCTGAAGTCTGAAAAGCTCCTTCCATGTATTCCAATAAAAACTGATCTGCCAAAACACGATTCGCTCCAGGCAAAACAACAAAACCATAGAGCCTCACGGGCAAACCAACATACTGATAAGGACTAAAATAACTTATCAATTGCTCTTTCAAAGCAAGAGAAAAATCTGAAGCAAATCCTCGCCCAACTCCCAAAAGCTGCTTCTGTAAAAGACAAGCGATAGGTTCCTGCAAACAAAGTTTGGAGCTAGTTTGCACACTACCAAGCAACTTCTGCTGAAAATTTGACATATTACTATGCATAGCCACCCATTGCTGAAAAGCCCCCACATCATTAAACTGCACAAAATCCTGCAACTGCTGAGCCAAAATCAAATTTTGATCATAAAGTAGTGAAGCATCAGCGATTCAAAAACCAAAAGCCGCATTATGAATCCTTGGATGGAAAGCCAAAAAAGCAGCATACAATCCATCAAATCAAGCTTCCAAACCTGTCAATCCATACATTACAGCAGGATCTAAAGCAAAAGGCAAAAAATCTGAACGCTTTCCAACAAACTCCTGTAACTGAGGAATAAAAAGCGAACGAATACCCTCTTGAAAAGCAATCTTTTGTGCTTGAGCTCCAGAAAAGAGATCGTAGGGAAGAAGCTGAATGTCAGCTCAAGAAGTCAATTTTAATCCACTTCCTTCATCCATCACTTCTGTTAATGCTACTTTTACTCCGTATTTTTGAGAGAAATTTTGCAAAAACTGCTTTATCTCGGAGCTTACTTTCCCTTTAGGGAGTGCTAGAGTTAAGTTTCCTGTGAGGAAAGAGAGGCTTTCATTAGGAGAAGAATCAGAATTTTCTGTTCAGTCGCTTTGCTCCGATAGTGTTACAGTTTCAGATTCCGCAGGACTTGCCCCCCATGGCACAAAAAAAACGAACACAGTACATAAGAATCCAAAAATTGCTAAAAAAAGGACCTGTTTCATCTGACTTCTCATCTTTTTTTAGAAAATAATAGTAAAATTACCCAAGGCTGGCTGTTCTAAAGTCGGCTTTTTAAGCTGTAATTTAACATTATATTGACCAACCTTCCCCTGACCTTGGATGGTATAAAACCTATCAGCAATTTTCTCTCCGTTCACAGTCTCAAAAGCGTATTCCAAGAAAGGATAGAGATTTCTTCAAAAATTTCCCCCCTGAGACCAAAGAAAATTAGAAAGCGTAAAAGTAAGATAGGAATTCTTTACATGAGGATCAGTGAGAATTTTTCAAAAAGAAGCAAGATTTTTAAGTTCCCCTTCATAATTAGAGACAATATTCAGAGAAGCATTTACCGAAAGAGGATCAAAAGGATGCACATTATTTCAGAACATCATAGGTTTTCCCTCATTTACCCCCTCTTTCCTGATCAGAGTATCTCGCGGTTCTACTGTAAATTTTCCTAAACTCGTTCCATCTGTCGGCAAGAGGGTATACTCTTCATCATCATATTTTCCCTTGAGTGTCCAAGTTGCGACGACCTGATTACGATCTCTCCGGTCATTATCAAGACTCCCTGGACACTGATCATAACAAAGCTTTGCAGCTTCCTGATGTCAACCACTAAAAGCTTGAAAAAGAAAAGGATTTAATCTAAAATGTCAATTGAGGGTAAACTCAGTCCCTGGTCTAAGAGAAAAATCCTGATGAAAATCATAATATTGATCTGGCAGAAGAGAACCTATGGTTCAAAGGGGAAGCAACTCCGTAATAGAATAATGAAGTGCATTAAAATCCTTACTATCTTGATTATCAGGCTTAATAAAAGCAATATCTACATCTCCATGCCCTAATGCAGGGATACGATCAGTACTAGAACGAACTTTCCAAAAAAGTGTATCATTTCAGTTACCATAGGTATAGAAATTCAGAACCTTCTGATCACTCATCTTTCCGACGTTTCCAGTCCCATCTATCCAACCAGATTCCCCATCAAAACCAGGACCAGCATACCTCACTGCCAAAGCCCCCCTCTCTAATGCAGAAACTGCTCCATAATAAGCAGTTGTATATTGCATCACATTACCATAAGTATTTACAAAAGGGAAAAAACCTGAAAATAACGCCAGCAAGAGTGCTATACTAATAATCATCACAATCAAAACGAGCATCAAGAGCATCTTTTCTTTTCATACAAATAAATCCTAAAAGGGAATGACCACTTATGACAATTTTTAAATAGAATATGTTTTTATTGAGAAGAATAGAGTAATAAAGCTCTAATTTTCTTCTACTATCAAACTTCCTATTCTAAATTTTAAATGCTTAGTTTCAAAGCTTAAATTCTCAAGTATAACTTTTTAATTCTGAATTATTCAATATTCGGAGCCCCACACTCAGGACAGTAAGTAAATTGTCCTTGGTAAGAATTATGACATTGTTTACACTCTAGCTGTAAAGCTTCTCAACACCAGCTACACATCTTATGTTTCACTGAATTCAAGCCTTCACAGTGTGGACACATTACTAATTTCTGCTCCAAAGCCTCTCTCCAAAAACCTCTTTCCCACTTATAGGTCAAAGGACGAAAAGCTAAATACAGTGGTAAACCAATGACTGGAGAAAGCAGCACTACAAGCAAGGCAGAAAAAAGCTGATACACGACACTTTCACTCCTTGCAGTAGCATCTCTTAGCACCCAAATCACGCAGAGTAGCCAAAAAAGCCCTACTACAAAAAAAACGAACAACTCCTTATCAGAATATTCAGCAACAAAAGGCAAATATTCTGCAAGCTGAGAAGCAAAATCAGTACCAGAACCCATATTCTGGACATGAAGTACAAGTTCAGGAAGCGCTTGCTCTGCTTCAGAAACAATTCCACTTGTTAGTTCCTGTACACCGGAGCTTAAAACTTCTCCACTAAGGAGTTCTGGATGGACTACAATTTCGTTCATTTTTTTAAAAAAAGTAAAACTATGAAATCTGCTTTTTGAGAATTTCTACGGAAAGCGAAAACTTTTTCAAGTCTTTCAAAAGGAAGGCGATCTTCGCAGGATTATCTACCTGAAGCAAAAAATCTACTTTCACTTCTCCTGTTTCAGTATGCTTGATTGCCATTTCCAGCAAAGGAACATTAAACTGAGAAAAAATCTGAAGAAAATCAACAATCGTCAATTCACGAGGGGAAAACCTTACTTCTAAAGCAAAGCGATAACGATTAGAATCCTCATTTAACCAATGAGCCTCCATCAAGGACTCATAAGAAACGGTCTTGAGAGCCTTACAACTCATCGTATGGATTTTGATACCTTCTTTGGTAGATTTGGCAATAATTTTTGCTCCTCTCTGAGGCTGACATTCAGGACAGAAAAGGCAATGAAGATGCTTATCATTATCCACAATCACTTCACGAGAAGAAGTCAGATTTTTGATCTCATTTTTTAGTTCATCTCTAAGCTCATCTACCTCTTTGATCACGCTTTTCTCCACAACATTTTTGAGCAAATCTGGATAGGCAGTTCTCACAAGATTTCAGTACGTATCCTGCTTATCAAGTATCGCCAAAATTTTTCTCTCCACCTCCAAAGGTTCATCCAGCTTTTGAATTTTATCCTTATCAGAGCGAAATGCTGGTAAACCAAGATCTTTCAGATAGTCATTCAATCCTTCAATTGCTTCCTCCAAATGAGCTTCCCTTTCAGTCGTTTTCAGATACTTCAAAAGCTGACTCTTTGCTGAAGGTGTACGAAGGAATTCAAGCCAGTGTTTATTGGCAACATACTTATTTTTGAAAGTGTTGATATTCACGATATCTCAGGTCTTGAGTTTATAACTAATCGGCTTAATCTGCCCATTGACAATTGCATTTTTAAACCTCAACCCAATAGAAGAATGAACACTGAAAGCAAAGTCCAAAACCGTAGATCCAACTGGCAATTCCTTAATATCCCCTCTTGGAGTATAAATAAAGATCGTTTTATCCAAAACCTCAATATTCAGCTGAGATTTGAACTTCTCTTTTTCAGAAGCATCAGTATAGTCCGCAACAATTTTTTGAAGTTTTTGAATCCAGACCCCCTGTTGCTCAGAAACGACGGTCGGAGCGTTATTTTCCGCATAAGCAAAATGAGCTGCCACCCCAAATTCAGCAACCTCATCCATTTCCTGAGTCCTAATCTGAATTTCTACTGGGAAACGAAACATCCCCAAAACGGTCGTATGAATACTCTTGTAGCCATTAAACTTGGGAATTGCAATATAATCCTTAATTTTTTTGATCAAGGGAATATAGTAGTTATGAATTACCCCAAGCACCATATAACAATCTCCAACATTCTCCGTAATTACCCTGAAAGCGAGCAAATCCATCACGGTTGAAATATCGGTCTCATGATATTTTTTAGAGAGCTTTTCATAAATCCTATAAGGACTTTTAATTCTACCTTTCACTTGAAAATTCTGAACCCCCTCCTTACGAAGCATGCTGGAAAGCATTTTAGTTCCCTTTTCTGTGTATTTTTCTCCCTCACGAAAGTATTTCTTCAAATAGGTCAAAATCTTCGAAAATTCTTCAGGATGCATCACGGCAAAGGAACCATTTTCTAGAAGGAGCTGAAAATGATAAAGCCCAAGCCTTTTTGCAATTGGAACATAAATTTTAAGCGTTTCCTCAGCAATTTTCAACCTTTTCCTCTCCTCAGGATGAAACTGTAAAGTCTGAATATTATGAATACGATCGGCTAATTTTACGAAAATCACCCTCAAATCCTTCGCCATCGCAAGGAAGGTTTTTTTGATAGTTTCTAGATGTCTATCCTCCCCTTGATACCTCACTTTTGAAACCTTTACGAGTCCCTCACAAATCTCGGCCACCTCCTCAGAAAACTCTGCAGCAACCTCTTCTTTCGTAATTGGCGTATCTTCAATCACATCATGCATAATACAAGCCTGAATAGAAGCTAAATCAGGTTTTAGCTCCATGAGAAAAAGTGTCGCCTTAAGCGGATGTACAATATAAGGCTCTCCTGAAAGCCTTTTCACTCCCGCATGAGCATCTCTCGTAAAATGATAAGCATGCCTAATCTCTTCAATCTGCTCTACTGGCAAATACACTGAAGCCTGAGCAATAATTTCGTCTAAAAGTGCTATCGGCTCCTCATCAAAGGTAAGTTGATAGTCAAAAAAGCTGTCAATCTCTTTTATATCCATGCTCTTAAGACGAAAAAATAAAACTTAATCAAAAAGATAGGAATAAAAAGCAAATAATCAAGAGAAAAAACAACTTTTCTGCTAAAAACACAAAAAATCTCTTCAAAAAAATAAAAAGAAAAACAACCACCTCTCAATAAAGAAGAAAACTCCGCAAAAGAATTGAGATTTAAACTTGTAAAATCCCAGCATTTCCATACAATTCCAGCTGAAAAAGTCAGCCTTTTATTTTTTTGATTTTGAAGTAGCAAATGAAGATTGGTATCGTTGGACTCCCAAATGTCGGAAAATCGACCCTTTTTAATGCCCTCACTAAATCCTATGCCGCACCTGCAGAAAATTTTCCTTTCTGTACCATTGAACCGAATGTAGGAATCGTAGATGTCAAAGACCCGAGAATGGACGCTCTTTCTCAGATGTCTAATACTCAGAAAATTGTCTATGCAAATACTGAATTTGTAGATATTGCAGGACTCGTCAAAGGTGCAAGCAAAGGAGAAGGGCTCGGAAATAAGTTTCTTTCACATATCAGAGAGGTTGATGCTATTGTCCAGGTCTTGAGATATTTTAAAGATAGTGATGTCGTGCATGTAGAGGGCGCTGTAGATCCGCTCAGAGATAGAGAAATCATCAATACTGAACTCATCTTCGCAGACCTTGAACATATCGAAAAAGTCCTCCCAAATCTCCAAAAAAGAGCGAAACTTGCTCAAAATAAGGAAGATAAAAAGATCGCAGAGATCCTCGAGAAAATCCAAAAAGTTCTCCTTGAAGGAAAGCTTGCAAATACCCTCAGAGAAGAGCTTTCAGAAGAAGAAAAAAAGCTGATCAAATCCTATAATTTCCTCACCCTCAAGCCTTTTGTCTATGCTCTGAATATTTCACAAGAAGACCTTGAACACGCTGAAAACTTAAAAAAAGAATTTGAAGAAAAACTCCAAGCACCGGTTGCAATTGTCTGCGTAAAACTCGAAGCAGAAATGATGGACCTTTCTAATGAAGAAAAAGCTGAATTCCTTACCGAACTTTTGGAGCTCCAGCCAGAGATCAGAATTCCAACACTTGATGATCTGATCGGACTCGCATTCAAACAGCTGGGACTCATGTATTATTTCACCACAGGAGAGAAGGAAACCAGAGCTTGGACGATTCCCCTAGATTCAACCGCACCTCAAGCTGCAGGAGCGATCCATACTGACTTTGAAAGAGGATTTATCAAGGCAGAAGTCATCAATACCGAGAAACTCCTTGAAGCCGGATCTCGAGCTAAAGCCAAAGAAAAAGGACGAATCCGCCTTGAAGGGAAAGACTATATTGTCCAAGATGGCGATGTGATGATTTTCAAATTTAATGTCTAGAAATTTGATAATTAAAGAGAAGTGATTATACTAGGGATAGTCACTTTTTTATTTTTTGGACAAATGATGGCAAAAAATCCTTCTGGATTAGCTCTTTTGAACAAGAAGCATCCCTTAGGAAAAAATACTACAAATCCTGAATGGACCAAACAGTTTTTAGACAATATCGACTATAGTCATTTTGAGGGGAAAGAGCCTATAGAAGGAGAGCATTCCATTATTCATTATAAGGGACTCTCATATAAAATCACCAAAGAAGGGAAACTCAAAAGCCTCAGCTGAGAGGAAATGAAGCCATTTTTTCACCCCAATAAACGCTGAGCAAGAGTACGTATAAAAAGAAGCATAAAAAAGAATGGAGAAATCAAAACTATTGAATGAGAAATCGGAATCTTACAGGCCATGTCAAAAGCTTTTGGACAGTATTTTCCTGGCTATTCAAAATATAGACAAAACCCAAATGCCTATATGCTCATACCCAAAGATGGAAACTATGAAAATATGCACTATTCAAACCTAATCTATGTCCATAAAAAGACCGAACTTGAAAAAAGAAGCAAAAGAGAATTGATTAAGACCACACTTTCTTTGGATCTCCCCAATACAACAATAAAAAAACTGACAGGAGCCTCAGAAAGTCATATTTGGAGAGTAAAAGAAGAACAAGTGCAGGCAGGAAAATATAAATCTGAAGAATACCAAGCATGGAGAAATTTCAAAGAAAAATATAGAATCATAATGGATTTTGAAAGCTTCCCTATCTATACGACCTTAATTGAAAGTGAAGGGAAGAAATCCAACCTGGAAATTGCAAAAGAACTCCGACCTGAAGCAGTAGCAAAGGCAAAGACCAATGAAGAAAAAAGAATTCGAACAGAAAAGATTGTCCGTGCAAGAAAAAAACTAACTGACAAAAACATCATTCCAAGATTTAAGGATTACTTTGAAAAACAAAAACCTGAAATCATCAAACTTTTGAAAGAAGGAGGAAAAACTCATCAAGAAATCGCAAGACTTCTCAACCTCAAAAAAGATCAAGTGAGTAATCTTGCTAGACAACTCCCAAAAAAAGAAAAAAACAAGCAGAACGAAGAATAAAACAAGCAAGGAACAAAGTGACTGTGATGATCAACTTGAAAACAAACCTGTCATCGCGTGATGATCCATTTCAAATACAATTCGCTTATTCTCTAGATTGCTTCGCTATGTTCGCAATGAGCATTATCACACAATTTCACAATAAAAAAAGGAGGCTCATCACCTCCTGAAGAAATTATTCAGCTTTTTTCTGATCTGCCTGATAAGCATCAATTACTTCCTGTAAAGTCCCCTTATACATAAAATAGTCTTCAGGAATCTCATCTACTTCTCCATTGATAATCTTCTCAAATCCAGCGATCGTATCTTCTAGCTTCACATAGGTTCCTGGCATTCCGGTAAACTGCTCAGCAACAGAGAAGGACTGAGAAAGGAATTTTTCAATTTTTCTGGCTCTATAAACTGTCACCTTGTCTTCCACTCCAAGCTCTTCCATACCAAGGATAGCAATAATATCTTGAAGCTCCTTGTATTTCTGAAGGATTCTTTGTATTTCTTTGGCTACTTTGTAGTGTCTTTCTCCTACTGCATCAGGATTCAAAATCAGAGAATAACTTTCAAGCGGATCCACTGCTGGATAAATCCCCTTTTCAGCGATAGACCTATTCAACACGATCGTAGAATCAAGATGTGTAAAAGTCGTTGCAGGAGCAGGATCGGTAAGATCATCCGCAGGAACATACACCGCCTGCACCGAAGTAATAGACCCTTTATCCGTAGAAGTAATTCTCTCTTGCAAAGTTCCCATCTCACTTGCCAAGGTTGGTTGGTATCCTACCGCAGAAGGGATTCTTCCCAGCAAAGCCGATACCTCAGACCCTGCCTGAGTAAATCTAAAAATATTATCAATAAAGAGCAATACATCTTTTCCTTCCTGATCTCTGAAATATTCAGCCATCGTGAGTCCCGTCAAAGCCACTCTCGCCCTTGGTCCAGGAGTTTCGTTCATCTGTCCATAAACCATCGCCGTTTTATCAAGCACCCCAGATTCCTTCATCTCGTGATAAAGATCATTTCCTTCTCTGGTTCTCTCTCCCACTCCAGCTACTACAGATACTCCACTATGCTCCGTTCCAATATTGTGGATAAGCTCCATCATCACGACTGTTTTTCCTACACCAGCCCCACCAAAAAGTCAGACTTTTCCTCCTTTCAAAATTGGAGCAAGCAGATCAACGACTTTGATTCCAGTCTCTAAAATCTCGGCTCTGGTTGCCAAATCAGCGAAAACAGGAGGCTTTCTATGGATAGGTCGCTGCTGAGTTCAAGCAATCTGATCGCTTCCATCAATCGTCTTTCCCAGCACATTGAAAATATGCCCCAAAACCTCAGGTCCTACCGGAACCTTGATTGGCGATTTAGTATTCTCCACTTCATCTCCTCTCTTGAGTCCATCAGTAGATTCCATCGCAATTCCTCTCACGATTCCATTCTCTAGAATCTGCAACACTTCAATCACGACCTCATTTCCATTCGCATTTTTTGGCACGACTTTAAGAGCATCATAAACTTTCGGAGCTTCTTGCTCAAAAAGCACTTCTACCACCACACCTTTTACTGAAACAATTTTTCCATTCATTTTCTCCCATAAAAAAAGATAAAAAAGCTGATATATGATTTACGATTTTCCTCCTTTTCAAGTCAAGTCCTCCCTTCTTTAAGGGAGGTGGTCTGACTCGTCGGACCGGAGGGATATTAAGAAGTTTCTTATTTTCATATCCCCCCTACCCCCCTTAATAAGGGGGACTTTTATCATGTTTTCAAATCTTCACTGTAAACTTTCCACTATTCACTCTTCACTCTGAATTCTTCATTATTCAATCGCTACCTTCGCACTCACAATCTCACTAATCTCCTGAGTAATCTTCGCTTGCCTGGTTTTATTGTAGAGAAGATTAAGCTGATTAAGCACTTCTACCGAATTATCTTTCGCATTCTTCATCGCCAACATTCTCGCTGCATGCTCAGTCGTTTTATTATTAAGCACCGCAGAATAGATAATATTTCTAATCATCACCTGCAAGAAATCAAACTTGAAGGTCTCAATATCCGGCTCTACCATCAAATATTTCTGATCAATATTCTCCAAAAGCCCCATCTCCAATCCAACATTCTCCAGAAAGGCATCAAAGCTCTCCTCATCCAAAGGATACAGCTTAAACCTCGTAGAAACCTGAGTCATCGTATTTTTGAAGAAATTGAAATAGATCTTAATCTTCGCATATTTTTTTTCTTCCAAAGCCTGCCTGATAAAAGCTGAAATCGGCTTCACTTCTGCCAAAAGCACTTTATCAGAAATCATCGCTGACCCCACCACATTCCAGTTATTCCTTACGAAATATTCAAGTCCTTTCTTTCCTACTACGAAGACATCTACATTATCTTTCGCAGCTCCATAGTTCTTTTCCATCCTCCTAAATATCCTTGAATTGATCGCTCCACAGAGCCCTCTATCACTGGTTACCACAATCAAAAGCCTCCTTCCCTGAGGGTTCCAAGTTTTCTCATCAAAGTCAAAAATGTTCATTTCCTTCCTCACGATTTTGAGCACCTCAAGGAAACTCTGCATAAATTCCTTATACGAACCGATCACTCCTTTCAGCTTTTGCAACTTCACCGTAGACACGATCTCCAAAGCCTTGATAATTTTTTGGAGGTTCTTCACGGATTTGATCTTGGTTCTTACCTGCTTGGTATTTGCCATACTTCGCCTCGCATAGATATAAATAAAAAGTCTGATTCCTTTCTCTTGTTAGCCCCCTTTGAAAGGAAGAAAAAGAAAGGAACTTAGCCAGCTTTCTTTCCTGATTTTCTTTCTTTGATCCTCAAAAGCTGAATATCCGCAGTCAATTTCTGGAGATTAAGATAGGCTCTTTCAATTTCCTCCTGATTTCCACTCGCCTTGATCTCAGCAATCTGCTTTTCAAGATCCGTTTTCATCTCTTCCAAAACCTGTTGATCTGTCTTGGGAGAAACCGTTGCTGATGCAACAAAAAGCACCACTGCATGCCCATCAGTATACATAAATCCCTCTCCGACCGCTATTGCAATCTTTTCATCCTCAAAAAGAAACTCGGTATCTGAGAGAAATTCACTTCCTTTTTTCTCCTCAGGCACAAACCTTACAATCCCTGGAATAATCATCGCCGTCAACGGATTATGCTCAGGGAGCACACAAAGCATCCCAACCTTACTCGGAAGCTCTACTTTTTCCACCTGCCCATCAAAGACCATTCCATGCACGGTATGTATTTTTAGCCTCATTCCCCAACCTTGGTAAATAAAAGTAATCTGATAAATCAATATAAATGCAATCGTATAAGTATAGTCAGACGATAACTACAAATAGAGTGTCATTCTGAGTGGAGCGAGAAATAGCAATCAACATCCCCCTTTTGAAGGGAAAGAAAGGAGGTTCTTTAGTAGAACTTTCCTTCTTATTATATCCTTCGCTATCGCTCAGGAAGACAAGCTTCTTGTCATTCTGAAGAGCGAAGCGAGGAAGAATCTAATATCTACTTTCTATTATCTCCTTCACTGCATTCAGGAAGACAAGCTTCTTGTCATTCTGAGGAGCGAAGCGAGGAAGAATCTAATTTATATCCTTCGGCTTCGCCTCAGGAAGACAAATACCCTAAACCCTTCACTCTAAACCCTGAATTGTTCATTATTAATTGTTCATTATTAACTATTCCATCCTCCTTCTTTCAAAACTTCCGCAATCAATGCCTTGATTCCTTCTTCAATCTCAGCATTCAATTCTTTTTGCTCCTGAATTTGCTCAGCTAGCTCCAAAAAGGTCGTATCTAGCTTCTGATAAACCATATTTTCAAACTCACGAATCGCTTCTACTGGCACCTTCTCAAAATAACCATTAATTCCCGCATAAAGCAATACCACCTGTTTGAAGAATGGAATCGGATTATCATTGCTCTGCTTAAGCATTTCCATAAGCTTCTTTCCATTATCAAGCTTTCTCCTTGTCGCAGGATCCAAATCTGAAGCAAACTGCGAAAAACTCGCTAATTCACGGAAAGTCGCAAGTTCTAGTCTGAGTTTTCCAGCTACTTTCTTCATAATTTTGGTCTGAGCAGAACCTCCTACTCTAGAAACTGAAAATCCCACATCAATCGCAGGTTTGAAACCAGAATTGAAAAGCTCTGTCTCCAAAAAGATCTGCCCATCAGTAATAGAAATCACATTGGTTGGAATATAGGCTGAAATATCTGAATCCAAAGTCTCAATAATCGGCAAAGCCGTCAAACTTCCTCCACCTCGTGGCTGATCCACTCTCGCAGCTCTCTCAAGAAGTTTTGAATGAAGATAAAACACATCTCCAGGATAGGCTTCTCTTCCAGGAGGCCTTCTAAGAAGCAAACTCACCTCACGATAGGCTACCGCATGCTTGGAAAGGTCATCGTAAATGATTAACGCATCTTTCCCATGCTCCATAAAGTATTCTCCCATCGCACATCCTACATAAGGAGCAATATATTGAATCACAGAAGGAGAAGAAATCGGAGCATTGATCACGGTCGTATATTCCATCGCCCCCTTCTCTCTGAGCATTTCCACAGTTCTTCTGATTTTTGAATCTTTTTGTCCAATCGCTACATAAATACAGTAGACATTCTTTCCTTTTTGATTGAGGATCGTATCGGTCGCAATCGTTGTTTTTCCGGTTTGCCTATTTCCAATAATCAATTCTCTCTGCCCTCTTCCAATTGGCACCATCGCATCAATAGACTTAATTCCGGTTTCCAAAGGGACATTCACTGATTTTCTGGTAATTACTCCAGGAGCTACTTTTTCTACGAGTCAAAAATGCTTTGGAGCGATCTCTTTTCCACCATCAATCGGCTCTCCAATTCCATTCAAAACTCTTCCGAGATACTCTTCTCCGACTCCCACACGGAATACTTGCCCAGAGGAAGTCACGGTATCTCCTTGCTTAAGTGAGCTATAATCCCCAAGTACCAATACTCCAACTCCTTCCGCAGAAAGATCAAGCACGAGCCCTTTGAGCCCATTTTCAAAAACCACAATCTCCGAAAACATCACGCTATCTAGTCCAATCACCGTAGCGACTCCATCTTTGAGCTCCAGAATTTCTCCTTTTTTGGTGAAATCCTCATTCAACTGAGCATGATTGATCCCTTTTTCAATCTGCTGTAATAATTCTTGTACTACTGACATCCTAGTTTCTCATTAAAAATAAATCTGATTTTTCCCTCTGATCATCCCCCTTTTGAAGGAGGAGAAAGGGGAGTCTTTTAAAAGCCTCCTATTACGAATCTTCCTAAGCCAACAACGCATCCAAATCACGATCCAAAGACCTTTTATACACATAGCCCTGCCCCTTCATTTGCACCGAAAGCGTATCTGCTTCAAAAGGCTTGAATTGTACATTCACCTGCCCAAACCTCTTTTCTAGATAGGCAGACAAAGGAGGCAGAATCTCTTCATCGTTAGACTCCAAGACAAAGTCCAGTTCCTTTTTCGGCAGTTGAGCCTCAAAACTACGAATAAGATCCGTGAGTGCCCTCATCGTAAGCAATTTCGCTTCTTCCAAGAGCTGAATAAGAGTTCCAATTTCAGGCTGAACTTCCTGTATCCCTTGCAAGAAAGCAGGAAAACTCAACTTCTTCCCATATTTGAGAAGCAAAGCCTTGATCACCAGCAAATACGCTAAAATCTGCTCAGGATCTTGAGTCTGCATAAAGGACTGAATCAGTGTTTTTTTATTCATAACCATAAACAATAAAAGCAAAAATAAGGAAGCTTAATCCTTCAAATCTTCCACCAAAACTCCAAAATACTCATCTTCCAATACCTTATCATGCTTGAGCAACCTTTTGACCACTTTTTTGGAAGTTTCTTTGACTGATGCGACCCAATTTGCTTTGAGCTCTTTTTCAAGCTTTTCGGTATCTTGCTTTGCATCAGTAAGCATCAATTCTGCTTTATGCTGAGCTTCTTTGATAATCTTGGATTTCTCTTCCTCAGCGATCAAGTGAGCTTCATGAATAAGATCTTTCTTTTTCTTTTCAGCTTTCTCAAGAATCAAATCTGACTCTTTACGAGCAAATTCAATCATTTTCTTGTATTCATCATCAGCCTTTTTGAGTTTTTCAAGCATCGCTTTTCTCTGCTCTACCTGCTGAACGATCTTATCCCCCAAGAGCTTCCTAAAAAGCAATACCAAAATCAAAAAATTTACCACCCCAGCAAGCACCAAATCTATCTGAATATCCATTTCTTACTTCATCAAAAATAAAGTCTGACTTTTCTCTCTTATCCAATCAATCTGAACGCAACAATCAATCCATAGATCGCAGCAGATTCCACGAGTGCAAGCCCAAGAATCGTAAGCACCATAAAAGTTGAACTGAGTTCAGGATTTTTTCCCATATTATCAATAGACACTTTTGCCAAATATCCTTCACCAATTCCAACTGCCAATCCAGGAAGCCCAATAGCAAGTCCTGCAGCTACATACATATAAGGATTCGCCATCGCACTAGGATCTACCGCCAAAATCTTGAACGCAACAATCAATCCATAGATCGCTACTGATTCATCAAGCGCAATAAAAAGAATCATGAAAGTCATCAATTTTCCTTTCATTTCTGGATTTCTCAAAATTGAGTTCAATGCTACAGCCACAATCATCGCTTCTCCAAAACCAGCTCCAATACCTGCTAATCCAACAGCCAACCCTGCTCCTAAAAAGCCTAATGTACTCATCTCCTTTATATAATTATAAATTAAAAAACCTGAATATTTTTTGAATTCTGAACTCTATATTCTGAATTGTTAATTTTCAATTGCTCATCGTTTCATCGTTCCCTACTCCGTCGCCACCTTGATAAAGATCGCCGTCAAAAGTGCAAACACAAAAGCCTGAATCACCGCAACCAATACCCCCTGAAGCACAATCAATAAAGGGAAAAGCACCGGAAACTCAAACCCAGTCATCGCACTAGTTAAGCCCTTTAGCCCAACAACTAACATTCCCAGCAAAATCGTTCCTGACATCATATTTCCCGTCAATCTAAAGGAAAGCGAAATCACCTTAGCAAAGTTTCCTATAATATCTAAGGCTCCAACAAAAAGTGAAATCAGAATATCAAAGAGCTTTGCGATCAACCATACCGGATAATACACCCATCTGGACATATTTCCTTTTTCAATTGTAATGATTCCTTTTCCCAAAAGCGGCACATATTCATAAAAAAACTTCCCAACTCCAAGATGCCTCATTTGCAAATAAAGCACCAAAAGCACCGAAAGCACCGCCATTGCAATATTAAAGTTTGCATCCGTTGTCGGAGCAGCAATCCATTCCGAGAGCTGAGGAACTGAAATCGCAATCGCATCTATCGCAGTCCCCATGAGATTAGAAAACAGAATCACAAAGAACATTCCAATCACAAAGGACTTTACCCAATATTTCTGCCCTTCACCAATAATTTCAATAAAAAAGTCATAAATCTTCTCAAACATCAGTTCAAAAAGGAGAATGAAATTATTTCCAAACTTAGTAAAAAGCTGCTTTCCAGACTTAAACCTATGATAAAAAAACACAAAAAGCAAAATCAAAAGAAACAAAAAAAGTTCTCCTCTCAACAAATCAAAAGGGAGATGTTCCAACCACTGAACAAACGAAGTTCCATATTCAGAAGTGATATTTCCTATCTGATCAATCCACTCTATCATTAGCGAATCGTATTGTATACTCAAATAAAATTAGCAAGTCTCAATCTAAGGATTTACAAGATAAATGCAAGGCTTTTGAAAATTTTCCAAAAAACTGACACAAGTAAATAGTCAGCTTTTTTATTTTTCTGATAAAAAGAAATTATAATTCTTCAAGATTAAGTTCTTGAGTAAAGACATTACCGTAATAATCCTCAACTTCTAGCTTAATTTGTGGACTCACACTTGTAAAGCTTGTCGCCTGAAGGGAGAAAGTATTGAAAGCCTTATTCTTACCTTTTTCAAAGATTTTTCCACCTTTTACACCTGAAAGCTCATCATCGAAGATCAGGGTTGTTTCATATTTTCATTCAGCATTTTTTACACTTGAACTTTGTTCTTTTTGGAGAAAAGGAGGCGTTTTATCTTCTGCGATAAGCTGAACCTCAAAACTAACAGTTTTTGTAGCTTGATTCGCATCAATAGCAGTAATTTCAAGCTGATGTTTCCCCTCATTATGAACAGAAAGATCAAGCTCTTTCACAGCAAAGATTTCTGTCGCATTATCAACATAAGATTTTACTGTCTTTCCATCAAGACTGATCATCACCTTTTTGATAGCAACAGGGGAGTTGATTGCATAGACAATATTATTCTTCTTGGCAAGTTGAGTTCCTGTTTTAGGTCTAATAAGAGAGATCTTAATCTCATCATTTTGTGTCGGTTGTCTCTCAGCACAGAAGTTTTGAGGTTCTTCCACGAAAAGATTCAGACTTCCTTCTATTTTTGCTCCTGTAGCAGCACTTTCCTTGAGATAGTTTTTGATATCTTCAAGATCCATACCATTAGGCATAAAAGATGAATTCTGAATCAGATAGCCTCTTTTGATTTGTTCATAAGGAGTCAGAGGACTTGCCTTTCCATAACAAGAACTATCAATCTCAATCTCTGCAATCGGTGCCTCCACCATATTAGGCAAGTTTCCATTTCGCCCTATAGTTTGCTTAATAAGAGTAATTGGCGTATTTTCTGCTGGAATTTTTCCAGAAACAAGTGAAATGCTCAGACTAGTTGTATCCTTATTTGGCATTTCTTCATTACTGATATAATTATTTTGAAGGAGATCAGCAAGAAAAGACTTGATACTATTTGCATGAATTGTCCCTCCATAAGCATTTCTATTCATTGGTGTAGCGTTAGCATTTCCTGCCCACATCAAGATAACTTTGCTTGGAGTATAGGCTGCAAGCCATCCATCTCTTGGGCGTGAACCTTTATCCGTTTTTACATTTGAAGTTCCTGTTTTGAGAGCGTAGGTCAAACCTTTGACATTAAATTTAGTTATCCAGAATCCAAGTCTATTTGCTGGATCAGAAAGAATTTTCCACATCAATGTCAGAATTCCTGGTTTGATAATATTATTCTGCTTTTTGACTTCCTTGGTATAAAGAAGTTTTCCGCTACTTGTCTTGATCTCTAGGATCGGATCCATGATTGCAGGAGTAGAGGTAGAAAGATGACTATAAGCATTAGCAAGTTCAAGCATACTTACCTCTCCTGCTCCAAGAGCAAGTGGATACCCATATTCAATAGTATTTTGAATACCTGAAAGTCCAAGACTCTGAAGATAAGGTTTTACGACAGCTTCACCTCCAACCGCAAAGAACATTTTCACTGCTGGGATATTTCTACTGAAACCAAGTGCTTTTTTGAGTGGTAAAAGCCCATCAAATTTTCCATCAGCATTATTTGGTGTATCTTTTCCTGCTTTGAAGAAGATATCATAGATTGGAGTATCCAAGGTTAAAGGCAATTTTTCAAAGCCTAAAGCATAAATAAGCGGCTTGATAGAGGACCCTGACTGTCTTGGATTTCTAACCATATCATTCTGCCCCTGAATTTCTTTATTGAAATAATCTAATGACCCTACATAAGCAAGAACATCTCCATTATGTGAATCCAGATAGAGCATAGAACCATTGGTTGCCCCATTTTCAAAAAAGGAAAGTTTATTCTCTAAAAGAGCTTTTTCAGCCAACTTTTGGATTTCATAGTCAAGTGTTGTCTTAACGATAAGCCCTCCTTCCTTCGTTGCTCAGCTTCCAAACTCTTTTTCAAGATAATCTTTGATCCAAAAAACAAAGTGTGGTGCCTTGATATCAAAACTACTTTTCTGAAAGCTTTTCGTAAGAGATTCCAAGAAAGCTGACTTTAGCTCTTGTTCAGTGATTTTTCCATCTTCATACATTCTTCCTACAGCAAACTCCGCTCTTCCATTTTCATAACGTACTTGATAGTCTTTTCCATCAAGGGAAACGGTAGAAGGAGCAAGTCCTACAAGAAATTTAATCAAAGCTTCTGTTGTTTTCTTATTAGAAAAGTTGGCTTGATTCAGATTTTCTCTGTATTTACTGAGAACCATCGCCTTGAGATTTCATTCAAAAGGCTGCTCCTTACCCATCGCATCTTTGATACTGAAAGAGCCCATCAAGAGCGTGGATTTATAAGGATCATATCTGGTCGGAGCCTTGGGAATTGAAGCAAGAATCGCTGATTCAAGAACCGTCAAATCCCTTGCTGATTTACTGAAGTAAGTTTTACTCGCAGCTTCTACTCCATAAGCATTATTTCCGAGGAAAACATAGTTGAGATAAAGTTCAAGAATTTTATTCTTCATCTCATGCTTTACTTGATTGGAAGTCAGATTTTTATTTTCTGCTTTAATCTGCTTTTGAAGGACATTATTGAGCCTCTTTGCCAAAACAATCTGCTTAAGCTTATAATCAACTTTATCTAGAAAAGAACCTCAAAATGGTCTTTTGAGATGCATCACATTAGTAATAAGCTGCTGCGTGATAGTCGAACCTCCTCCACCATGCTGTCCGAGCATTACTTTGAATCCAGCTCTAAAAATTCCCATCGGATCAAGCCCTTCATGTTCCCAAAACCTCTGATCTTCTACAGCAACAATTGCATCAATCATATGCGGACTCATTTCTTTGAGATCTACATATTCTCTATTCTGATCAAAAATTTTGTAGAGTTCCTGCCCATTTCTATCTGTGATAATAGTAGACTGAACAAGAGTCATATTTTTGATCTGACTAACATCAGGAAGCGATTTAAGGACTCTCAACTGAAGATAAGCAAAAAATCAGAAAATCCCCAAACAAGCAAACGCTCCCAACCCAAGCAAGAGTTTTCTTCTTCGATTACCTTCCTTTCATAAAGAATATTGAGAAGAGGTAAATTGCCTCTTAGTAAAGGCTTTAGGAGTATAGGCATACATTGGATTTCTTTGCATCAAAAAAACAATCAACTAAAAGTTTTCAATCTTTAGTATATGCATTCCACAAGGGAAAACAAGCAAAAAAAACATCACTTAAGAAAAGAAAGTATGACTTACCAGAGGGATAACCAAACCATTACTCACGCAACCTTGAGGATCAATTTTTTCCAATAGCGAAGCCAAGAAAACGCTAGCATAGGCTCCTGTAGGAAGCGAAAAATCTAGTACTAAATCCCCTTCTTCCCGTATCCAACTCAGCTGATGAGGACGAATCCAAAGCGGTCTCCTAAATCCATAAAGCTGAGCCTGTTGGGAGATTTGAAGCCCTCCTTCCACAAATCTGCTCTTTTCCCACTGCCAATCATCAAAGCTTCTTGCAGGACTTCCTTTAGCGCATAAGAGCTGCTCAATTCCAAGCACTGCTCCTGTAGGAAACCAAAGTTCAGGATTAAAATCACTGCTCCATATCGATTGCTCAGGCTCAAAAAATCGCTGTTTTCTTACCGATATTGGGGATCAAATTTTTCCGAAGTGCTGGGGTTTTTCCGGAAGTGATCAGAATTTTTCTTCTTTAAGTTTCCAATAGTCAAAATGCTGAAGCTTTCCCTCGCGATACTCTGCAACTGAACTTCCAAAAGCATTTCGCCCATTTACCATCAAATCACCTTCAAGCAAAAAGGCCTTTTCCTCGTACCTTTTCATTACAAGTTCATTAAACCGCATACTTCCAAAGGCTTGAAGCTTAAATCTGACTTCATAATTCATCTTCCCCTGTCCTCATGCCTGAAAAATCTTCTCAGCTTTCTTATAATTTTTATTCCCTTTCCCAAACCTTTGAATTCCAAAAGCATTAGGAAAAAAATCTGACGACTTTCCTCAAGTTGACTCTCCAATATCGCATTCAAATATTCTGGGAGTGGAGTTTGTTTCCTGAGTCTAATACGAAAATGGTTGCCCTTATTTTTCCCAACTGCGAGCGGCTCATGATGAAATTTGCTCTCCAAAAGCTGAACCTCTTTTTTGAGTTGCTCTACAAAAAAATCCCTACCTCCAGCAGCCTTCAGCTTTTTATTACTAATACTAAGTCGTTGCCTTGTGATACCTTCTTTATCCTTAAGCCCTGCAATTCCCAGATCTTCTCTTTTAAGTCCTGTTGCTTTACAAAGTTTTTCAAGGACTTCCATAGTATTTTTCTGGCACTTTTCAAAGAAGCAATACAAAAAATCCCCCTGCCCTGAAGGTTCAAAAGCAAGCTGCTCTGTCACAAGAAAATCACTCGGCTGGGCTTTAAATCTAAAATAAATCGGCATTAGATTTTGGCTCCGTATAAATGCTCGGTTTGATTGATACCCACAACCTCCCATTTTTCAGTCCTTAAACGGAAATGACTCAAAGCACAAGCAGGAGCAAAATACTGAAGCTCTTTACCGACTTCCCCTTTTATCAAGGAAATCAAAAAACTATTCAGAATCGGGTTTCCTATAATCAAAAGAGTAGCATTTCTTGGATAAGTTTTTACAAGCTCATTCAGAAAAGACTTCAAACGAATACGAACTTCTTCATCAGACTCTTCAGTACCTGGAGTATGAACGACACTATCACTCTTGATAAAGAGACGACTGAGAATTTTTGCCTGTTCAGGATTTGATTGACTAGATTTTTCAAAATTTTCTTTTGTAAGATGCGAACAGATTTCAGCTCCTTTCTCTCTAATTCTTGAATCAACAATAATCTGAAAACGCTGAATTTTTAGATGTTCAACAATCAAATCAGCAGTTGTCCTACGAAAACCAATATCACTACAAAAGATAAAGTCAATTTTTTCCTGTTGTAAGACCTTTGCAAGCCTCAGAGAATCCAAAATTCCCTTATCAGAAAGCCTATCGCTACAACGACCAAGCGTAGAACAATGGGTATTAATATGTTCCCCATTTGAAGTAAGCAAGAGTTCCATCAGTAAAGAAAAAAAATAAAAAATATCATTAAAACACGAAAAAACAAATCAGAAAAAGAAAAACAACCCAGACTCAAGCAATAGTATAAAATTTCCAGAGAAAAGAAGATTTAATCGTCTTATGCCTGAAAAGATCAATAGCAAAAAGAGCCCCCAACCATCATCCCAAAACACTGAGCAAAAGAAGGGTTTTTTCACGAATTCTTGACTTACCCTGTCTTGCTTTCTTTTTATCAAGCCCCCAAACCAAAAAGGTAAGAACATTGATTATCAAACACCAAAAGAGAATTCGTAACATAAAAAAAGGAAAAATAAAACAACTCCAAGATATGATTTTAGCTTCTAAAGTCAAAAGATAAATAGCTTTTTGATAAAAGAAAAAAACTGACTTAAATCAGCGGTCAGCTTTTCCCTTTTATCACAGTTTTCAAGAGTACTAATTTCTATTGCACCTCTCCTTCTACATTCTGAAGCTCTCCGCCCACGATAGTTGGATCTGAAACTGGAGTTCCCATCATTCCAGCTAAAGCTCAAAAAATTTCCATAAGGTCTTGGGGATCTTCTGGAGCCAAGAAAGTATGTCCCTCTGTTTTCTTTGCTTGATAATCTAAAGAGAAGTTTGCTTTGGTTTTTCAAGCATGACATTCAAATTCAGGTATTAAAGCAAGATCCTTATCAGAGAAACGAACTTTTAGGGTCCCTTTAATAGTAAAGATATCTTTCCAAGCTTTTTCTTCCTGTTCTCGAGCTCTAAATTCTCATTTCCATTTTCCCTTTCCAGTCTCAGAGAAGGTAAACTTAATTTTTAAGCTTTCTTGACTTTGAAGTGGAGTCAAAAGGAGTTCAATTTCAGTATTTTTTCCTTTTACTAACTGTTTCATTTGGATCTTCATATTTTCAAGGAGAATTTCGCTATTTTCCACAATAAAATCTACCTTATCAGCGGAGCGAATGACGAAATAAGCTTCAGTATTTTCAAACTTAAGCTGAGAAAGTAGCTGTTTCATCTCTTCCTTCATCTGCTGCTGCGCTAGAAGAAGTGCTTCATCTCCAGACCCCATATTTCAAGCTTCATTTTGAGCGAAATCATACATTTCTAGGACAAACTTCTGAATTTCATCAGCATTAAAGTCTACTTTCCATGCTGGATTTCACTCATATTTTGTAGAAACAACTCCGGTATAGAAAAGAGGATGAGCCTGATAAAGCTGAGGATGCTGCCAAAAACTAAGAGATTGAGTACGAGAACTTTGCAAAAGAGCAGTTAGTTCAGGAGTATTGAGGCTTAACCACTTATCTTTCAAACCATCTAAAACAGCATTAAGCATTCCTTTTAGTTGTTCTTCATCAGAATTAATGCTGAGATCACTGAGCTTGAGGAAAAGGGTTTGATCTTTAATTAAACTCTTAAGCAGGAAATGTATACTTGTTTTTCAAAAGCCACCTTCTTTCATTGGAGCACCTTCTCCATTGAGTGCTACAGTAATAGTAGTATCACTTTCACCACTACTTTTTTCTGCAATCCCCTCGGCTTCTAGAGAAAGATCCCCTTTCACCTCTTCATTAGAAAAATCCGCTTTCATCTTGAGATGAGAAGTCAATTGTCCTTCATGATTCATAAAATTTACAAACTCAAGAGTTTTTTCATATTGCTTACTATAAACCTCTAAAGTTTCTTCAAAACTCAGCTCTGGTGCTGATTTGTTACAAGCACTAAGAGGAAGAATACTCATACTTACCAGAGTAAGCAGAGCTCATTTTTTAAATTGCATCATCAAAAGAATAAAGAATTAAAAACTAATATTTAGATCTGCTAAATATTTTTCTATGGAAATATAGCTATTTGGAAGGGATTGTAAAGCCCAATTTTTCGGATGGATCATATATTCAGCCGAAAGAGTCAGTTTTTCATTCTTATTTTCCTTTTTCCAAAAAGTCATCATCAATTCTTGTTTTGAAGCTTGAGAAAACTTGAGCAAAAATTCAAATGCCCTTTCTCCCTGCCCTCAAACAAGAAAAAGCTGATCTTTTCCATAGCTAAGTTTCCACCTCAGAGGAAAGTCATCATCTCTTTGAAGTATTCAACTAAAAGATTTTTTATCAAAACTACCTTCAAAAAACCAAATTCCCTGAATATTTTTAAATCTCATATTTTGAAAACTCCACCTTTCATGATCCAAAAGAGCAGTTCCACTCAAAAATTGGGTTCATGAGAATACTTGACTAACAAAACCTGAAAAAGCTTCTCTTTGAAATATTCCTCCAGAAAAAAGCTGAGGAATTTGAGGAATTCAAGAAAAACAAAAAGGAAATTTAGCTTCTTGAATTTCTAATAATAACCAGTGATTAAGAAGCTCTTGAGTAAGTCTTTTTATAAAAAGTGCCTGAATATTTCCTGTTCCTTGAGAAAAAATAAAGTGCTTAGGAAAAAGAAAAAGCTGTTTCCCTTCTTTTCTTAATAATGTTTGCAATTCTCCATAAAAAGAAGATCCAACCTGTGGTCCATGATGAATAATTGAAAAACCAAGCTCTCCTTCGACTACTTCACGAAAACAACCTAAACTTCCACTCCCTTCTAGTTGTGTAGATTTCTTTCCCTGCTCTTGAAGAGAGATATGACCAGAAAATACTTTCCCTTCACTGATAAAAGCTTGATTGAGAAGATCAATAATATGCTCAGCTTTTAGCTGAAGTTGGTCTTCTAAATTCGTTCAATCTTGCTTTAGAAAGCAGGCACTGAAAAAAAAACTTAAGAGAAAAATCAAAACCAAAAATCAGACTTTTTTCTTTTTTCAAACAATAAACATAGAACATAAAAGAAATAAAAAACTCAGTTAAATATATAAATTTCTGAATGTAAAGAAAGGCTTTTTATTTTCTTCTTATTTTTTTGACAAAGAAAGATTTCTCTGTATACTTAAGAATGAAGTATTTTACTTTACATAAACAAAAACATGAATACGGTCAGAGTTGATATTGATACGATTCTCAGCTTAGTCTCGGATAATCCACATATTTCTGATGTTCATCTCAGTTCATCAGGAAAGAGTTCCTATAGACTCAACGGAGATATTGTAAAAGATGAGAGACTTCCGGAGCTCAACCACGAAAGTATGGAAATTATTCTCAAACAGCTCTTTCAAAATAATGCACAGAATTATGATAAGTTTATCTGTGATAAAGAGTCAGATTTTGCTTATGAAGGGAAAGATGGCACCTCATATAGAGTAAATGCCTATTTTGAAAAAGGGAAAATCTGAATCGTAATGAGAAAAATCAACTCACAAGTAAAAAGTCTAGAAGAAATGATGTTTTCTAATCTCGCTGAAAGTATCAAAAAACATGTTTTGACTGCAAAAAAAGGACTTTTCCTCGTAACTGGACCGACAGGATCCGGAAAATCTACTTCACTTGTGAGCATGATTCAGCATATTAACCAAAATAGAAGCGATAATATCATCACGATTGAAGATCCGATTGAATATATCTTTGAAGCAAAAAAATGTATTATCTCGCAAAGACAACTCGGACATGATACCTGGTCTTTTAAGAACGCTCTCAAATCAGTGATGAGAGAAGATCCGGATATTATTTTCGTAGGGGAGATCCGTGATACTGATACTGCAGAAACCGTACTAAGCCTCGCAGAGAGTGGACACCTCGTTTTCAGTACTCTACATACAGGATCGGCAAGTCACACATTAAACAGATTTCTTTCTTTTTTCCCAAGTAATATGGAGCAAAGTATCGCAGATAGACTTGCAGATAGTCTACTCGGAATTCAGTCCCAAATGCTCGTCAAAAGAGTAGATGCAAACTCAAGAATAGGAATCTATGAACTCCTCCTCAATACGGTTGCCATCAAAAATAACCTGAAAAAAATGGATATTGGACAAGTAGATTCGACAATTGAAACCTCAAATCCAATTGGGATGATCTCAATGCAACAATATGCAAAAAAACTGATTGATAGACAGCTTATTAACCCAAAGGATGTAGAACATCTCTTCAGAGTAGAGGAGAGAGTCCAAAAAGAAATGCTACAAAAAGCACGTTAGTTTTAGTTCCTTTTTAAACTGATGCAAGAAAAATATGCCTCAAATAGAGGAATCAAAAGACTTTCTAGAGCTGAAATTAGAAAAATGAAAGAGAATATGCAGAAAGTTCCATTTGTTCAAGAACAAGCAGAACGCTACCATCGTTCAGAGGCGAAACAAGCTGAACAACTCCTAGAAAATATTCAAAGCATAGAAAATCAGAAGCCAATCCCAAAAATGAAAAAACAAGAGAAAAAAATCTGATTCTTCCAAAAATTAAAAAACTATTTATTTTGATAAATCTTCCTTAGCAATGAATCCTCTTATTCAACAGTATTTACCTGAAGTATTATGGAAAATAGCTATGGATTTTAACATCCCAGAAGCTTTCCTCAAGACTAATGCAACACTTGTACAACTCATTTTAGAATCAAAATCGCTTGCTGAACCCGGAGAAAAACAGAATTGGTTTAACCTTTTAGCGATTATGTCTGATGAACAGGTTGATAAACTCAGAGACATTTTGACTAGAGAAAAACAAAAGCTTGCTGAAATCAACGAAAAATATGCCAAAAAACAGGAAGAAATTAATCAAAAATATCAGAAAAGTTTTAATCCTGAAGTCTATTACCAAGCTCAAGCAAAAATCCAAGCTGAGGAACACAAAACTAGAGAACAAGATCTCGTAGAAACCGACAATTTACTTGCTCAAATGTAACACCATGATCCTCAAAAAATGAATATACTTGACCATTGGATTATTTAGCTTATTAGTCGGAAATATCAGCCAAGCTGGTAGCAAAACAGATCTTATTGAACAAGCTTTTGATCCAGCTATTGCAAATGAAACAGTTGTGGGAGGAGAAAGTATTTGAACCTCAAAAACAAGCGTAGGAAAATACATTCTCAAAGGAGGAACTGATATAGAAATTGATTGATTGAAACCAAAAATTAACAAAAGAGACTCTTTGATCATCCAAATTACAAAATTCATCCTAAGAATGACAATGGTACTAGGAGTAACAATGATCATTTATAATGGTATTCTCTACGTTGTCAAAGCTTCAAAAGGAGAAAACCCAAAGGACATTTTACACAATATTCTTTATGTTGGAGTAGGAATCCTCCTTGCACTCTTCAGTGTATTAATTATTAGATTAGTAGCTTCTATCTGATGAACAGGCATGGAAGTAAGCTAACTTGGCTCTTTATTCTCAGTATAAATTCACCATGATCAAGAGATTTTCAGCATTCCTTATTACCCTACTTTGCTCTAGCTTACCTGTTTTTTGACTCAAAATAACACTTCCCTCAAGCCGTGCAGGAGACGACTATAATATTAAACAAACACATATCTCGGGAAATGAAGATACCTTATTCTCCGGGATAAATCTTGTAAATAAATATCTTCGACGAAGTTTTGCAGTCGTATGCACAGCAATGCTAATCTATGGAGGCTATCATCTCATCACAGCAAATGGAGATAAAAAAGCTATGAAAAAAGCTCAACGAGCACTCATTGGAACAGGAGTAGGAATCGTAATTGCAATGCTTTCCTATACTATCGTAAGAATTTTAACCGACCTTTTCTAGGAAAAAAGAAAAAAACTGACCCAAGACAAGAGTCAGCTTTTTTATTTTTCTAATAAGAATTTTTATTTCTTTGTAGTTTCAAGAAGTTTTTCAGTTCTCATCATCATAAGCATTACCCATCCTCTCAATTCTTGTAGTGTTGGAGTGGTATTGCTCAATACCTTAGCTTCTTTAAGTGCATTAAGATGTTTTTCATACCATTTTTCTCCATCTTGATTGTATTTTCCAGCGAAGAACACTCTAGAAAGAACAGTTCCAAATTCAGCTCTAGAAACAAGAGCATGAGGATTAAACTTCTCAAGAGCATTTCCGTTCGCATCAATTCCCATAATCTGAAGCTGATAAGCAAGTTTGATGAAATCAGCAAGATCTCCTAGAGAACTATCAACATCTACATAGTTTACCTCTCCAGTAGTTAAAATCTGTTTTCCGAGAACTTTAGTTGCATACATAGCCATCATCTTTGCAAGTTCAGCTCTAGTAAGAGGATCATTGAGCCTTGCCTTTTCTACTGCTCTAATCGTTGTAATATCTCTTTCACATGCCCAAGTATAAGCTTGATTCTGCTCATCAGAGAAGTTTGAGTTTACCACAGAACAGATTGGAGTCGTTACCTCTCCTGAGTATACGAGCTCTGTATATCCTGTCGTAGAAGGAGTTGTATTTGGCTGCGAAACTGCTGGAGTAGAAGTTGATGAATTTGAAGAGCTAGAAGATGATGAACCTCCTCCACCTCAACCTCCACCTCCACAGGTGTAGGACCATTGAGCTTTTAATGTGATATTTTCAGCAGGCATAGTAGTCGGAAGAGCTGGACTCCATCCTTTAAAACTATGACAACTTTTTGTAGGAGCAGTAGGAGCGGTAATGGTAGTTAAAGCCCCTCCTGTGATTGGAGCTACAGCAGTTCCACCATTACTATCAAAGGTAATAGTATAGTTCTTAGGAGCATAGAATCGTCCAAACTTTTCCTTAGTGTGCAAAGTGTATCAGATTTCTTTTCCTCCTGACATAACAACATTGTAAGACTTTATAGCTTCATTTTTATCTACCCAAGATGGAGCAATCGCATTCTTCAAATCAAATGAAATATTGGCAACTTTCCCTTCAGTTTGTGGATTATTTTTAAAAGCAGTATTTCCAAAGATTCCATCAGTCTTTTCTCTAAAAACTTGAGTTGTTTTCTCTTTCTTGTTATTAACAAACAAAAGCTTTTCTCCTTCAACTTCTTTTATTTCTACAACATTTTTTAATGAAGGAAGTACTAACACAGCCCCAATAAGCGCATTAGAAGAAAATGCAGAATTAGTAAGAACTAATTTTCTCAAAACTGCCCTAGTTTCCTCAAGTTTAATGTTTACTCACTCTAGAACTACTGGAATTGCATTACCATTGCTTGTATAGAAGTTTGTTGCAGCAGGACAATCTTTTACCTCATATTTTGAGTCAGCATTTATGATTGAACATTTAGCATCTACCGTGTATTTAACAACATCTTCTGGGAATGTCCCACCTGAAATTGCAATCTCAGAATTTTTATCAGACTTCTTTTCTATTTTACCCTGAAAATTTCCTCATTCAATAGTCAATTTTGTTGAACCTTTACCTGTACTATAATTAAGCAATACATCTCATTCTATTTGGGCATCCTCAACAACAACCTCTGAGCTTGTTTCATCTTCATCCTTTAGATTCAAGTCAATTTGGATTGCTTTTTCTTCTCATTTAATAGTTCCTTTTTTTACAATAATTTTTCCTCCACTACTAAATACATAAAGTCAGAATAATTTTGAAGTATAAGTTCATCCATCAACAGTAACTTGTCCATCATTATCTACAGAAATAGCTGAAGAAAGCCACTTTTTAGGATTAGCTTTTTCAACATTAATAGTAGAATTATAAAACTCTGCTTTCTGATTAGAAATGCTTACAGGTTGTCTATATTCAGAATTAATAGTAACATCTGTAAACACAGCCAATGCATCTTTTGACCCATAAAGATAAAATCCTGCATTATTATTATCAGTTTTCAAGGTATAAGTTCCACCATTTACTTTAAGAGCAATTGAATGATCGTTATCTGTTCCAACAAAACGATGATTTGTCTCAGCAACAAGATTATTTAATTCAACTTTCGTTTTGGATTCTGAATCATTTCATCTAAATCTAAAGAAAGATCCATCATCGGTATTCCCTTTATATTCTCCCCCATCTATAATAATTTCTGATCCAATTCCAGCTGGCAAAACATTTATAAATCACCAAAAATTAGTATTTGCAGTTGGAGCAATAACCTTTCCTCCCTTAAGAGTCAGTTTTACAGGAGATGAAAGTTCCATCATCCACTTTGGAACATTATTTGTAATAGTTTTCCCATTTAAATCTATGCTTAGATTTTTTGATAAAGATATTGCTGTATTAAGCTCCACATCCTTTGTAAGAACGATAGTATCTCCATCATTAGCTGAGTCTATCGCCTCTTGCAAAGTCAAGAATCCCTGATTTCCAATTTTCGCCTCTCCAGCAACAGGAGCATAAACAAAGTCCCCATATTCTTGTGGAGTAATGAGAAAATATCAAACTAATTGATCCTTAACATTCTTTACTTCAGCATACTTAACAAAAGAATCTAAAGGGGTCCATTCACCTTTTAAGCTCGCCTCAAGATCATACGACAAAGAAGAAGGAATATCTTTTATACTTCCAGGATTCTTTAATGCCTTTCTATAAATAGAATCCATTTTTTCAAAAAGAGGAAATCCTCATTTGTTAAAAATCACCTTTTCTCATCAAAAATCAACTACTTTTGAGACTTCACTTAAGAAATAAGTAGTAACACCTCCTGAATTAGCCTTAGTAGCTTCATAATCTACCGTTCAATCCTCTTTCATCAAAAGAGGAATTAGCTCATCATCCTGTACAGAATAATAGTTAACAAGTATAGATGAACTGCCAGATTCTTCTACATTCATTCCTCACTTTACGATCATTTCAGCGGGGATTTCCTGATTTGGAAGCTCCTCTGCAATCTGATCTAAAGCTTTAGTCTGAACTGAATCAACTTCAGCTTTTTTTTCTTGATTTTCCTGCTGGACTTCTGAAGAAGCAACAGAACTATCACTAGAAACCGTCTCCCCCCCCCCTTGCTGAGCTGGGTTTTCAGCTTGAAGATTAGTTTCTGTTTGATTTTCAAGATTTTCTCACTGCTCATTTGAAACTTTTTCAGCCTCCTGATTTACTACTTGAGTGACTGTCGCTTCAGGAGCTCCCTCCTCAGCAAATACTACTACACCTGGCAAAAATACATTACTCAAGAGCATAAACCCTGCAAAAACTGCAAAAGTTTTCTTTAAAAATTTCGTATTCATCATTATCCCTAAAGATAAACAAAAAAAACGCCATCTTGGCAAAGCCTCCTTCCCTTACTATCTCCATAGTAAAGCGAAAAAAGAGATAAAAAGCCAGAAATTCTTATATCAATGTCCTTATTTATAAAGAGATATTGACAGGATTTCTTCTTTTACGAGCCTGACTATAGGAATGTAGACAGGGAATACAAGCAGATTCTTTCATTTTCCGCAAACTATTAGTTAGCAGAGAGATAAGTTTAGTTTAGAAAAGACCTAGAAAATATCTATTTACTTTTTGATTAATATGATATATTTTTTTAAAAATTGACTTCAAAACTTATTCATCCTTTTTACCTATTTTCTTTTAAAAAAATTGACATTTTTTATTTTTTATAATATAATTATATGTATTTACTTTAAGATTTGTCAATGTCTATCAAAAAATTACTTTTTATTCCGCTCTTTATGCTTATTTTCTCATTTGGTGTGAGTGAAGCTTTTGATCCTCAATGAAAAAATAGTTTTGAACTTCAAGATTTTGCGGAACAGACTCTTCAGCTTGAAAAGCTAGAGCTTCAGGAGAGAAATCCTTTTCCTACATTAAAAGTCTTTCTTGCCCAGCACTGTGATGATAAAGCTCTTGAAGAAGGGGAAAAATTGGCAAAAACACTTGAAACCCCTTGGACTGAAAGCCTAAAAACCCTCAATACTCAAGTACAATGGGAAAAACTCTTCTCTGATACAAAACAGATTACACTTCAGCTCAAAAAAGAAAAGGAAAAGCCTTTTTGTAGCCAAAAATATCTCCTCTATAGCCTCCTTGATCAGACCCAAAATGCTTTTCTAGATTTTCAAAAAAAAGAAAAAGCTGACTCTGAAGAACATGCAGCAGCAAAAGAAAAAGAAATTAGTCCCAAAAAAGCACAAAAAGCTGATTTCTCCAAAAACTTTAAAGAACTTACCCAGAAAAATCTCAAAGCAGAACTAAAAAATCTCGTCCAATTAAAAATTCTTAGCCTCAAAGAAAGTAAACTTATTGAAGAAAAAACAGAAATCAGCTATTATCCTGGATGTGAAAAAGCAAAAGGAAGTTTTCATCTTTTACAACATCAGCAAAGCAAAGACAAGCAATTCAAAGCACTTAAACTGTCAATCGGAATCTGTCAAGAAACAAATTATCTTGCTAAATATAGAGCATATTTCAAACAGATTTTTGCGCATGAACTAGGACATTATCTCTATTTTTTCAAGGATCGTAATCCAGACGCTTTCAATAACATTTGCCGAAAACAAAGAAAAAAAAGCTGTAAATATGAAGAATTTGTAAGTAGCTATGCACAACAAAACCAAGAAGAAGATTATGCAGAAAGTTTTGCTTATTGGTATAAAGATAAAGGAAAAGAAAAAGAATTCTGATCTGCCCCAGCAAACGAAACTCTTTGGAAGAAAGAAAAACATTTTGAAGAAATATTTGGAAAATCTTAATACCGATTGATTTTACATTAAAAAAACAATTTCTTCAGAGAAAAATCTATCTTCCTTTTGAAAAAATACTTAATCTTATAAGGAAAAAGAAGGAAAATATTTTTGCTAAAAAAATAAAGATTCAGGAAAATGAAGTAGCAAAATTACTTTAAAAAGGGAAAAAATACTGAGGAAAAACTAAAGGAAATAAACACTCTGACCATGAACTTTTCAATTTTAAAATCAAAAAAAAATCTGAATTTTTCATCAGACTTTAAACTTTACCTAGAGCGGGACTTGAACCCGCACGGCCGTGAAGCCACCAGATTTTGAGTCTAGCATGTCTACCAGTTCCATCACCTAGGCATCAAGAAAGAATGTAAGGATTTACTTCTTAAAATCAATCTTTTTTTATGGAGCGAGTGACGGGACTTGAACCCGCTGCCTCTTCCTTGGCAAGGAAGCGCTCTAGCCAAATGAGCTACACCCGCATCAAAAGAGATTTATCCCTTATACTTCAATGATTTCTAGATTTTTATCTTCTTTTTTCTTCTTAACCTGTGAAGTAATGATAAGATTTGTAGGACCAATAACCAAAAGAATTACTCCAAAGATACAGCTTAAATCACCAAAATAAATTTCGTTTATAGGATCATTGAGAAAAACAGTTTTTCCCATAATTATTGCTGAAAGACCAAGAACAAATAAACTTGCTCTACTAAATTTAATATGAATAGGATAGAGCCCATAAAATACAGAAACATACAAAGCAATCGCAACCAAAATAATATAAAAAAGCAAATTTACATTAGCATAAGACTCCTGCACCAGAGATTTCCCAATTAAAAGTGAATAAACCAGATATCCAGAAAACAGTCAAAAAACACTGATAACGGCTATTCTTTTAAGTACATCTCTCATCCTTTGTTTTCAAAGCTAAAAGCGAACTTTAAAGTAGTTAAATACTTTGCATTTTCAAGAGAAAATCTTTCTATTTATTTTTTTAACATTTTTTTTCATTTAATTAAAAATAATAAAGAAAGAAAATTAATAAAAGTAATAAAGATTTTTTTGTCTAGAATTGTCTAAATTATAACAGAAGAAAGGAATAAACTGGTTTTTTTTATATTTTACAAACTTGTTAAAAAACTGTGAAATATTTAATAAAGTCGTGAAAAAAGAAAAATTTAGAGAAAAGAAATTTTAAAAAAATGTGAAAAACTTCTTAAAAAAAGTCTTTGAGATATTCCCAATATTTTTGAATTCCTAGACTCTTTTTTCTTCAAAAATTAAGAGAATTTGTAAGGGTATCTTCTGTAGAAGAAAAAGGTTCTTTCTTACTTGAAAAAGAACTAAAATCAAAATAAGGAGAAAAACTTTGAGCAATTTCAGCATTCTTTTGATACCAAAAAGGAAAAATTTTTGCAACGAATTGGGTATAGTTGAAACTTCGTTCCTGAAATTTTGGATTACTTTTGATCCATACTGGCAGAAGTCCTAGAGCAGCCTCTTTTTCTTTTTTTATAGCATTTTTTCTCAGCTGCAGCAAGGATTCAGGGAGAGAATCTTTTGGGCTAAAATAAGATACTTTTCCTTGTTTTTGTTCAATAAAAAGAGAAGAAGTTTTTGTTGAAAAATTAACTTGAGATTGAGGAAAAATTTGGAGATATTCTCCTAAAGGGCTCTCAAGCAGAAGAAAACTTTCTTCATTTCTTTCTTGAGCAGAAAAAAGAAGCCGATAATCATATCCTTTTTCAAGGAGAGTTGTATCCTTTCATAAAGAAAGAGGAAGAGAAGAATCTCATTGGTAAAGTAAAATATGATGATAAGGAGAAAAATCTTTAGAAAAAAAGCGATATAAAAGATAAGGTTCTTGAGCTCTGAAAGTAGTCTTATCAAAAGCTTGTCTATAGGGAATAAAAAGAGCAACACTTCCTAAAAAACAAAGAATAATACTATAAAAAAGAGGAACACTGATTTTTTTCCATTTTTCATATCTTGGATGAAAGATTTCATATACTAGTCCAACACTTACAAGATAGAAAACCAAAAATTCTCGCTGAGAAAAAGGAAGGCTTGTTTCTAAAAAAACTAAGAGAAGAAGATAAATTTCGAGAACAAGCAAGATTGTTTTTAATTTTTGGAGATAAATATCTTTATGATTTCGAATAAAATTGAGAAAAATCCACAAAAGAAGGATAAAGCTACCTAATAAAAAATGCTCAGAAAAAAAAGTCTGAATTCCTCCTTCTTTCCAAAAATACATCTGAAGAACAAGCAAAAATCCTGCAAGACTTCATAAACGAATAAAGAATCAAGATAGAGAAAAAAGCATAGTAGTATATAAAAATTCTAAAATATTCCTTTGAGAATACTATATAAAAAGCAAAAAGAATTACAAGCTAAGCCAAAATCCCTTGCTTTTTCAGTCAAGAATTCTAAAAAGAAGCTAGTTTTTATCTTCTAAAATTTTCACCATGAGACCTCCACACAGAAAAAAGCTGAATAAACTCAGTCGATCCAATACCAGAATCACTTTACTAGAATATTGTGAAAAAAAATACTTTCTTAATTACTACACCTTTGCTCTCAAAAACCTTGATCAAGAGCTCCGAAAAACTGCTCTCATCTCAAAAAAACTCAAATCTCTTGAAATGCGAATGGGAGAGAAAACCCACTTTTTGATTTCAGATTTTTTACAGCTTTTGCAGTCATGAGAAGCGACTCCAGAAAATATCCAAAAAATCAAAGAAGGACTTGCTGAGGAGATGAGATACGACTTTGAAGCTTCTAAATCCAAAGACTATAAAAATCTGAATTTTGATGAGCGAGGAGGTTTAAGTGAACATTTTTACCAAGAAAATATTGATGATCAGCTTGAACCAACCATTCAGAGAGTTTGGACAAATCTTGATCATTTGATTGCTTCTCCTTGGATAGCAAAAATCCAAGCAACGATGAACGGTTCCAATACTGTCTATATTGAAAATCCAAAACAACCAGACTTTGAAGCTATGAAAGTAGAAACAAACGCTTTGCCACAGCTTAGAGAGCTTTCTATTATGGCAAGTCCTGATTTTTGAGTGATTTTTAGCGACAATAAATATCTTATTCTAGACCGAAAATCTGGAAAAGAAAGCCAAGACCTGATCGGAATGTCAGATCAAATTAAAGTCTATGCTCTCAAGCTGCTTCTCAAGAAAAAAAGAAAAGCTGAACTTGGCGATACTGAAATTGAAGGTTATGAAGTATATCTCCCAAGCACCCACAGTCATGGAGGAAAGATTGAACAAAAAGACATTGATGAGATTATAGAAAAAATCATACAAGATACTAGTTTTCAAAAAACTTTTCTCGTAGACCAAGATGCGGTAAAAAATCAGCCTTTAGCTTCTACGATGTTTTCTCGCACAAATAACGAAAAAAAATGCGAAAGCTGCACCTTTAGGAAGGTATGTAATAAATTAAAAGAATTCGAATTATCCTAGGAAGAAGTAATCAACTTATCAGTAAATAAAATACCATTTAAATGATCAATTTCATGCTGAAGAATACAAGCATTAAAACCTGAATATTTCTGCTGTTTTTCCTTTCCTTTAATATCTTTAAACTTTACAATAATCCATTCATATCTCTCTACTTTCCCCTGTTCCCCAGGTAAAGAAAGACAAGCTTCCTCCGAAATTTGAGTTTCTTGAGAATGTCCAATAATTTTCGGATTTATCAGAAGGGTTTCCCCAAGATAATCTTTATCTGCATGTTTTCAAGTTGGCATTTTTTTCCACTGAGTGGTCGCGATCATCGCAAGATTTTTTCCGATTTGGGGTGCTGCAAGTCCTACACCATCATATTCTCGCATCATTTCCATCAAAATCTCTGCAAATTCTTTTATTTCTTCATCAATTTCACTAATTTTTTCGCTTTTTGTCCTAAGAATAGGATTTTCTTTTCCTTGCTCCAGAGGATAAAAAATTTTTAATTTTTCTATAGGATGAAACATATTTTATAAGTAAAATAAGAGTAAAAAAACTGAATAAATATACTGAATACCTGAGAAAATCAGTATAGTATTTTTTCCTTGAAAATCAAGTACAATTCTTTATACTCTCCTCCGTAATGCATTCAGCCCATTCAGTATTGTAAGGTAAAAACGTTGTTTTCGTGGAGGGATGGCAGAGCGGTTGAATGCGGCAGTCTTGAAAACTGTTAACCGAGCAATTGGTTCGTGGGTTCAAATCCCACTCCCTCCGCCATTTATGTTTTGTTTGTTGTATGACAAGAAACACGAAAGTAAGTAAAAGAAAACTTTTATTTACATTAGTCCAGATTGCCTTTTTCTTGGGAATTATGGTCTATGCAGATGCGTTTGGTACTTCTTTTCAAGAAGAAATGGTAGCTGTTAATCCAAACTTCATCTGAACAGAGGATTCAAAAATAGGAATTAATCCAGATAATATCAATATTTCAGACAGTGGAGATGATTTTTCCATTCTTTCCTATATCGTCCAAGAAGGAGATAGTCTTGAGCAAATTTCAAAAGAATTTGGAGTCCCAGTAAAGGACTTAAAAAAGCTCAATAAAATTGGTGATCAAATTAAACCAGGACAAAAACTCGTCGTAAGTGATGATCAAGAAGGAATTCTTTATGTAGTGAAAAAAGAACGAAGTCTGAAACTTTTTGCTGAGTTTTATAGACTCAATATTGAGGATTTAATGACACTCAACTATATTTCAGATGATAGTGAGATGCTTTATCCTGGACAAGAACTCTTTATTAATGTTACAGAGCAGAGAGCTTATGATATTGGACTTTTAGAAAAAGCTCAACCAATCCTTCCAAAAGATGAGCTTCCTAAACCAAAAAAACAGGTTTCTTCTTATGTTTGAGGAAGTCAGAACTCAAATCTTACTATTATTCTCGATAATGCTGGAAAGAAAAGCTCTAAAATCATCAAACAGCGATATCATAATCCAAAGATTTCTAATTGATTTGCTGTTGGATACTGTACTTGGTATGCTGCAATGAAAGCTCCTGGAATCTTTAAATATACGAGTGATGGCAAACAAGAAAGACCTTTCGGTGGAAATGCAAAGGATTGGTATGTAAATGCAAAGGCTGCTGGGTATAGTGTAGGTCAAACTCCAAGAGTTGGAGCGATTATTGTGTATAAACAGCTCAGAAGTTGGGCATGACATGTGGGAATTGTGAAAGCATACTATCCAGAATCTTGAGAAATGATTATTGAAGATATGAACTATGCTGGAAAATATATTGTAACTCAGAGATGGGAAAATGCAAGCCGTCCAGAAATTGTTGGATATATTTACCAATAAATGACCTTATTATAAAAAAACCCCCTCTTCCCTAAGGGGTTTTTTAAAAAATAGAGATTAAAAATACCTTTATAAGAGAAAACTTGACTTCTGCTTGAAAAATAGAGGCAAAAAGATAGTATCTTACTCAGTCTTTTACTTTTTTTGTGTAAAGTGATGAAAAAGCAATTCAATATTGTAAAAAAAGCCTATCTTTGGCTCATGATTGGAGGGGTAACGATGCTCGTTTCTTGGGTACTCTTTATCTTTAATGCGAAATTTTCTGAAGAATTTACAGGGGGAGTCAGTGTTATTTTTGCTGGAAAAGTAGAAAATACTGACTTTACTGATCATCTATCTGACTACCTTCAGGAACAAGGTTTTCCAAAATTAAATATCAGTCTCAATGAAGGAGAACAGCAAACTCAGATCAAAATCAATGGTCAGCTTGAAAATGATAGTAAAGTAACTGAACTTTCAAATGCAGTTCCTGATTATCTTTTACAGCAAGGAATGATTAATTCTGAGGAGGATATTATTGAGCAAGGGGTGGTAGGACCAAGTGTTGGAAAATATATGAGAACAACTGCTGGATATGCCCTAGGACTTGGGCTTATAGCAATGATGATCTATATGATCTTTTCTTTTGGAACAATTAGAAAATATATTGCTCCTGGAATCCTGGCATCTGTAGTTCTTTTGAGTTCCGTTTTGAGTATTAGTCTTCCTGCGGGAGCCTACGGACTTTGGATCAGTCTTAATCCTACTATTCAAATTGATACCGTATTTATCGTGGCGATCTTGACCATTATTGGATATGGAATCAATGATGTGATCATTATCTTTGATAGGGTGAGAGAGAATATGATCAAAGCTTCTGGAAAAAAAGAACTTTCTTATTCTCAGGTTTTTGAAGACAGTATTTGGCAAACTATCAAAAGATCACTTGGAACCTCTCTTTCTACGCTTCTCGTATTGATTGCTATGGTGCTTTTTGGGACAGGAGTGATCCAGAGATTTGCAGTAACCGTTGGAGTTGGAGTTATTGCTTCGTTCCTTAGTAGTGTATTTGTAGCGATTCCAACTGCATATTTGATGCTTAAACTTACAAAAAAGAAATAAAAAATCTGAATTTTGAGAAGAATCTGGCTTCAGTGTCAGATTTTTTCTAAACTTGAAAAGTTTAATAAAATAGTTAGTCTTAGAGGAAGTTTATTTTCTTTTATTTGGGCCATGAAAAAGCTTTACTATTTTTGAATATGAATGTTTTTTGTTTTTTGATCTATGATGCTTATCTTTCACTTTTTTCAGAAACATCAAAAATACGCATGTAAGCAAGATGAAGAATGCGTGCTTTCCACGACAGATGTTGAAGATAGTTTAGTTTGTGTTCATAGCGATTATTATAAAAAGGCAAAAAAGGTCTACTATCAGTATCTCCCTCCTAAAAATATTCGTTGTGCATGTCAAAACCAGCGCTGTGTTCTTAAAGAGTCAGAATAAGCTTTCTTACGGATTTTCTTGTTTTCTGAGAGCTAAACCGTATATTTTCCCCTATGAAAACGATAGAAAAATTTGTGCGATATGAAGATGATGATCTTCTCTATATTTGGAAACCTGCGGGCATTCCGACTTCTTTTTGAAAAGAAAAATCTTTTTTGGAGCTTATTTTTGAAGATACTGATCCTACGCTTCATACTTTCGTAGCACATCAGCGTTCAGTTTTTTGAGAACAAGAAGAATTCTGACTTTTGAATAGGTTAGATAATGCGACTACCGGACTCCTCTATTTTGCCAAAACTCCAGAAATAAAAGCAGAATATAAGAGCCTCCAAAAGCTCGGAAAACTCAAAAAAAGCTATCTTGTAGAGGTGTATGGAGATATTCGTTATTGGATTGAAAAAAATGGCTTTCTTATTACCTTTCCGCTTGCTCATCATAAGTTTGAAAAAGATCGTATGGTAGCGATCACTTCGGATCATTTGCTGATAAAATGTGAATCCAGACTTCATCAGGTGCAAACGAAAATTCTTGAGCATGAATGGAATGCTGATAAACAAACTACCACACTCCTTGTTGAAATCCAGAAATGAATCCGCCACCAAATCAGAAGCCATCTTTCGGCAATCAGCTATCCTATTGTTTGAGATGAACTCTATGGAAAGAAAAAAGATCCGCAAAAAGGAAATCTCCAACTTGTAAGTGTAGGGCTATCTTGTAGATAAGTTTTTCTTATTTTTTGCTTTCTTATTTTTAAAAAATTCACTATTTCTATGAATCAGTGAAAATCTGATCTATTTTTTAGAAATTAAGAAAAAAATAAAAATTCACTAGTTCACTGAAAGAGTGAAAATATTTGCAAAAAGAAAAAAAAAGAATTATAATTTTATTACAAAAAACAAAAATTCACTAGTTCACTGAAAGAGTGAAACTCACTAAAAGGGTGAATATTGATAAACAATGAAAATTCACTAAAGGAGTGAAACATACTTTTTATTTCAAGAAGTCTTTCTATGTGAGATCATCCAGGGAAATTGCTTGCAGAACACTTAGAGCAGCTTTGATATACTCAGAAGGCATTTTCTCTGCTTCTTGGAAAAAAAATCAGCGAAATCAATGAACTTATTAAAGGAAAAAGAAATATTACCATTTCCTGGGATATTCTCCTTTCCAAAACGCTCTGAACTCCAGAAAAATTTTGGATCCTCAAACAAATTGACTATGACTATCAGCAGGCATTAGAAAAAATTTCAGAATCTTCTTGAGAAATAAAAAAAGCTACTTGAGCTCTTGAAACTCCTTTTAAAGTAGATATTGCTGATCAAAGTGAAGATCAAAAGTCGCTTTCTCATCAAGGAGAAAATAAAGAAAAATCAGAAAAAACGGATCACTCCTCTCTGATGACTCAGGTTTTTGAATCTTTTTAGAGCTGACCTAATTTCTTCAAAGGTCTTAAATTCAAAATTTTAGTGTTAAAATTCTCCATTTCCACAGTGAAAGCACAATCAAAAGGATAATATGCAGCCCATAAATCACCAAAGCTGAGCGAGAAATTCATAAAATCAGCTGATTCCGCCATTTTTTCCGCAAGAGCGAAGGATTAGACTTTTGAAGTGCAAAAAATCAAATAAAAATTCCCAAATAACTTATTCACAGAACCATACTCATCATCCGATCTCCCTTTTCTACTCAAAAGTCAAAAACCTGAATGTTTTGTATAAAAAGCCAGATCAATACTGGAAATCCTCGCCACCATCATGATTCCCATTTTTTAGCAAGTCGTCCTCGCAAAACAAAGAAAAATCCTAAAGCTCCATAATCTAGCCATGCTTTCAGCCAAAAATGACTACTCGCTAAAACTCAGAATACCAAGATAAAAAGCCAGATTTTTTTCTTTTTTTCTAAAAATTGCATCAGCATCCTTGCGAGGAGAATCACGATCAAGATATTTGCTCCCGTATTTCCAAATCCTAGGAAAAGGCTCAATCCCGCCGTGATTGCCCAAAGTCCGATTCCTCGTCAAAAAAGTCCCCACCTCCAGCGAAAAGAACCATTAAAGCCCACTAAAAACAGAAAAATGGGAAATGCTAACCTTCCAATCAGTCTTAGTTCTAATATTTCAGGAAAAAGATAGTAGCCAATATGGTCAACGACCATACTCAAAATTGCCAGCACCTTTAAATAATCGTAGAGATTTGGTCTTTGAATTGCTAGGTCTGCTTTCGCTGATTTCTTCATTGAAAATTTTGAGTAAATGACTACACTCTTGTAGCTATCTTTACTTCAACTACAAGAGGAATGTGAAAAAAAAGCCTTGAACGAGAAAAAAGAAGTCTGATTTTTGCCTTGGGAATGCTTATTGGAGGGGGACTTATTTTTTTTAGAATGCAATCTACTTATAGTGAGCTCAATCAATTTTTCGCCGCGATGGGAAAAAAATATTTCCGTATAGAAGAAATTTCCCAGCTCTTAAGCGAAGAATATTATGATCAAGCTGAGCTCCTTAGTGGAGAGGCTATGATGATAGAGCAGGCGACCAAAGCTTTCGTAGATGGGCTTGGAGATCCTTTTACTTCTTATTTAGATGCAGAGCAGTTTTCAGGCTTACAAAGCGATCTTGAGGGAGAAGGAAAGATTGAAGGAATCGGAGCTGTTGTTGGAAAAAAGGATTATTATGTGCAGATCGAAGAAGTAATAAAAGATTCTCCTGCATTTAAGGCGGGTTTGATTCCTCTTGATAGGATTGTTTTGATTTGAACAGGGGAAACGAAAGAGCTTACAACCAGTGAAGCAGTCCAAAAAATCAGAGGTCCAAAAGGAAGTTCTGTTCAGCTTTTTATTGAAAGAATTGAAAAATCTGGTGAAAAATCCTATTTAGAAAAAGAGGTCGTGAGAGATGTTATTGATGTGCCTTCTGTAAGATCAAAAATTCTGACTCATAATGGGGTTAAGCTCGGCTATCTTGAAGTATCTATTTTTGGCGATCAAACCAATAAACTCTTCACGAGGGCGATTTCCGAGCTTTTGGGAGCGAAAGTAGAGGGGTTTATCTTGGACCTCAGAGGAAATGGAGGGGGACTCCTGGATGCTGCTGTTGAACTCGCAGGTCACTTTATCCCAGAAGGAAAAATCGTTACCAAGACAAAATATGCAACTTTCAATGCTTTAGACTACTTTTCAAAAGGTTTTGGAGAATTGGAAAAAAAACCGCTTGTGATCCTTATTGATGGGCTTAGTGCGAGTGCGAGCGAAATTCTTGCTCTTGCGTTAAAAGAACAGCTTCAAGCTCCTTTGATTGGAATGCAAAGCTTCTGAAAAGGCTCCATACAAACCCTTTATGATTTTAATGATGGGACTTCACTAAAATATACGATTGGAAAATGGTTCTGACCACAAGGAACGACAATTGATAAAGTGGGAATTAAGCCTGATTTTGAGCTAGAGTTCAACCTTAGCGACTACCTTGAAAATGGCTTAGATAATCAGCTACAAAAGGCTCAAGAAGTGCTCATTAAAAAGATTAAAAAATAGAAGGCTTAATTTTATTTATATTCTCTTCTACCTAATGCTCCTCTACGGAAAACCCCTCGCCCAAGAACGAGAAATCAAGCTCAAAGAGCAGGTAAAAATGACCTTTGCTGATAAGCCAGTCTATCTCGCAATCCTTTTTTTCTGAGATAATAGTTCTTCAGCAGTCTATGTCAGACATAAGCAAAGTTATGGAGAAAGGATTGGAATCTCAAGCTTAGTCTTTGGCCAAGGGAAAGGAAGTTCAGATGATCCTCAGCTTCAATCCTTCCTTCAAGAGACAAAACGAGAAAAAAATCAGATTCTTTCCCTTATTCATCATCTCAATCAAGATGAAAACTGTGTGGGAATGATTATTCAACTTCCACTTCCTTCTGAGCTTCAAGAATATAAAAATGAGCTCTTATCTGCGATCGCACCACATAAAGATATTGATGGACTTGGAGGAAGTTTAGTTGGAAAAAGTTTTTTTGAGATAATTGATTTCATCCCTGCAACACCCAAGGCAGTGATGAGTTTGCTTGACTACTATGATCTCGGTGACGTGCATGGAAAGAAGGCTGCCATCATTGGACAAAGCACGATTGTTGGCAAGCCGCTCGCTCTGGAACTACTCAAAAGGGGAGCTCAGCTTTACTGTTTTGATATTCGCAATACTCCTCAAGAAATTAAAAACTTTTGTCAAAATGCTGACTATATCTTTTCGGGAACCGGAAAAATTCATCTTGTCGATGAGCACTATCTCAGTGGAAAAAAGAACCAAATCCTGATTGACATTTGATATGGACATTTAGAGGGAAAGCCGGCTGGGGATATTGATTTTGAAGCAGTCAAAGACAAAGTTTTACATATTACTCCCGTACCAGGTGGAGTTGGACCTTTGACTATTGCTTCACTTTTCTCCAATATTTTTGTCCTTTGGGAGCAGAGAAATCGTTTATAATTTTTATTTATTTTCTTCTATTTTTGATTGAAGAGTCAAGAGTTGCTTTTTATCTGCTCTCTGTAAAATAAGATAGAAAAATCCTTTTACTTCTCTATGATGAGGGTTGTTTTTCAAAATAAGTTTTTGTTCTGTAGCTTGCTTCAGGTGTTTTTCATAGAAAGTCCTTCCTCACTGATTAAACTGACTTCCCCAAAGAAATCTTGAAAGAACGGTAATCATCTGAGCTCTATCTACGAGTCTATCTGGCATAAAATTCTCAAGTGCATGCTGGTCAGGATAGATTCCCATAAGATCAAGCTGACAAACAAGTTCTGCTGTCTTTTTGGTGGCTTCAGGACTTTTTTCAAGATCTGTAAATTGGCAAGTTTTCTTTGTATTTGGAGCTTTTCCAAAGTGATCATTTAAGCTGATAAGCATTTGTGCAAGCTCAATTCTTCTCATTGGTTGCTGGAACTTTTGCCTCTCTTGTGCTGTATTTTTAAGTAAGCCTTGTGCTACAGCCCAATCAAAAGCAGACTGAAGTTCGGGATTCAGCTTTTTCTCCGATTTCTCAAAACTAGAATCTCAAATTATTTGCTTACTCTCTCATAAAACACCAGAAAGAATCACTTCCTGATCAAAATCAATCGGCTGATGACAAAAAGGTTTCAGGACAACACTGGTCCTTGCAAGTTCTACTCCTGCTTCTTGGAGAGTAAAATCAAGTTGACATGCCTTACTATCTTCTTTTCTGATTTCAAAGTTTAAAAGTTTCTTTTCTCGGCTTTTCAAGAAAAGGTCTTTAATCTGATCTTTTACCAAGTGCTCTTGATGCCAAAGTTCAAAATCGCCATCTCCACAGGATTTAATCAAAAGATCTACTTTTTTTTGTCCAGAAAAGGCTTCTGTAGCTATTTCGAGTTCTAGGTTAGAGGCTCCAGAAAAGCTAAGAGGTAAATTTTTAGCTGTGATCTGGAATAAAGATGCTCCACTTTGTTGAGCAAAAACCATTCCAAAAGAACTAAAAAATCCAATGATAAACATAGCAAGAGTTTTTCTCATGATAATATTCTAAAAAATAAAGTACATATTGTCTTAAGTTGTCAACGATAGAAAAATATATTTTTAGATATAAAAGTCAAGTTTAAGTTTTAAATTTTCAGTAAAAATAACTTTCTCATTTTTTTGTCAAATAATAGTGTCTTTATGTATGGCAAAGAAATATAAAAAACCCCTTGCAAAGTTAAAACGAAATGCTATAGTTACAGCGTTTTATTTTACAATTTAGAGATAATGTCAGAAAGCAAAAAGTATGTCTACTCTTTCGCAGAAGGGAAGGGAGTAGGAAAAGACATCCTCGGAGGAAAAGGAACCAATCTTGCCGAAATGGTAAGCCTTGGATTACCAATTCCTATGGGATTCACCATCACAACCGAAACTTGTGATATCTATTACAAAAATAACAAGAGCTACCCAGCAGAAGTAGACCAGCAGGTAGAAGAACAGCTTCAAGCGCTTGAAGCAAAAATGGGGAAAAAGCTGGGAGATGCAAACGATCCTTTGCTTGTGTCTGTAAGGTCTGGAGCAGCAGCTTCACTTCCAGGAATGATGGATACGGTTTTGAATCTTGGACTTAACGATGAATCTGTAGTAGGACTTGCTACCAAAACAGGAAACGAAAGATTTGCTTGGGATTCCTACAGAAGATTTATTCAGATGTTCTGAGATGTGGTGATGGAAGTGCCTCATCATGACTTTGAAAAAGCCTTGCAATCTGTAAAAGACAAGAAAGGCATCAAACTAGATACTGAACTTGATACTGATGACCTCAAAGAAGTTGTAAGACTCTACAAAGAGGTGGTGCAGAGAGATACTGGAAAACTCTTCCCAAACAATCCAAGAGAACAGCTTAAAATGGCGATTGATGCAGTTTTCAATTCATGGAATAATGAAAGAGCAATCATCTATAGAAGAATCAACGATATCAAAGGACTTCTTGGAACTGCAGTAAATGTGCAGTCTATGGTCTTTGGAAATATGGGCGAAACCTCTGGAACCGGAGTTTGCTTCACGAGAAACCCTTCTACTGGAGAGAATGCTTTCTATGGAGAATTCTTGATGAATGCTCAGGGAGAAGATGTAGTAGCAGGAATCAGAACTCCAGCTCATATTGAAGAGCTTGACAAAGTAATGCCTGAGTGCTACAAAGAGCTTTGTGACATCTATCATCTGCTTGAAAAGCATTACAAAGATATGCAAGATATGGAATTTACCATCCAAGAAGGAAAGCTTTACATTCTCCAGACCAGAAGCGGGAAAAGAACTGCTGCAGCTGCTGTGAAAATCGCGATGGATATGCTTTCAGAGGGACTGATTGATGAAAAGACCGCAGTGCTCAGAGTGCAGCCAGAACAACTTGATACCTTGCTTCATCCACAGCTTGATCTGAATGCAAAAAAGCAAGCTGATCTCTTGACGAAAGCTTTGCCTGCTTCTCCAGGTGCAGCGGTAGGACAGGTAGTATTCTCTGCTGCTGATGCTCATGACTGGAAAGAAAATGGAAAGAAAGTTGTGCTTGTGAGACTAGAAACTTCTCCAGAAGATATCCAAGGAATGATCGCTGCTGAAGGAATCTTGACTGCGAGAGGAGGAATGACTTCTCATGCTGCAGTCGTAGCGAGAGGAATGGGAAAATGCTGTGTTTCTGGAGCAGGAGACCTCGTGATCAACGAAGAAAATAAAAGCTTCACCATTGCTGGGAAAACTTTCCATGAAGGAGATGAAATTTCTCTAGATGGAAGTACCGGAGAAGTGTTTGGAGGAGCAGTAGCTGTTGTTGATCCAGAACTTAGCGGAGACTTTGAAAAATTGATGCAACTTGCAGACAAATACAGAAAACTCTGAATCAGAACCAACGCTGATACTCCAAAAGATGCCATCACTGCTAAAAAGTTTGGAGCAGAAGGAATCGGACTTTGTAGGACTGAACATATGTTCTTCGCAGAGGAGAGAATTAAGGCGGTAAGAGAGATGATTCTTGCAGAACAGGTTGAAGGAAGAAGAAAGGCACTTGCAAAAATCCTTCCGTATCAGAAATCAGATTTCTATGAACTCATGAAAACCCTAGAAGGAATGCCAGTAACGATCAGATTTTTGGATCCTCCTTTGCATGAGTTCCTTCCTCAAGAAGAAGCTCAAATCCAAGAACTTGCTCAAGAACTTGGAGTAAGCGTAGATACCTTGCATGCAAAAATCGCATCACTTCACGAATTCAACCCAATGCTCGGACATAGAGGATGTAGATTGGCAATTACCTTCCCTGAAATCGCAGAAATGCAAACTGAAGCGGTGATCTCTGCAGCTTGTGAACTCAAAAAAGAAGGCGTAGATGCAAGACCTGAAATCATGATCCCACTCGTAGGATTCAAATCAGAATTAGACTTTAATGCTGATATCGTGAGAAAGGTAGCGAAAGCAACCATGGAAAAATACGGTGTAGAGGTAGAATACAAGCTTGGAACGATGATTGAAGTGCCAAGAGGAGCGGTAACTGCTGATAAAGTTGCAGAAACTGCGGAATTCTTCTCTTTTGGAACGAATGATCTTACCCAGATGGGACTTGGATTCTCCAGAGATGATGCAGGAAAATTCATCAAAGACTATGTAAATAAGAATATCTTTGAAAAAGATCCTTTCCAGACCCTTGATCAAGAAGGAGTCGGAGAACTTGTGAAGATCGCAGTAGAAAAAGGAAGGACAACCAGACCTGAAATCAAGCTCGGAATCTGTGGAGAGCACGGAGGAGATCCAGCTTCTATTGATTTCTGTCATAGAGTAGGTTTGACCTATGTGAGCTGTAGCCCATATAGAGTACCTATCGCAAGACTCGCTGCGGCACACGCTGCTTTGAAGCATGGATAATCCCTTTTAAAAATAAAAAAAAGCCTGAATGCTGATCGTGTTCAGGTTTTTTTTAATTTCATCGTAAAATAGAGCAGAATCCAAAAAATCAGTCTTGAAGCAAAAAAAGAAAAATTCTTTTTTGTACTTTTTTTTAAGGAGAAAGAATTTAAATTTTGAACTATTGCTTATTTTCCCTTTTTCGTAATTTTCATCCACGGATATTCTCTTTCTACCACAGCTCTAACATCTCTTGGCTTGATAATCCCAAATTCAGTAATAATTCCTCTGATAAATTTTGGTGGAATCTTATCAAAGGCAAAATTCAAAAACTTCAACTCCTCTGGAGAATCCTCCCAGACTTCATGCGCTTCTCTCTTTTCAATATGAATGGCATCGTGGACATCAACTTTCAAGAGGTTCCCTGCAATATAGACCGGAACATTCGCATAGAGTGCAGAAAGTCCGACACTATAACTTCCTACCTTATTGACGACACCCCCATCAAGTTTGATCGCATCGCAGCCGATGATCACGCAATCCATCATCAAATCGGTTCCACTTTCCTCATCCATCAAAAACGGTGCTACCCCATCAACCACCATCGTCGTATCAATTCCAGCTTTGATGAGGTCTTTTGCAGTTCTTCTTCCCTGAAAAAGGGGCCTGGTTTCAGTATTATAGACTTTGAATTTCAGTCCTTTGGTCTTATGGAGTTTGAGGGTTTTTACTGCAGAGGAACTATGACAGTGGGTCAAGACATTATCTCCATTATTGATCACCCCAAGTCCATTCAATACCGCTCTTTCTGCGGTTTCATGGATAAGATCAAGATAAAACTGTGCCGCAGCCTTTACGATCTCTTGAGCTTCCTCTGTAGAAGCGTCTTCTTTGATGGTTTTGATCTGATTTTTGATATAATCCATTCCATTAAAAAGCATCGGTTCTGTTGGTCTTGCAGAGATCAAAAGCTGCATTGCTTCTTCAATAAAAGTTAAGAATTTTCATGCAGATTCAAAAGTCTGATTTTTTGACTCTGAGATAAGAATTTCAAAGGCAGCCTTCGCAATGTTCGTAGCACCTTGGATTTTAATGTCTTTGATATCTTGAACGATCTGCTGAATCTTGGCGAATTTTTCCATGAGATTTTTTGTTTTTTTAAAGATTAAAATTCAGCCTTAAGTATAAAGAAAAAAAAATCTGACGCAAATTTTCAATCAGATTTTTTAGTGTTTGAAGACAAGACAATGAAAATAATTCTCCAAAAGAAAGCTTAAGCAAAAGAAGAAGGAATAATATCAAGATCTTTAAGTTTTTGGAACATCTGATGGTCTTCATACTTAGAGTGTGCACAAGCTAGCTGAAAAGGATTGATGTCCTTCAATGGGGTTTCAGGATTGATACTCAAATCTTTTGCAATGTTATTTGCATATTGAATAGGATTATTTGCATCCGCCTCTGGAGCATATTTTTGAATATATGAAAGAAGTGACATCTCTGGAGAATATATTTTGCTTCCTCAAGACTGAATATTGATAATCTTATTTACAAGAGCATCAAATCCTTCCTTTGGACTAGAAAAAACAGTGAATCTTTCTCAAGGGACCTTTTCGCCTCCAAAAGCTGTATCCATGATATTCCCTGGATTATTATTCCTGACTGCAGGAGTATTTCCATAGTTTTTTGTGGTATTTTTTATTTCCTCAGATTTAGAAGAAGTTGCTGAATTAGAGGTTTCATTTTTATTGATTCTTGCTTCAGGAACATCATAAAACTGACTTGGAAATAGTACGCCAGCTTCTATTCCATCCATCACATTTTCCTTATCTACAAAGATTCCAGCAATAAGAGCAAAAGTCAGATCATCAGCACTTTCAAAAGTTTTAAGAAGATCAGTTTTTTTAGGATCGGTAAAATGCTGAAGCATGGTTTGCAGATAAAGATCGATAACCTGTTCACGCTCTTCTTCTGTTAATGTGGCTTTGAGCTCAAGAGAAACCTTCCCTTCTTTTGTTTTTACTTCTTCTACCAAATCTTTCCCTTTAAAACCTTGTTTGCTTTCAAGGCTTCTAAGGGTATTGAGATTCAAAAGTTCAGGTTTTTCATCTATCTTTTCAAGAAGCTGATTCTTAATCAAAGGAAGATCTAAGGCAAATTTTGAAACTTCCTGCTCTGGAACTTTAAGCTGATAGCGATCTAAAAGTTCTTTTGCTGTCGTATCAGTCAGCTTTTTTTCTTCTTGATACTTCGTATAGAGCTCAGTAATCGCATCCTTTTGTGTTTTTTTCATTTCTCTATCGAGTTTTCTCTGCAAAACTCCTCTTGTGATTCCTTCAATCCCTCATGAAAAGCCGATCATCCCCAAGAAAAAATTTGCAAAAGCAGCCAAAGGACTATTCCTTATCTCTTTCAAAAGGTCTAATCCTAAGAAATCCTTAATAGTACTATTTATTTTCCAAATAGCTTCCGCCTGGTTCAAGATTTGCTCTCTCATAAGATCTGTTTTCTCAAAATAGCTATCGCTTGTCTGAAGAACATTCAAAAGTTTCTTTACTGTTTCAGGAGAATGGATCATCGGAATCGTTCAAAGCTCCTGTTTAATCTTCTCTTTCTCCGTTTCTAAATGCTCTTCATCAGAAAGCTGAGCTGAAGCGCTATCCAATCCAAAATCCTCCCATCTCAATCCATAAATATTTACCTTCTTCTCTTGATCATTAGCTTTGAGGGGTTCTGAAACAAATTCTTTAGTCCAAAGAGGATGCTTCATCACTTTCTCATAAAATTCATAAGGAGAAGTTAAATTTTCCAGTCTTGCTCTATTTTTTGGTAAAGCAAGGAAATCTGAAAGATTCAAAAGTGCTTTCGCCTGCGAAAAAGGAAGTGTAAATTTTTCAGAAAAAGCTTTAATATCTTGAAATAATTGACCAATCTTTTCAAAACTCATTTGAGAAAGCGACCCCAAAAAATTGATATTCGTTTCTTGTCCTGTCTTCCTGAGCAAATCCATCAAAAAACATTCTGTTGCTGGCAGGACAACTTTCTCAAGATAAGGAGGAACCCCCTGGTCAGGATCCAAATTTAATTTCCTTGTATAAAATCTTGTCAATCCAATATTGATTTTTCTAAAAAGGAACTCAACTCTTTCCTCAGGACTTTTATTGTGAAGCTCTGGCACTTGATCAAAATCCTCATGAGCAAGGACAGAAAGCATTGTCTCTTTGAGCAGAGTATCTTTGAGAGCTTCTAAAGTTACAAGCTGATTATCTCCATATTGCATCGTTTCAACTGAGCTTTTTAATCTAATAGTTTCTTGAGTAGTTTTTCTCTCATAGGTATCTTTCTCAAGGCTTTCAATTTGCGATGTTGAATTGGAAAAGGAGTCCAGCTGAGTTGATGGAGTTTCTTGTGTATTTTTAGGAGTGTTTCCAAGAGACATCGTTCCTATATGATTGGACATAAGATAAAAGGCCTTCCAAGTATAATCAGAAAAGAAAAAAAAGCAAAAAAAGTCTGATTTTTTCACTTGCAAGTCTGTCTACTTTTCCTATGATGAAAGCAAATGAAAGTGTTAGACCCCTTTTTATCTCTTTAGTGTATGAAGATGATGAAAAAAAGCCTATCTCTTTTAGCTCTTTTCCTCCTACTGTTCCAATCCTCAGGAGTATTTTCTAGTGGAGAAGTCATCCAAGAGCTTTCTTCTGTCTTAAATTTATCAGGACACACATTGACACACGAAACTCTCAATGAAAGTCAGATTTCTTCTTGAGATATGATAGATTTTTTTGAGAACTTGCAAGTCCCTCTTTCAAAAGAAGAAAAAAACTGACTCCAAGAAGGAGAAATAGCTGGAGATTCTGATGATTTTGATTTTCCTATAGAAAGCTCAGAAGAGGATAACTCCTTCTCTTGAGCTACAGAAAAGATAGAAGAAGCTCAAAACTCAATACCTTTCTCACTTGAAAAAGAAAATCCTAGAGAAGAAAATGATTGAACACCCCTTTCTTGAGATAATTCGACAACAGCTGAAGAAAGAGCCGAGCTTATCGTTACTGAAGCCTTCTTTCATACTAAAAATTCACGAGTAGAAATCAGTAATATCAGCAACTTTCCGTATAGCTGAGAGATAAGTCTTGAAGGGATTTGAAAGGGAAATACAATATTCACCTATCAAGTCGAGATTCCAGCACAAACATCCCTTGTTTTAGCAAAGAGCAATAGTTATTTCACAGGAGAATTTTTAAGGCAAATCACAAAGGATAAGTATAGCTTCAATCGAAAAGATCAATTAAATCTGACTTTACACTACGGAAGTGGAGAGCATGATCAGCTTATTGTCCATTCTGAGCGAGTAAAACACCTAAAGGGCAAAGATTCCTCTTTTGAAAAAGTCTTGCTTGAAGGAAAACGGCTCACGACAAGAACGACCACGGATAGAATAAGAAATATGAAGTATTATACTCAAAGCTGAGAAACTCTTCCACTTATTGCCAATCCTTGACTCTATTTTACAGAGGCAGAAAATGCCAAAGATATCTCCAAACCAAAAACTCCAACCCCCAATCCAATACTTGAAGATCTGCCCCTTCCTCCTATAGACTGTGAAGAGTGGACAGAAAGGTATCGCTTGGAAATCCAAGAAATCTTTTGGGGAAATGAGCAGTATAAACCATTTATTGAACTCAAATGGACTGATGATCCAGAAAAATATGAGGAACTGAGATTGACAGGAAGCTTACTAGAAAAAGAAATCACTTTAGAAAAATCAGACTTCTGGGAAAAAAATAGAACTTTCCTGATTGACAAAGATGAATTCTGGAATGACAAAGGAATAGACAGTCAGTTTCATCCTGATTTCAAACTACAAGATGGTAGCTGATACCTTATTTTAGAGGGGTTAAATAGACAATGACGACAAGTTTTGGACAGTATTCTCTTGACAGGATTTCAGGCAGGAAAGTCTAACTATTTCTGAAGAGAAAAAGCCTGATGTTTCCCTCTTTTGAATCAAATAGGAACTTTCTCTCCAGGTTTTGATAAAAAGTTTTTAGACTATTTTCAGATCGATGCTACTCCAAAAATTGAATACATTATGGTTGGTGGAGGTGGGGGAGGATGCTCTTGTCCAAGTAAGGAAGAGCTTTGTCCTACAAAAGAGAAAAAACCTGAATCCCAAAGTCCAAAAGAAAATAAAGAAAATGATGAAACCTTTGATATCAACGACTATCAGATTAAGATCGAAGATATTGACTACAATCCTCCCGGAGCTGATGATAAGGAAAAGATTAGTCTCCTCCTCACTCAAGGAAAAGAACTAGATCTTGATGCTTTTCATCTCCTCATCAATGGAAAGAAAAAGAAACTTCGATGAAGCTTACAGCAAGGGATTTCTCAGACTCTAGTCGGTAAATTCGGCTTTCCAAATACAAGTAAAGAAATGGTACTCATTCAGCTTAAATATCAAGATAAAGTAGTTGATAGCTATTATTATCAACCTATTAGCGAGCAAAAAACAGAAAAAAAAGCGACACCCAAAGAGGGAATCAAGGTCTTTTCTATTCTTGATGGAGATACCATAAGATATAAAGATGAAAGTGGAAAGCTTCAATCGGTGCGTTTACTGGGTATTGATGCTCCAGAAAGTAATACTGCAAGATATAAAAAGACTGAATGTTATGGAAAAGAAGCAAAAGAATACTTAAAAGAAAGACTGAAAGGACAGTATATTCAGCTTACTTTTGATGAACAAAGTCCCCAATATGATCGTTATGGAAGACAGATTGCCTATGTTTGGCTTGATGATCAACTCATCAATGAAGAACTTATCAGGAAAGGGTATGCAAAAGAATATACCTACAAAACCAATTACCATGAGCAGGAAAAGTTTAGAAAAGCTGAACAATCTGCTCAATCCCAGCAGCTTGGAATGCGAAATCCTGACTACTGTCCTACGGCTTTAGAAAAAGAGGAAGAAAGTAAGAGTAATCATCAAGATCTGAGGATCAAAATCACAAATATTGACTATCAAGGAAGCGGAGGACAGGAAAGTATCAGCCTTTCAATCTTTGATAAAAGCAGAATGAGAAAGAATATTGATTTTTCACATCTTTTTGGGCTTTTTATCTTTGAAAAAACAGGAGAAAAGCTGAGCTTTGATTTTGAAGATATTGAGCAACAAGGAAAATTTAAAGATCTTGCTTTCCTCAGTATTCAAGAACTTAAAAATCCTCTAGTACTTCAATGAAAATTTGGGCTTCCTAATAACAAATCTTCTTGTGTAGCTTTAGTGCAAAAAGAGCATCTTTTCGATATTTCTTGCTATGAAGTAGAGAAAAAAGAAGAAAAAACTGAAATGAATGACAGTTTGACCTGATTTCAAATAAAGATTCACTCCATCACTCCTAATCCAAGAGGAAAGGATGAAGACAAAGAGACTATTGAACTTTCTTTTGAGAGTGAAGATGAAAAGCTTGAAAGCCTGAATTTATCGGAAGGATTCTATCTTTTAATCAATGGAAAAAAGAAGAAAAAACTTGAAGGCCTTTTAGAAAAAGGAAAAATTAGTATTCTCAAAGGAAATTTTTCTTTTCCAAATACTGCAAGCTGTATCGCTATCTGGAAAGGAAGTCAGATTTTTGATACTTTCTGTTATGGAAAAACGAAAGAAGGAATAAGCTATACTGAAAATAATAAGCAACTTCGTGAGCTTGAAACCGTAGAGCTTCAGCTTTTGAAAGCGCTTAAACTCGTAAAAATTAATGATCAGCATTGTATTAGTTTTGCTGAGCAAATTTTTACCTGCCGCAAAATTCCTAAGAATAAAAACCAAGAAGTCCAAGAACGAAAAAAGAGAGCAAGAATCCGAGAGTCAGCTTTCTTTGATTTTGAAAAGCTCCTAAGAAAGGACTATTCATCCCTCTATGAAGAAACAAAAATTGGCAGCTATTTCAAACTTGCAAAAGTTATGAAAAAAGAACTGAAACAACAGTCTATTGGAGATGGAGAGTGGGTGTCACTGGCAGAACGCTTTGAAAAGAAAAAAGAGTGGCAAGGACGAGAAAATCCTTGATATGAACTTATAAATATTCTTAATCCTAAACTTTTGGAACTCTATAAAAAAAAGAGAGACGAACGAATTACATCTCTCTCCACTTCTTTTTAAGCTTCAATTTCAAGGTGAATTTTTTCAGGAATAAGTGCCTTGGGAATGATAATTTGAAGAATATTTTCAGGAGTAAGTTTACTATGAATTTTATCAAAATAAATCTGAGCTGGTAAATCAATTCTCTGCTCAATTTTTCCCCAATAGCATTCTTCTTTGACAGGAAGTAGATTTTCCTTCAGAGGAATCCAAATTCTTTCTCCTTGAATTAAGAGCTTATAGTCCTCTATTTTGAGATGTAAACTTTCTTTTTTAACTCCTCCAAGTGGCATAATAATCACCAATTCTTGAGAAGATTCATACATATCATAGGGAATAGCTGGGGAAAAAACTTCTTGCATACTAAAGTATAACTAGGAATTAAAAAAGCTTCATAATTCTCGTGATTTCTTTCTTTTTCTTTTCAGGATATTTAATATAATGGAGAACGATCTCTCCTTCATTGTCTCTATCACCCTCAGAAAGAAAAATGAGATTACCATTGTCAAAAATATTATATCGAAAGGTATTTTTCTCTATGGTAATTGTTTTGATATTTTTTACATAACTAGATTTAATATCTCTTTTTAGAGGTCAAGATTGATTATATCTTGTTAGATATTCAGGAGTAACTAAAGAAAAATCCATCGTATAGTCAAGATAGTACTTCAAAAGTGGAGAAATAACTACAAGATACAGAAGAAATATAACCCCTGTAAGCATAAATCTAACAATTCAGAACTCTTCTAAGCTACAATAGACAGGAAACTGTAAAAGGATAAAGAGCAAAGACCAGCCAAATAACGGTAGGAGTACCTTTGAAAGCAGAAAAAGGTAGCTTTTCCTCAAAATTAAGACATTATGAACTCAAAATTTTTCCACAGCTTCTTGATAGGCTTCTTGTTTCCACTGAGTATCAAAATTTGAAAAAAGCTTCATGAGAGATTAAAAGGTTGTAAAAGTCGGAAACACTCTTAGGAGGACTTTTCCAATTAAATAGTGATCAGGAACTAAGTAATTAGCTCCCTGATAGCATTGTCTTCCAAAACAAGAGAGTGAGTCTGATGTATGTCCTCTATTATCTCCCATGACAAAGTAACCATTGCTCACCCTAAATTCTGTTTTTTCTCCCTGAGGGATAGTTTCTTTTTCTCCGTCAAGATACGCTTCATCCAGCTTAAAGCAAAAATGACCATTTTCTGCTTGAACTTCAGATGGGGCAATCTCTTCTGAACAGATATAAGTCTGATGATCAACAAATTTTACCGTTTCTCCAGGAAGCCCGATGATCCTCTTGATATAGGGAATATCTTTACCAGGGGGAACAAAAACAATAATATCTCCTCTTTGTAAGGTTCAAAATCTCTGAGTCACCTTTTCAACAAGAATCCAATCTCCTGATTCAAAAGTAGGAAACATACTCATTCCAACAACAGTATAAGGAGTCCCAATAAAAAACCTAATAAATAAAATAATTCCAAAAACAAAGACAAGAAAAGCAAGTAAATCAAAAGTTTCTAATCAGAATTTTATTAATTTTTGCTTGAAGGGAGTCATAAGAAAAGCATTAAGAGGTAAGAGAAAGGGGGGGGTTAAAAAGAGAATTTCCTTCTGGGTTGATTCCGAGAAAGGCATAATAATGAAAGCTAAAAAGGAACTTCATCATCAAAATCTGTGGTATCAAGATCTGCTTCATCACTAGAAGTAACTTTGGTATCAAGAAAGATAAAAGTATCAACAATCACTTCGGTAGAAAACCTATCATGACCTTCAGTATCTTGCCATTTTCTTGTCCTGAGTCTTCCTTCAAGATAAATTTTCTTTCCTTTGGTAAGGTATTTCCCAAGAATTTCAGCGGTATTTCCATAAGCAACACATCTATGGTACTCAGCATCTTCCAAGATATTTCCTTCTTTATTTTTATATTTTCTATTGGTTGCTATTGTAAAATTTACCACAGCGCTTTGGGTACTTTCTATTATTTTCACCTGAAGGGTATTTGTTGTTCTTCAGATTAACATTACTTTATTCAAATCCATAATTTAGAAAAACAAGAATAAAAGCTACTATCAGTTTCTCATATGTAGCTATTTTCGTAAAAAAAGCAACTCATATTTAATTAAGAAGGAATCAAATATCAAGTACTTTAGCTTAAATAAAAGAAAAAGTCTGATTTTTACAAATATTTTGCCTTATTCGATAGGTGTTCTTCCAAAGTTTTTCCATAATAAATTTGACCAGACTTTTCATTGTGAAGATAAAAAAGATAATCTGATCTTTCAAAATTTAATAATGCTGAAAGGGTTTCTACGCTCGGAGAGGAAATCGGCGTTGGCATCAAGCCATAAAGCTGCCTCGTATTGTAAGGATTGCTAGCATCATTCAGATTTGGCAAAATATTTTGACGACACTGATCATAGGTAATTTTGAGTCCATAGCAGAGCGTCACATCAGCATCCAATCTCATCCCTTTCTCGAGCCTATTGAGGAAAATTCCAGCAATAATTGGCTTATTTTCAGCTTTTTTCTCTTCATTTTCAATCACCGAAGCGAGAATCAAGAGTTGATAAGGACTTAAACCATGTCCAAACTGCTGCAACTGAGCTCCATAAGGCATCCATACTTTTTGCTCAAAGGCCTTGAGCTGTGCTCTTATCAGTTGTTCAGGAAACTCCCCTTGCTTAGCCAAAAAATAGGTATCAGGATAAAGAAAGCCTTCCAAGCTCTTTCCTACTGGCAAAATCTCAAGGAAGGAAAATTCACTTTTGAGCTGCCCAATAAAATTTCCATCATTCGCCTTCGCAATAAAATCTCCAGGAGAAATAAAGCCTTTTGCAGCAAGCAAAGCATCAGTATCATAAATCGACCAGCCCTCTAAAACAGTAAGGCGTTCATAGTCTAGCTGTGGTCCTTTACGGATCAGCTCCATAAGTTCTGCTTTGCTATAGCTTCCACTAAGGAGATAATTCCCTTCTTGAAGGATCGGTATAAGCTCTTTGTGATTTCTCATCCAAAGCTTCATCATCCAGTGCTGAAATCCTCCAAGATGCGAATAAAACTTTCCAATCCTCTCTCCCTGAGTGATCTGAATCTCTGTTCCTTCGGGGAAAACTATAGCTGCCTGATAGCTTGAACGAATTCCAATCCGGAACCAAGCCGCAATCACCAAAACCAATCCCCATCTGAGCCAGCTTTTCTTTTTTTTCTGCCTTTTCATCTTGATACTAGTAAATAAAATCTGAAACTAAAACCATTTTTTCCTCTTAAAGACAAGAATCGTCACCAGTGCCAAGAGCAACATAAAACCCATCAAAAACGGGAAAGCCCAAGGATGCTGCTGCCAAGGCAAGGAAATATTCATCCCATAAATTCCACTAATCATCGTCATAATTCAGATAATCACTGTCAAAACTGTTAAGACTCCAATATTGTTATTGGTAAGCATATTAGTCAAAGTATTGAAAATCTCTCAGATTGAATCAATATTTTCATGGATAATAGAGATATGTCCGAGAATCTTGCTTGTCTTATACTCCAAGTCCTCAAAATAGACATCGAGATCCCCTTCATAAAAAGTTGCGGTCGCCTTGTGCAATTCAGTCAAGATCTCTTCTTGGGGAGAGATAATAGTTTTGAGTAAAACCGTATTCCTCTTTTTGATCAAAACTTTCCTCAAAAATTCAGTATCTACAAAATTCTTATCAAAAACCTGCTTCTCCATCTCCATCAAATCCAAATTGAACTTATTGAGCCCTAGCAAGACCTTATCATACATCACATCGATAATCTTGTAGAGAATATAGTAAGGAGAAATCTTATATTCTTCAGCATCATCTCCTTCTTCTTTGATTTCATTTACATATTCTTGCCTAATCTTCTCGATATTGTTGGTAGGATATTTGGTAATTGTGATGATAAAGTCTTTTCCAAGGATTACATTCATCTCATTGGACACATACTTGCCGAGCTTTTCATTATACTTTGGAAAATGAATCACCAGAAAGATACAGTCATCATAGACATCAATCTTATCATGTGCACTCGGCTCCAAAATATCTTGCTCTACCATTTCATGCAAATCCAAATGTTTGATTACTTCTTCAATTTCACGAGTATTTGGCTTGGTAAGATAAATCCACTTAATCTTCCCTATTTTCAAAACATTGTGTATCATCTTTTCTTTGCATAGAATAAAGCGAGACTGAGTATAAGTTTTTGATCCCCATTTGCAAAAGAAAAAGACTGATCTCACAAGAAAGGTCAGCCTTTAATCTTTTTTTTAATTACTCATTACCTAAAAGAGATGAAATTATTGAAAGTCCTATATAAAAAGCCACTACCTATGCTTCACTTACTATTCCATCAAATTCATCTGTCCCAGCTTCTTCAGCATATTCCGCATCAGCTTTTGTTGTATGAATTACTCCATCTTTATGATGTGCAGGCGTATAAATCGTGTACAGCTTAAGTGCCTCAGTAGCTGAAGTATTGATAATATTATGGTTTGCTCCCCTCGGAACAATAATCGTAGACCCATCTTCAACTTCATAAGTCATATCATCAATAATTACCTTCCCCTTTCCTGCTTCAAATCTAAAGAATTGGTCATTTTTAGGATGAACTTCCGCTCCAATATCTTCTCCAGGTTGTAAACTCATTACCACCAGTTGAAGTCCATTCAAAGTATAAAGCACCTTTCTAAAATTATTATTTTCAAGAGTAAGTTGCTCAAGATTTGCACAATATCCTTTTGCCATAGTTATAAAAATAAACAAATAAAAGACTACTGAAGAGTAGAACCAGCATTTCCTGCTTTTTTGATCGTTGGTTGCATGGTTTGCATATTCTGCTCCCAGCTCGCAGGACAGGCATACCCTTTATGTTCAGTAACGAATTTGAGTCCATAAAGCTTTCTCACGAGCTCCTTTGCACTTCTTCCTACAGGATCAGTGTGGATTTCAATTGTCTTGAGCACTCCTTCTGGAGAAATAATAAAGGTTCCCCTTTCTGCATTTCCACTCTCTTTATTGAGAATACCAAAATACCTAGAGAGAACCGTAGTCCTATCACTTACCATACGATACTGAAAATCCTTAAGCATGGCTTCTGATTCTATCCATGATTTGTGAGAGAAAACAGAATCTACACTCACTCCCAGTACTTCTACATTTTCCATTCACTTGATCTCTTCAGCTCTTTGATTGAGGTCTTTAAGTTCCGTAGGACAAACAAAGGTAAAATCTGCAGGATAGAAGAAAAGCACAAGCCACTTTCCTCTAAAAGACTCAATAGTTCTCTGCTCTACATCTTGAGTAGCAGGATTATACATATTCAAGGTAAAATTTGGCACGAGATCCTCAATTCTCGCAGCAACACATTCGCAAGCCTCACATTGGCAGTTTTTATTCATTTCCATTACTAATAGAATTAAAAATTAAAAACACTGATAGTGTAAGGATATATTTTATGAATACAAGACATATTCTTATTTTATGTTCTACAGCATCAAACTTCTCTATCAGAAAGCAAGAAGTATAGGGATTCTTTTGATTTCTTATTTTTAGAAAAGAAAGTTTTTCCTTTTTCTTACTTTCTTAATAGCTAAAAAGTGGTACATGTTCTTTCCTTTTAGAGAAAAAATAGGCAATATTCGCTCTTAATTAAAAAAGCAGTAAAAGAAAACACTTTAAAAGAATGGAAAATAATTAGGAGGAAATATGAAGATTATTTAAGTTTTTTATTTAGTATTTTACTTTGCAATACATTAACAAACAACATAATCAGAAAAACTATCCAAAAAAAATACTCAATATTTCTTCTAGAGACTCCCTTCTATCCAATCATGAAACTAACCAAATCACATAAGCCCTAGCAAAAATGTCTAAAGCTTTGCTTTTCTCTAGTATTGTACTAGGATAAAAACTAAATTCTGAATTTTATTCAATCCAAACCTTCCCTTGTTTATAAACAATTAAACATTCTTGTTGCATGCCTTCAATAATTTTTTCCACTTCTTTATGGGGAAATTGGTCCTTGATAGACGCCAGTTTTAAGATTTTTTTCCCATCAGAAGTTTGTTCAGTATAGCAAGGGCGAACATTTCCTGTCAACTGCTTCAAGATCCATCCTCTTACTTCCCTATCTGAACCTTCAAACTTACTTTGCTTTCAGAGAGATTTGATCTTGGTTTTCCTCGCGGTGAGATGAGTTGCTCCATAGTCCATCAAAGCATTATGCCGATCTCTACTCCTTCACTCAGGAATCAGCTTTTTTGCTTCTTTTTCTAGTTCTTGAAGCGAAATCTTTTCATTAAGTTTCAAAAGAAAAATCAGAACCCTCCTAATATTAGTATCAATGACTGGTTCTGGCATATTCCAAGCAAAAGCACAAATCGCACTCGCAGTATAGGGTCAAATTCCTGGAAGCTCTAAAAGTTGCTCTCTGTTTTGAGGAAGCTTTCCCTGATAACGATTTACCACTTCTTGAGCACAGTTTTGAAGTCTGAGAGCTCTGCTATTAAAACCAAGTCATGACCGATGACTCAAAAGTTCCGATTTCGGTAGCTGAGCGAGAGCTTCATAATTTGGAATTTCTTCCATTCGCCTTTTCCAATAAGGAATCACACGATCTACCTGAGTTTGTTGGCTCATAACCTCGGAAATGTGGATGGCATAAGGGTCCTGAGTTGCTCTTCGAGCTAGAGTCCTCCCTTCTTTTGCATATCGGTCTAAAATATGAGTTTGAAGCTGGAAAAGTTCAGAATCATTCACCTTTTAATAAACAAAAAAAATAAAAAAACTGATTGCAGTCTAAGGTTTTGGCTCAGATTGTCAATTATTTTTATTGCTTAGCTTTTAGGTTCCTTCCTTATTACATCATCGCTTCAGAAAAAGAGCTTGTAATTACTTTTTATCGGACTATAAGAAGAAAAAAGTCTTTTAAATTTTTCCTTTATTTAGTAATGAATATCAGAATTCCGCTTCTCTTGCTATTTTTTGGAGTACTTACGGCGTGTGGAACGACTCATCAGTCTCAGTCAGATTTCTCCCTTCTTTTTACTTGAGAAATCGAAAAAGAAAAGCTGAACTATCATAACGATTTCCTTGATCTTGATAGGACTCTTGTCAATCGACCTCTGAATTATCAGGAATGTCGTGCGAAAAGTGGTGCAAAGCTCAACCAAGATGACCGAGGGAATAGAATATATTATACCTGTGAGGATCCTGCTTTTAGCGGAAAACAATTTTCTTTAGTTCTCAACAAAAAAGAGAGTCCTTCCTCTGTCAGCGGAAATTTGACCCCAAAGGATCAGGCTTACCACCTTGAAGATCAGATAAATTCTCTTCTTGTACAGCTTTTTAGTGAATACCCGCTCCCTATTGCAGAGCAGAATAGTTTGATTGAACTCTTTGCCTTGACAGGTGAGCAAAAAAGCTATCAAAAGCCAGATATTCCTTACTTCAATCCTGAATATAGTAGGAGTTGGCGAGAAACTAAGCCGAGCATCAGTCTTTCAGGAGAACTCAAAAAACATTTCAAAGTCAGCTGGACCAAGGAGGGCTTACATATCCAAAAGCAGTCTAAGTGGGAAAATGAACCTAATTTATACCTGACGTTCCCTGATGGGTATGCTCTTGAAGTAGGTTCGCTCCGTACTCCTGATGAAGTCAAAGAGGAGAATTTTTACGGAGGTTCCTATCAAACTACCACCACGAAACGCATCAACGAGCAGCTTAAAAAATACTCGTGAACTTGAGTTGAACTAGAACTCAGTCTAGAAAAAACAGTGTACAATGAGAGTGGGGAGTTTCTCAGGCATGAAAAGGAAGTCTATTTTACCCTCTATTTTGACAAACTCGCTTATGAGCATTTCGGTTTTGAGTCTTCACTTTGTTTCCAGTCTACTTGTTTTGATCCGCAAGTGCCTATTCAGCACTACAAAAACTGGTATTATCAATATCAAAGCTTTCCTGAGAAAGAAGAAGCACATCATCTCCTCTATAATCCTCAACTTAAGCTGATGCTTAAATGGGAAGGGCAATATGGGGCAGGGAAATTTTTACGGGAACAGATCGGAGCTATACATTTCAAAGGAAGTACCGAATCTTTCTGTTCGCCTACGACATTGAGACAAAACATCTTTCAGTGAAAAGAAAAACTGAATTTTCCTCAAGAATTGACTTTTTTCGGAGAAAAATATCAGCTTCAGGACCTTGATATTGTGATTAGCTATGGTTTAGATGCGAAAAATGACTTTGGCTTTACTAAAAACTATGATCAGCCTTTTGCTAATGCCGAGGAGGCAGAGAAAATCATCTCTCAGGAGATTCAGGATAGTTTACTGATCTATGGAAACTATATATTCAGTTTTGCTGATACTCCTCAGATCAAGCTACAGTACAGTAATCCTCGTTTTACTGAGAATCCTCAAGCTCTCTATTTTTCCAAAGCTGAGCTTCAGCTCAATCAAAGTGGCGACTTGACTTCACTTTCTCAGACGAAAGAGCTTTACTGTGATTTAAGACTTGAGGATGAGACAACGAAAATCTGTGGTAAAAGAGAGCGAGAACCCTCAAGGACTTTTGAACATTTGATGTTTTTTGATGAAGAAAAGGAGCAAAGCATTGACCGAACTTCTTGAAAAGATAGCCGAGAAAAAGAAATGATTTTTAATGCAACCCTCCTTCCCCTCTTTAAGCTTCAAAAGGCCAATATTCCAAATTATTATTTTGTTTTTCCTGCGCAAGGGGTAGAATTTAGCAATGGAGGCTATGGCTGTAAGCCGGTGATTTATACCTACGACCAATGAAAAAGAGCAAATCAGCTCACGATCACTCTTCCTTCTGGTAGTCGCTTTACCAAACTGATTCCTGAGTTTACAAGCGGGACAACTTGGGAGTTTACGACCGATGAAGCAAGTCATATCACCATTGGAAATCAGACTTTCCCTTATCTCTATTACTCTACTTGGCGAAGTCGTTATGAGAATAACAGTCAAGGACGAACTGTCGCCTATGAGGACTTGCCTATTTTTTTCAATGCTAAGCTTGATGCAATGGGATTTAATCACCAAGAAAAAGCTGATTTTCTGGACTATTGGTTGCCAGAATTTGAGTCTGGATTTGTTTATACGGTCAGCTTTAAGATCAATGAAGATTTTGAACCCTATGCTCAGCTTTCTTTTCTCTATCAGCCAGAAAAGATATTTAGAGTTTTTATGGAAGCACATCAGCATCCACTAAGCAAATATGTGAGTTTCAATACCAATTATCCTCATGCGGGAGATCATCAGTTCTTAAAGCTGTTTGAGAGAGGAAGTAATTTTGATGTCTTAGAACGAGGAGAAAAACTAGAAAAAATCAAAGAAAATACTCCTTTTAGCATAAGATAGGTAAAAAGAAAAATCAGAAAAAAGCGGAAACTCCAAAAAAATTCTATCCACACTAAAAAATTGCTCACTTTTCAGTTCCAATACTGTCACAAATTTATCTTGATATCGTATTACAAAATAGCTTTAGATGGAAAAAAATGAAATGTTGGCCTTTTTATCTCTATCATTGAACTATCCACAAAATCAGAATGCTAAGTATAGCATGATTTTTGTGAGAAGAAAAAAGGAGAGGGAGAGGCAAAATAGACCATAAAAGGATAATAAAAGAATCAAGCACTCATCCCTCTCCTTCCACGGCAGAGGGCTTTTTTATAAAAGAGTTATCATTGCAAGGAAAAAATCTAGGAAAAGCTGTTTATTATTTCCCTTTAGAAGAGGGGAAAACCGTTCTTATAGCTAGACAAGAAAGTGAGTAGAGAGAGTTTATCAATAGAAAAGCTCTATTATAAAGTAGCTAATCCGCAAATCTCTTTTATTTGCTTTGCAATAAATAAGAACCAAATACAGCCCTATAAACAATGAAAAATAAAAACGCTTTTACTCTTATTTTATTACTCATGCTTCAAGTTCAAAACATTCACAAGTATTTCAAAAGGAGGATTGTTTCAGGTTCCAAATGGAGGGATTTTTTCTCAGCTAAGACAGAAAAATTTTATGCTCTCAAGGGTATTTCCTTTAGGATTGAGCAGGGAGAGAAGGTCGCTTTTATTGGACCGAATGGAGCAGGAAAATCCACAATGATCAAGTCTATTCTCGGAATTCTCCATCCAAATGAAGGAGAAATCAGTCTTTTTGGACTTTCTCCGCAAAAAGATAGAAAAAAAATTGCTAAACTCAGTGCTTCAGTTTTTGGTCAGAGGACTCAGTTGCTCTACCATTTGCCGCTAATTGACAGCTTCCATTTTTTTAAGATTATCTACGGAATCCCTGAAGCAGTTTTTAAGGAGAGACTAGAATATTTTGTACAGACCTTTGGGATATCAAGCTTTCTCTACCAGCCAGTAAGAAAACTGAGTCTTGGACAGAGAATGAAAGGCGAAATCATTGCAGCACTTTTGCACAAGCCAAAGGTAATTTTTTTTGATGAACCGACTGTTGGGCTAGACATAGTTGCCAAGAAGGTGCTTTATGCGATTTTAAATAAGATGCACAAAGAAGAAAAACTGACCATTTTCCTCACTTCGCATGATTTAAATGATATTGAAAATCTCTGTGAGAGAGCACTTGTCATCAATAAAGGACAACTTCTGTACGATGGTAAGCTAAAATCTCTCATCACGACTTATGCAAATCATAAGCAGATCGCTTACAAAGAGCAGGGAAACTATCACTGGGATTATGTGGAAATTCCAAATGAAGCAGGACAGATTGAACAGACAATTCGCCATCTTTTCAAGACTAAGCAGATTGAGGACATTACGATCAAAAATCCTGCTCTGGAGGAAATTATTGAACAGTTTTATGTCTAAATAAAGAAAATGAAAACTTATCGACAGCTTTTTCGCTACGCTCTAAAGGAACAGATGGAATATAAATTCAACTTTTCTTTTAGTATTTTAACGATGATTATCAATGATGCTGCTTTTCTCATTATCTTTGCAATTTTTCTGAGTTATTTTACCAGTACGGGATTAACTTTGGGAGATTTTCTCCTACTCTTTGCTCTTAATGCCTTAGTATATGCTCTCATTAATGGAATTTTTGCTAATATTGGAGAGCTTCCAAATCTTATTGAACAGGGAAAACTAGACTACTATTTGAGTTTCCCTGTGGAAGTCCTCCCCTTTCTTATGGTGAGCAAAATCAAAGTCCATAACCTCGGAGATCTCTTTTTTGCATGTCTCTCCTTTATGGTTTATATACTCTTTTTCCTAGAAGGAAATCGGCTACTTTTTACCTTGAAGGCATTTGGAGTATCCCTTTTGGGAGCTATATTTGGCATGGGGCTTTTCCTTCTGATTGGAAGTGTGGGATTTGTACTTCAGAGAGGCTCTAAGCTTAGAGATCTTTTTCAGAGTTTCTTTCTGGTCTTTGGAAGTTATCCTCCAGAAGTCTTTGAGCAGCAGAAGCTTATTCTCTCTTTACTTTGGGTAATTGGAATTTTCCCTACTGCTTACCTTCCTTATCGAATTTTGATCGGCAAAGGAGGATGAGAAACTTGGTTTGCTTTAGTCCTACTAAGTGGAAGCATGCTCCGAATCGGAATCCAGACTTTTCAACTTTGACTTAAAAAATATAGTAGTGGAAACCTCGTTTTACAACAATAAATAAACCTCATGATAAAGTATCTCAAAATCTGATCCTATTTTTTGAAAGAAGTACGATACTACGGCCATTTACTCGTGCTGGATAATATCCATCTTTTGCTATTGATTTTTGTACTGACGAGTTTGGCACTTTTTGGAGCAAAGTATCAGGGAATAGACAGTGTAGGAGGGATTCCTTTGGCAAGCTATGTTCGATACGTCTTTATTACAGAACTCGTGATGGTAAACTGGAAAGATCAGCATCTGATTGATGAAATCAAGGGTGGCTCGATCATCAGTTTTCTGAATAAGCCGATCAGCTTTATTGGCTTTTATTTTTCTCAAACCTATTTCAAGACCCTCATTACGATGCTGATCGTAGGAAGCTTTTGTGCAGGCGTGATTTTGCTTTTTACGCAAGAGTTCCCTTTCTTCTGAATTGTGGAGCTTCTGTTTTTCCTGTTCTCTTTCCTTATCGGTATTGCCATGCTGACGCTCGTTTCGCTCATTATTGCTTTGGCGGCTTTTCTCTTAGAAGACAGCACCTTTATCAGACTTATGATCAATAAGCTTTATTTTATCTTTGGAGGGCTCTTTTTCCCACTTGATCTCTATCCTAAACGAATGCAAAATACAGCCCAGTTTTTGCCTTTTCAGTATTATCTTTATGCTCCTGCAAAATTTTTTAGTGGAGGAGATTGAGAATTTTTTTGGTCTTATTTCCCGCTTCAAGTGCTATGGTTACTAATATTGATCGGAATTGTGCTTATGATGGGAAAAAACTGTATGAGGAGATTAGAAATCAATGGTGGGTAGCTAGAATAAGAAGCTAAAGCAAGCTTTGAACTTCCATAAAAAATCAGATTTCTATTTGAACTTACTAAACTTTTTTGTATAATTACTCACTATCTCTTTATGTTTTGTTTTTCTCATGCAAAAAAGAAAAGTCTGACAATTCCCTAGAAAAGCTCGTTGACCACATGTACGAACTAAGATCGCAATACTCCTTTTTTCTTTGGGGCTTATTTTCTTCCTTATGCAGCCTCTTGCTCGCTATGTAAAGCAATTTTTCAAAGAAGCTGCTAAAACTACAGTTAACGTCGTAAGTAAAACTGTCGGAGAACCGATGAAAATGGATCCTTATGGAAATGTGAATGTTTTGCTTGTTTGATACGGAGGAAAAGCCCATTGAGGAGGCTATCTTGCTGATTCAATGATTGTTGCCTCTTGGAATCCAGAGCGTGGAGCTGTGACGATGCTTTCTATTCCTAGAGATCTTTATGTCAAAAATCCTCTTGGCTGAGGATCAAGGATTAATGCTGTCTTTACTCAGCTTTATGGACGTACAAAAAGTCTGCAAGAAGCAGGTTCAGGTTTTTCTGCACTTATGGAAAAAATCACAGGACTTGAGATACCTTATTATGCGACAGTAGATTTTTGAGGATTTAAAAATATTATTGATAGCCTGGGAGGTATTGATGTAGAAGTCCCTTATGCTCTCCATGATTATCAATTTCCAGATGAAAACCTTAAAGGCTATGATCCTCTTCATATTGAAGCAGGACTGCAGCATATGGACTGAAATTTGGCACTCAAATATGCAAGATCAAGACATGCTGCAGGACACGCATCAGATTTTGATCGTTCTTTCAGGCAACAATTAATCATCAATGGAGTAAAAAATAAGCTGCTTTCTGGGAATAGCCTAACTCTTAATAGAGCTAAAGAACTCTACTCTGGTTATGTTGCGATGGTAAATACCAATATCAGTTTGAACGAAATGCTTCGAACGATTCAGTATTTAGATAAAGTGAAACCTTTTTCTTTTGGCTTAAATAGCAGTTATAGCTATGATAATCTTAATGCTCAGAAAGGAAGTTTTCTCTATAATCCTCAAAGAGAGCTTTTTAATAATGCAGCAGTCTTGCTTCCTCTTGGTGCAACAGTATCCAATATCAGTGTCTATGATAAGATTCACGACTATGCTGATTTTATCACACATCTTCAGGGCTTTCTTCTTGAAAATCCAACAATTGCTGTCAAAAATGGAATGAGTAAAGAGCTTCTTCGTTCAAGGGGCTTGCAAAATACTAGAATTGCTGGAAAATTGGCAGCTAAAATGAAGAGATATGGTCTCCCAATTACAGCACTTACAAATGCTGATCCTCAAGAGAAGACTCAGCTTATCATCAATACCTCAAATACTCAAGCAGGAGGTTTTGAATCTACGATTACTGCTCTTAAAAATTTTGTTTCCTTTGATGAGATTCTCTACAATACGGGAGTTGTAAAGACCATGATTGATGATTATGGAAACGAAGTGATAGTCTTCACAGGAACCGATCTTGAAGTTGTTCTTGGAGATACTTACCTCAGCTGAGGACGAAATCAATTTAAACATGATGAGCTCAAGATTCTTTATCGTGACTAATTTTATTTTTTCTTTTTCAAAGTGATGATTCTTCACTTGCCCGATGAAGTGTATGATGCCTTTCCTCAGCTTCAAGTCTTCTTTGAGAAATTAGGGCTTCCTGTTGAGCAGATTCAGAATAGAGATCTCTTTCTCTGTGCTTTTGTGCATAAGTCTTATGCGGCAGACTTTAAAGAGTCCTATGATCATAACGAAAGATTAGAATTTGTTGGAGATGCAATTTTAGGGTCAGTTATTGCCAAAGCGCTTTTTCTTGATTTTCCTCAGATGCAAGAATCTACAATGACGCTTTACAAAATTGCATTAGTAAGAGAGGAAACCCTCTGTAAAGTTGCAAAAAAAATCTGACTCCATCAGCAGTTGTTTATTAGTAAGGGAGAGGAAAAAAATCAAGGTCGTGAAAAGGCATCGATTACTTCTGATGCTTTAGAGGCTTTTATCGGTTATCTTGCTTTAGATCTGGGATATGCTCTGGCTGAGCAGTTTATCCTAGCAACGGTTTATCCGGAGATGAGGGAACTCTCCAAAGCTCCTGTTAAATCCTACAAAACAATGACTCAAGAGCTCATCCAGAAAACATATAAACAACTTCCGATCTACGTTGATAGTGAGGCAGAGCAAGATGAAAAAGGAAATATTACGCTTTTTCGTTCCGAAGTTTGGGTTAATGAGAAATGTTTGGCGACAGGTTATGGAAGTAATAAAAAAAAGGCTCAAGAAGATGCGGCAAAAGCCTATTATCTCAAGAGCTCTGAGTTTTAAGCTTTTAGGGGAGTTGTTGTAAATGAGTTTTTCTCTTTCAGACTTTTTCTTGTTTTCTTGAAGCAAAAGACTACACTCACTTTTGTTTTGCAAGTAATTCTTGCTCTTTTTATGACCAAAAAAATCTGAATGCATCAACCAACGATTGTGGCTCCTGGTGGCTCCTATCAAAAAGCCCTAACTGCTGCTCGCTATGGAGCAGATGAAGTGTATATGGGAGTACCCTTTACCTCGCTCAGGATGAGGCAAAATAAAATCTGAGATTTTACGCAGCTCAAGGAAACGATTGATGCTGTGCATGCCCTTGGGACCAAAGCTTTGCTTACGATGAATATCTTTCCGAGGAATATGGATATCAAGATTTTTGAAGCTACGGTAGAAAAAATTGCTGATGTCGGAGCTGATGCGATCATTTTTTCTGACCCAGGAACTTTCCATGTTTTGAAAAAGTATCTTCCAAATACTCCGCTTCATCTGAGCACTCAGACTTCTACAATGAACTATTCTGCAGTGCAATTTTGGTATGATATGGGAGTCAAGAGAGTAGTGCTTGCTCGTGAACTGCATTTAGAGGAGATCAAGGAGATCAAAAAACAGGTTCCAGGAATGGAATTAGAGGTTTTTGTGCATGGTGCGATGTGTATGAGCTATTCTGGACGCTGTTTGCTCGGAGATTATATGAATGGAAGACCCTGAAATAAAGGAGAATGCTCTCATGCTTGCAGATTTGGCTATAAAGTATGGCTTGAAGAAGAAAGAAGACCAGGGAAACTTTTTCAGCTGGAGGAGGGCGAAGATGGCACGAATTACATTCTTTCCTCAAGGGATCTTTGCACGATTGAAAGATTGCAGGAGATTTTGCCTTATGTGGATGCGATGAAAATTGAAGGAAGAAGTAAATCTGAATTTTATGTCGGTGCGATCGTAAAAGCCTATAAACATGTGAGAGATGCGATTTTGCAGGGAACTCCTATTGATCCTGAGATTCAAAATCTCGTAAACCAGGTTCCGCATAGGGAATATTGGTCAGGTTTTTTGTTTAATGATCTTAAAGAGTTCCCAGAAACCGAGAGCTTTACTACCAAGACCAGTCCTTGACCGCTTTTCAATAGGAATTATTTCGGAATTGTTGAAGATGAAGAGCTAGAAATTGAGGGAGAACGCTATTTCAAGTTTACTCCAAAAGAAGTGGTAGAAATCTGAACAAAACTTTCCTATCTCACTCCAACGACTCTTGGAACGCTCACGATTACCGGACTTCGTGATGAAAAAGGAAGACCACTTGAAAAAGGGACTTGTAATACCCCTGGAATCTTTATCCAAGCTGATATTCTGCTTGAAGGAGGTACTTTGTTGTATCAAGAGTTGAACTAAGCCAAAACCTAGGAGAAAAAGAACTAAAGAAGCTTGAAAAATTTTCGTGTTTAGTTACACTGCCCTACGCGATTTTATTTATTGATGAAAGGATGAAGAAGCTGTTATTGAGTTTATTACTTGGAGTTACATGTCTTTTTGGGCTAAGTTTTGCCAAAGGGAATACTGAATTGCCACATTATCATTATTTTCATGCTCAGGGCTGTAGTCATTGTCTTCGTGTAGAGCAATTTTTTGCTACGACTGATATTGATGAAAAGATAGGGCTTGAATCCTATGAAATTATGACAAATACTCAAGGGCGTCAGCTTTTTCTTGATCTTGTAGAAGCATTAGGACTCTCATTAGATGAAGTCTGAACTCCTTTTTTGATCGTAGAAAATTCAGAAGGGAAGCGTTATTATGCTGCAGGAGATATGCCGATTATTGAACATTTTCAGGAGCTTGAAAAAGATTGGGATGCTGGAAATTCCTCTTTTACCCACCTCAATCTCCAAGAAGGGAAAGAACAGGAAAAGAACAAAAAACCGCTCCTTGCACTCATTTTATCAGGAGCTTTAGCTGATAGTATCAATCCTTGTGCATTTGCAGTAATGCTCTTACTTTTAAGCACCATTCTTTCCAAATCTAAGAGTAGAATGAGGACTTTGCTCTCAGGTTTACTTTTTTCTCTAGCCATCTTTGCTTCATATTACTTACTTGGGATGGGGGTTTTGCGTTTTCTCGGAAATGCAGAAAATGTGGTAGTTTTGAAGTGGGTGGTCGGAATTTTTGGTTTACTCTTAGCAATTGCAAATATCAAAGATTTTTTTTGGTATGGAAAGGGCTTTGTGATGGAGGTTCCTCTTGCTTGGAGACCAAAGATGATGAAACTGATTCAAGGCGTAGTTTCTCCCCTTGGAGCCTTTCTGATCGGAATCTTAGTCAGTCTTTTTCTTTTGCCTTGTTCTTCTGGACCTTATGTAGCGGTACTTGGTTATCTCGGTTCTGAAGGTCAAAGTCTGAATTTCACAGGGCATCTCTACCTTCTGCTTTATAATTTCATTTTTGTTTTGCCAATGCTCGTGATTACGGTTCTCGTTAGTTTTGGCGTTTCTTCAGTAGAGAAGCTTGCAAAGTTAAAAAATAAAAATACAAAACTGATCCATCTTTTCGTTGGACTATTAATGTTAGCGTTGTCAGTGTATGTGATTGGAAGTCTCTACTGGTGGAAATAAAACTTTGACTTTGTATGAAAAACCCCATGAAAACTACAAAAATTCTTATAGGAGTATTTTTTTTCTTGCTCTGTGGATCAGTAAGTTTTGCTTATACTCCTTTTACTTTTTCAGAGCATCAGCAAATTGATCGTGTACTCCAAGAGCCCTATTCCCAAGCTGAACAAAAAGAAAAATCAGATTTTTTTTCTCGTTTAGCTCAAAAAAGCCTCGCAATCCGTAAAGCCTTTGATCCTAAAATCAAAACCAAGCTTTATGGGGCAAAACTCACAGCCAAAGATGAAAACTTTGTCGCTTCTAGAGTGAAAGCTTTAGAGCACCTTACACCTTCCAAGAGAGTTGAAGCCCTTGCCGAGCTCCTCAAAACTCAACAACTTGCCGAGGAGGTTTCAAGATCTCTCCAGATCGCAAGTCAAAAGGACTTTCAAGGCTATGCAAAAACTAAGCTTCCTACCCCACTTTTTTGGTTGCCAATTGAAGAGGTAGATATTAACTTTCTGCTTGGTGGAAAGGGAACTACAGGAATGAAGCTGAATAGTAATAGACATCTGCAAGAATTAGCGGTGATTTTGCCACCTGAAGTTCCTCTTACTTTGATGAGAAAAATTCAGACTTGAGATTTTACGTATTATCAGGTTCGTACAAGGGAATTTGACGCTGGGAGAGGAGCGAAATTTGGCTATTTTCTCGATGCAAGATTTATAGAAAAAACCGAGAAAAAATCCCCTGAACTTCTCCCAGAACTTCCTTCTAAAGCTGAGATTCTCGATAATCTTCTCTCAACTTCTGGAACGGCCTATGTTTGGGGTGGTTCATGGTATCAAGGAATTCCTGAGATAGAGCAACTTTTTCCTTCTCCAGTTCAGCTTTCTTCTTTAGATCAGCAGAGAAAACTCATGCAAGGTGTGGATTGTTCAGGACTGCTCTATCAAGCGACGAAAGGTTTTACCCCAAGAAATAGTCGTAGTTTACTCCAGTTTGGGAATGGGCTTGCTATTGAATGAAAAATTATTAAAGAGCTTAAAAAACTGCTTCAGCCTTTAGATTTGATTGTGCGAGATGGGCATGTGGTGATCGTGCTAGATGAAGAAAGGACGATAGAAAGCAGGGGAAGAGGCACGAAACCATGAGGCATTGAGATCGTGAATACCGAAAAAAGATTAGAAGAAATCTTCAAAAGCAGACAAGGAGTCAATGACTATTCCGCTTCTCCTTTACCCAAAGCAAAAAAGTTTGTGGTGAGGAGATGGTTTGAGGAGAAATAAATGATTTCTTAGTGAAATAGTTGTGATTTTAAATCAAAAGCAGCTATAGTAGGATATGACTACTTTTTGCGAGAAGGAGAATCTATCGACTGAGGAGGTATTGCTTCAGTGAGATGAACAGCCTCATTATTTTTTAGATAAAATCCATCTCAGAGATCACTTTCCTTGTCGTTTTTCCCAGGTTTACTAGACTATCAATATAAAATTACTCGTCTTAGTTGTGATCTTAATCCTGAAAAACTTCCGATGTTCTTTTGAGCGAAGCCTCTTTGTGTTTTTGAGTTTGCTTTTTGTTGTTCTGAGAGATTTCTTTTTATGATCATGAGCAATAGAGAAGGATATAAATTCTTGCATTTCATAATGTCTTTTCCAACCTTGTCGGAATGTTTCGCTATCACTTTGTTTGCAATGATTTCTCGTCGCGAGGCGAAGTCGTGGCGATCCACTTAAAAGCAAATTTGTTTAGGAGTTGGATTGCTTCACTTCGTTTGCAGTGACGATTAATGAATGGATTGCTTTGCCTCGCTCATAAGGTTTTTTTGTTTTTCTGAGTCTGAGTCGTAAGCAAAGGAGATAAGATTCATTGCTGATGAAGTTTTTCTTAGAGATTCGGAGCAGATTGTTTCGCTATGCTCAACTCGGAGTGAAAGATCAGCTCCTATCTCTTATATACGGAGTTAATAAAGTATCCTGACAGTCTCGGAGGAAAAAAATCTCTAGATTTCATCAGTTTTTTAGTTACTTTGTGTTTTTTGGCTTGAAATAGGGAGAAAAATTATATTATGTAAATCTGGTATTGAAATATAGTTTTACATAAAAATAATAAAATGTATCTTGATAGGGTTTATACTGATCGTTTAGAGTTTCTAAAAACAGCTTTTTCTATTCTTATAGTGACATGGGTGAGACAAGTGGAGAAGACTACTTTTATTCAATAAGCTTTCGCAGAGTATCAGTGTTACAATCTAGAGACTTCTCCAATTTTGGCGATGGTAAAGGCAGATCCTAGGTGACCATATGTCAATTCCTCTCCAAAATGGGCAGGATCCCATAAGATTTGATACTCCTCTTACTTAGTTTTTTATTTTATAATCTTCTCGTAGAGGGCTTTTTAAAATAACATCTCTTTATAAAACCAAAAAAGAATGAAAATCTGGCTTTATACCATAGGTAAAAATGAAAAATGAAGAGAAAATCAGATTTTGGATTTTTTTCAAAAATTTACAAACAATATTGAGAAATTAAAAACCGATAAGACCCAAAAAGGAGAAAGACCTCAAAGAATACCTCAAGAAAAAAATCTCTAAAATCTCTTGCATTTAAACGGGAGATGTGTAATATAATGCTCGCAATCAAAAACGAAGAGGTTGCTGAAGTGATCCTTAACAATAGCATAATATATTACACTATTTCTTAGTAGATAAATCTATTTAAAAGCAATAAACGGATGCCTTGGGTAAAAAAGAGGAAGAAGGACGTAGCTGGCTGCGATAAGTCTTGATGAGATGCCAACAATCGCTTGGAGTCAAGAATTTCCGAATGGGGCAACCTATTCTCTATAGGAGAATACAAAGTTGACAATACTCGGTGAAGTGAAATATCTCAGTAACCGAAGGAAAAGAAATCGTAATGAGATTCCCTTAGTAGTGACGAGCGAACAGGGAAGAGCCCAAACTCTATTAGTGTAAGCTTCTAGGCGTTGCTAATGAGAGGGTTGTAGGATTGTCCATGAAGAGCTAGAAATCTTCGGATGGAGAGATGTTGTATTAGGAGAAGCATTTGGATGATGCACCATAGACGGTTAAAGTCCCGTATCTGAAAATACGACACCACATCGTGACAACACCTGAGTAATATCAGACACGAGAAATCTGGTATGAATCTGCCCAGACCACTGGGTAAGGCTAAATACTTTTTTACACCGATAGCGCAGAGTACCGTGAGGGAACGGTGAAAAGAACCCCTGGTAGGGGAGTGAAATAGAACCTGAAATTTATTGCTTACAATTGAGTGGGAGCCGTAAGGTGACCACGTACCTATTGACGAATGGGTCAGCGAGTTATTAGTAGTAGCAAGGTTAAGACAGTTACAGTCGGAGCCGAAGGGAAACCAAGTCTGAATAGGGCGCTTGAGTTACTATTAATAGACCCGAAGCGGTATGAGCTAGACATGGGCAGGTTGAAGGCATAGGAAACTATGCTGGAGGACCGAACGGGTTGGTGCTGCAAAACCTTCCGATGACCTGTGTTTAGGAGTGAAAAGCTCATCGAATACCGTGATAGCTGGTTCTCTCCGAAATGCATTTAGGTGCAGCCTGTAATTTAAGATCTTGAAGAGGTAGAGCTCTGGAAAGGCTAGGGGTGTCGAGAGACATTACCAAACCTTACTAAACTTCGAATGCTTCAAGGAATATTGCAGAGTGGGACTATGGGAGCAAGTTTCATAGTCGAAAGGATAACAGTCCAGACTTCTGATTAAGGTCCCTAAAGTAATGCTAAGTGGAAAAAGAGGTGTCTTTGTTTATACATCCAGGAGGTTTGCCTAGAAGCAGCAATCCTTTAAAGAAAGCGTAACAGCTCACTGGACTAACGAAGATGCGCTGAAGATGTAACGGGGCTAAGCATTATACCGAAATCGAAGACCATCGGTAGTAATACCATGGTGGTAGGAGAGTGTTCTTACAGGATGAAGCTACACTGCGAGGTGTGGTCGACTAGTAAGAAGTAAAAATGCTGACATGAGTAACGCTTATTGATGAAAATTCAATATATCGAAATCCTAAGGATTCCTACGCAACGTTCATCGTCGTAGGGTTAGTCGGGACCTAAGGCTTGTCCAGAAGTGGAGAGTCGATGGATAACTGGTTAATATTCCAGTACTTACTTATAGAGTGATGGAGTGACGCATTGAGATTTGTGAGAGCTCATTAAGAATTTGAGTCGAAAGAACAAGGTTTTTGTAGCGTAAGTTACAAAGGTAGTTGCAGGAAAATCCACAGCTATTGATACTGAGTTTGATCGGAATTTGACTCCTCGGAGTTAGAAATTCTCATCGTTTTGGTGCCAAGAAAAACTTCTAAACTTAATCTATAGGTAACCCGTACCCAGATCAGACACTTGTGGGGTGGTAGAGAATACTAAGATAATCGAGATAATTAATGGGTAAGGAACTTGGCAAATTAGCGGACGTACTTTCGAAATAAGTCCTGTCCCGAGCAATCGGGATCGCAGCGAAAGAGATGGGGGGAACTGTTTATCACAAACACAGCTCGTTGCTAACTCGTAAGAGGATGTATAACGGGTGATGCCTGTCCAATGCCAGAATGTTATGCTCTCTTGTGCAAGCTCGAGGGTTAAGCACTGGTGAATGACGGCCGTAACTATGACGGTCCTAAGGTAGCGAAATTCCTTGTCAGGTAAGTTCTGACGCGCATGAATGGCATAATCATCCCCATGCTGTCTTACCCTTAAACTCGGTGAAATTACATTCCCGGTAAAAATGCCGGGTAGTCACAGTTAGACGGAAAGACCCTGTGAAGCTTTACTGTAGATTGATATTGGATTGTAGCATGTCTTGCTCAGTATAGGTGGGAGGCTTTGATGTTTCGACTTCGGTTGGGGCGGAGCCAAAAGTGAGATACCACCCAAAATATGTAGCAATTCTAATCCCTAGGTTGGGAGACAGTTTCAGTTGGACAGTTTACCTGGGGCGGGTGCCTCCTAAAAAGTAGCGGAGGCGTGCAAAGGTTTGCTTGTTACGGATGGAAACCGTGATGAATGTGTATTCGCATAAGCAAGCTTGACTGTGAGACTGACAGGTCGAACAGATACGAAAGTAGGCGAAAGTGATCCGGATCTTCCAAGTGGAAGGGGATCCGCTCAACGGATAAAAGTTACTCCGGGGATAACAGGCTAATGGAATCTAAGCGTTCATAGCGACGATTCCGTTTGGCACCTCGATGTCGACTCGTCGCATCCTGGGGCTGTAGAAGGTCCCAAGGGTTGGGTTGTTCACCCATTAAAGCGGGACGCGAGTTGGGTTCAGAACGTCGTGAGACAGTTCGGTCCCTATCTACTGTGACCGTAGGATATTTGAGAGATGCTGACCCTAGTACGAGAGGACCGGGTTGGACGAGCCTCTGATAGTACCAGTTGTTCCGTCAGGAGCACTGCTGGATAGTTAAGCTCGGAAAAGGTAACCGCTGAAAGCATCTAAGTGGGAAACTTGTCTCAAGATTAGATATCCCTCTTCTTTATGAAGGTAAGACCGCTGCTAGACTAGCAGTTTGATAGGCATTAAGTGTAAGTCCTGTAAGGGATTGAGCTGAGATGTACTAATTGGTCGAGCGGGTTTATCTTTTTTCTAAGAAATAGGTAATATATTATGGTATTGTGAGGAAAACTCGAAGGAAAAATCTGATTTTAGTTTGATTTTCATCAGGAAATCGCTAAAGTACAGACATGTTGTTCATCTTTATTAACGGTAGTGCTGATGCGGTATATGGAAACACCTGTTCCCATTCCGAATACAGAAGTTAAGCATATACTGGTCGATGATACTGGTTCTATCAGAGCTGGGAAAGTAGGTTAGTGCTACCATTACTAAGGATGGAATCCTTAGAAGAGAGATCATTAATAGTACTAAAAAGAGATAAAGTGTGAAACTTTTTGAAGAGTTTGACCCTGGCTCAGGATGAACGCTAGCGAAATGCCTAACACATGCAAGTCGAACGGATCTTGCGTCGTAGCAATACGTAGTAAGATTAGTGGCAAACGAGCGAGTAACGCGTGCTTAACCTGCCCCGAAGATGGGTATAACTGCAGAGATGTAGCTAATTCCCAATATGCTCACGATGGTGAAATTCCAATGTGAGGAAAGATTTATCGCTTCGGGAGGGGGGTGCGTCCTATCAGGTAGTTGGTAAGGTAACGGCTTACCAAGCCTATGACGGGTAACCGGTCTGAGATGATGTCCGGTCGCGATGGGACTGAGATACGGCCCATACTCCTACGGGAGGCAGCAGTGGGGAATCTTGCACAATGGACGAAAGTCTGATGCAGCAATTTCGCGTGAAGGATGAAGCATTACGGTGTGTAAACTTCTTTTTTGGAGGAAGACGAATGACGGTACTTCAAGAATAAGAGACGGCTAACTACGTGCCAGCAGCCGCGGTAATACGTAGGTCTCAAGCGTTATCCGGATTTACTGGGCGTAAAGTGTCCGTAGTCTGAATTGTAAGTCTGTTTTCAAATCCTACGACTCAATCGTAGAAAGGGAATGGATACTGCAATTCTGGAAGTATCTGGGGGTTAGTGGAATTTCCGGTGGAGCGGTGAAATGCGTTGATATCGGAAGGAACGCCGAAAGCGAAAGCAGCTAACTACAGAATACTTGACGATGAGGGACGACAGTTCGGGTAGCAAACAGGATTAGATACCCTGGTAGTCCGAACCGTAAATTATGCTTGCTAGATGTTTTTGTCAATTTATTGGCAGGAGTGTCGTAATCTAACGAGTTAAGCAAGTCGCCTGGGTAGTATATTCGCAAGAATGAAACTCAAAGGGATAGGCGGGGGAACACACAAGCAGTGGATTATCTAGATTAATTGGATAATAAGCCAAGAATCTTACCTAGGATTGACATGTATTGTGTCTGCGGTGAAAGTCGCATATCCGTAGCAATACGGAGCTTTACACAGATGGTGCATGGTCGTCGTCAGCTCGTGCCGCAAGGTGTCTAGTTAAGTCTGGAAACGAGCGCAACCCTCATGCTTAGTTAGTATGTCTAAGCAGACTGCTCGGGTAACCGAGAGGAAGGAGAGGATGACGTCAGATCCTCATGCCTCTTACACCTAGGGCCTCATAGATAATACAATGGGTAGGTACAGCGAGAAGCAAGACCGCGAGGTGGAGCAAATCTTTAAAACTACCCCTAGTTCGGATTGTAGTCTGGAACTCGACTACATGAAGTTGGAATTGCTAGTAATGGCAGATCAGCCATGCTGCCGTGAATATGTCCCTGTTCCTTGCACTCACCGCCCGTCAAACCATGGGAGCTGAGGTTCTTTGAAGACTCATTATATGGGTTAAGGAGGAAATCAGTGACTGGGGTTAAGTCGTAACAAGGCATCCCTACCGGAAGGTGGGGATAGACCACCATTCTAATCAAACACTTAAAATTACACTTTGTTCATTACTTTATCTCTTTTCAGTACTATTGAAAGCAAGAAAGCTGACTTCCGAGTCAGTTTTTTTCTCTTTTTAGAAAGAAGGGGTTTAAAGAGTTTTTGTTTATTAAAAGAGAGCAGAGATTCATTTAAGAATATCCTTGCTCTATCATTCTGAGTGAAGCGAGAAATAGTAATCAAAATTACCCTTTTGAAGCGGAGGGATATTTAACAAACTTCCTTCCTATTATATTATATCCTTCACTTCGTTCGCAATGAGCTGTCATCACGAAGCGAAAACGTAGTGATCCATTTGGAGGTAGATTGGATTGCTTCGGTCGCTTTGCTCCCTTGCAATGACGAGAGGAGGGGATGGTTTCTTCATCTTTAATGGAAAGATCTTGTTGAATACTTGGAATAGAGATAATGGATTGCTTCACTTCCGTTTGCAATGACCTATCATTGCGAGACGAAGCTGTGGCGATTCATTTGAAGGTAAATTGGATTGCTTTGGCTGTTTTGCTTTATCGCAATGAGAAGAGGAGGGAATGGATTGCTTCATTTTTTTGAATGATTATAATCTATAAAAATAGAAAAGTCCATAGATAAAATAATATAAATAGGAAAGATGGTTGTCTTTTGAAAAGATGGGAATAGTAATAAAATATAGTAAGTACCTATAATATAGGAGGTGTTGACAGCAAGAGAAAGAAAAAAAAAGAAAATCAGTCACAAAGCTACGCTCTCTTCGTAACCAACGATGTGAGGATGTACAGCATATATGGTACTTTAGTATCATAGAGACAAAGCTCTCAAGTCAGCCTTTTAACTTTCTCTTTCAGAGATAAGACTACAAAAGAAGACTTGAGAACAGGCATATTTCTTCCTTTTGGGTGTATGAATGTCTATAAGGTCTAAATTGTCTTGATTTTGTTTCGGGTATTGGTATCATAGCTAGTAAGTTGTCCATGTGGAGACATGGAAACGGCTTATTTAACCTCGGTGATCATTAACATTGGTATTTTACTTTTGAAAAACTCAATAAATCAGAATCTTAGCTTCTGGTTAGGAGAAAGATTCAGATTTTTGTCTTTTGATAATTGTGATATACTTTTGTTCAGTGAACAAGAGGTAATACATTCTTGGTAAGGATTAGCCTTATCGGAAAAGCTTTTATATTTATTTTACACAGAGAATGAACGTTAAAAAAATGTTCGCAAGCGTGACTGGAGTGTTGATGCTTGCTACAATGGCTACACCATTAGTAAGTGGTGCTGCTAACTACAGTGAAGAACTTACGGGAGCATACAACTATGCTTACTCTAAGAACATCACTACTATGAGTTCTATCGACAATGCTAACATGTACGGAGAACTTACAAGAGGTCAGTTGGCTAAGATGATCGCTAACTGGGCTGAAAAAGAAATGGGTACTAAAGCAGATGAAACTGCAGTATGTAGTTTTGTGGACGCAAACACTGCTGATGGTGATCTTGCTATGTACGTTAAAAAAGCTTGTCAAATGGGATTGATGGGTCAAAATGTTGATAAATTCAGACCAAATGACAAAGTAACTAGAGCTGAATTTGGAACCACTCTTTCAAGAGCTCTTTGGGGAGATAAATACAATGGAGGAACTCCTTTCTATGTAAATCACCTTAATGCTTTGAAAGATGCTAAAATTATGAATCAAATTGATAAACCAAATCAAATGGAAATCAGAGGATTCGTAATGCTTATGCTTCAGAGATCTGCTGAGGTAGTTACTCCAGCTGAATGTAAGGATGCTGCAGTGATCTTGGCTTGTGCTTTGAATTCAGACACTTGTCCTGCTGCATGTAAAGGAAAAACTCCTGATCAGAAGCCATCTGAGAATAATAATACTTTTGATGGTGCAAAGGCTGGTGATCTTGCTATTGCATTAAACGCTACTAACGGAACTACTTCTATCCCTAATGATGGTGTAGTAAAGGTTGCTGAGTTGAATATTAATGCTAGTCAGGATATTCAATTGCATTCTTTGAATGTTACAAGACTTGGACTTAGTAATAATGATGGTCTAAAGGTATGGATTGAAAAAGATGGTAGAAGGATTTCATCTTCATCTAGCTTCTTTGGAGACTCAAAAGCAAATCTTGTATTCAATGGAGGTTATGTTGTAAAGAAAGGTGAAAAATTAGATCTTGTGATTTCTCTTAATAAAGATAAGGTAGTTGCAGGTTCTGAATTGTCATTTAAGGTTTCTGATGTAGCTTCTTCTGCTCAGAACACTACTATCTCTCCTGATACTACAGGGGTTTATAGAACAACAAACTATTCAGTAACTTCTTTGAAGTTCTTAACTCTAACTAATTCTGACAGAAAGTACAATATTTCTAAAGATTCAACTTTCTCTTTCGGAGAATTTAAACTTCAGAATGAATCTCCTGCTTCTATGGAGAAGAATGTACTTATCAAGACTATTACATTTAAGGTAGAAGGTGGAGATATCGCAAACCTTACTAACTTCAAACTTCTTAGAAACGGTAAAGAGTTGAAAACAACTTACACTCTTAATGGAAAGGATGTAGTGATGACTATTAATGATCAGCTTGATTCAGGAAAATCTGCTGTATATAAAGTAGTTGCAACTCCTACAAACATTGAGAATAAAAATGGAGATGAATATACCTTCAAGATTAGAAGAGCTGAAGATGTAATTGCTGAAGAAATTGGTCAAAACTCTGTAGGATATAGAGTAGCGATTAAAGATCTTAGTACAGTTGATCTTAAGACTACAACTATTATGGGAGGAACTATTACTCTTACAAGAGATGCAAATTTTCCTTCAGTAGTTAATGCAGATTGGGGTTACTCAGATGTAACTATTGCTAAAGGAACAATCAAACTTAATCAAGCTACAAAGTTTGAGAAAGGAATTGTTCTAGAGAAAAAAGCTGCATCTTCTGAATTAACAGGAGCTGTTAGAAGAGCTTCTATTGTTGTTGGAGGAAGAACTTATCAAGCTACAGAAATTAAGAACGATAAAATTATCTTCGATTCTGAAGTATACTTGGATAAAGGAACCCACAATATAGAACTTATGGTTTCTATCGCTACTACTGAGACAGCAGGTGTAAATAAATTTGAACTTGAGAATATCTCATCAAGTAGCTTTAAAGATGGAAGATACCTTAATAGTGATGAAACTGAATTCAAACCTAATCATATGGTTGGAAATATCAGAGTTGCTAAGGTAAATATCCAAGCTCAGAAAATGTCTTTCAGAAAGGTTGGTCCTACTGAAGATGTAAAAATTGTTGCTGGAAACAGTGATGAAAAAGTGATCTTTGTTGGAGAAATTACTAACTCTTCAGATAAAACTCTCGAGATTAGTCAATTTGTTCTAACTGGAACTGCTAATGCTACAGTTCCTGTTGGACAAAAGCTTGCAGATCTTTCTGTTCACATGGTAGATGGAGGATCAACTTCAAGTACTGTTGCTGCTTACTCAGGATCAGCTCAGTCAATTGATTCTATTACGACAACTATTGAACCTAAAAAGACTGTTAAGTTTGAAGTAAGAGCTATCAATAACGCTGCTAATCCTGCATTGTCTAAGTATAGATTTACAGTAATGGCAAAAGGAACTCTTGAAGGAAATGAAGTAACTACAACTAGTCTTAATACTGCGTATGTTGACATTAAGGCTTCTGCTACAACAACTGTTATCGGAAGTTCTAATGCTAAAAATATGGTACTTCTTCCTGGTAGAGCTGAAGAAGTTGCTACATTCAACTATAATGTAAGGAATGATAGCGTAGATCTTGATAGAGTACTCTTGACAGGAACTTTTGTTGCTGGTGACTTTGATGATGTAACTGTTAAGTTTGATGATATTGCTCCAGCTGTTGAGTCAACAAGCGTAACTACAAATGGACTTCTTGTTAAATTTGCTAACTTAGTAACTTTACCAGCTAAAAACTACACAGCAAGAGTTTATGTTAACTTCTCTGATGCTGCTGTAGCTTCTGCTGCAAAAACATTTACAGGTGTGGCACTTTATAATGATGCTACAGAACTTAGTTCAGGAGCACTTGCTTATACACACTATGTAGCAAAAGCTTATCCTATTCTTGCTGTAAAAGAAAAGAATACTAATTCTGGTAACGAAAGATTGGATCTTAACGTAACTAAGAATGCTGATGACTATAAAGTAGTATTGAAGTCTATTAAAGCAAATACAGGTGACATTCTTGTTCCTGTTCCTAATCTCTTCAAAAAGATTTCTGGATCTGCTGGTGTATTTGCTGATGTAGAGCTAAGTGCTTCTACTGCTGAAGTAGCAAGATCAACAACTGCTAAAACTGCAGTTACTGCGGTAACCTTTGATGTAACTGATGATTACGGAAATACTGTTACCTATACAGACGTAGATGCTAGAAATATTGCAGATTTTGCAGCGTTGTCATTGTAATTTCTGCTTTCCTAGGCTATAGAGAAAAGCTCTTCGCTTCGGCGGGGGCTTTTTTCTTTTTGGTAAATCCACCCCCAACCTCTCCTTTGTCAAGGAGGGGCTTTTTTTGTAAATTTCCCCCTTGATAAAGGGAGTTAGGGGGATTTGCTTGTAATCAGCTTGCTTTATTCTAAAAAATATTTAGATAATTCCATATCTTTAATTGTTTTAAATCTTCCAATGAAAGAAACACTTCCTTTTATTGAATATAATACTTCAAATAAAGACTATGCAAGATACAATAGAAAAAATCCAACTCCGGCAGAGTTGAAGTTATGGAAAGAGGTTCTTAATAAAGATCAATTGGGATATCGTTTTTTGAGACAGAAGCTCTTGAGTGGTTTTATTGCTGATTTTTATTGTTCTAAATTGCTTTTAGTTATTGAGGTTGATGGGGAGATTCATAATAAGCAGAAAGAGTATGATGAAAAGAGATCAAAAGTGCTTAATGGTTTAGGAATTTTTGTAATGAGATTCTCTAATGAGCAAGTTCTTAATAATATTGATTGAGTGAGAGAAGAGATAAAAAAGCAGATTTTTGAAAGGAGTTTTGTGTTAGGATTGAGATAATTTTAAATCAATTCCAATAGAGGTTTTTTTTCGTGAATTTATCCCGTTGATAAAGCGAAGTCTTGACCTGTCGGGAGGGGCTAGGGGTTTACTTGTAAACTTAATTCTTACTTGACAAGAGCTGTAGTTTTAGCATAATGAATATGCTTTTAGATCGCTGATGCTAACAATGAAAATCTTTGAAAAAGTCGCTTATGATAGAGATGCAGATGCTTGCTATATTTTCCTTGCATGATGAGAGGTGGCTTCGACTCAGATACTCAAAGATTGGCTCATTGTAGATAAAAATGCCGAAGGGAAAGCGGTGTGAATAGAGATTTTATCTGCAAAAAAGCATATGGATTTCCTAGAAAGGCTGCTTTTATCTTCTGAAAAGCTAGAAGAACGCATCTTATCTTAACCAATCATGCTCGTATGAGAGCCCAAGAGAGAGGTGTTAGCTTTGAAGAGACTCTTGATACAATAGAAAGCCCGGATTATTACCGAGCTCAAAACTTCTAAACTAAAAAAATATTGAGCTTAAAGCTCTTCCCTTCAGCGGGTGATTAAAAAATCTATCCAGATGTATCTAATTTAGTATTTTTGTATATAAGTGCTTTTTTCTTTTATCTGAGCTTGAAAATATCTGTCAAATAGCTATTAAAAGAAAACTATTTACCTTCTTATCTTTTGAGGATGCTTCAAAAAAAGTTTTTCTTACTCTTTGTCTTTTATTTTGGGATTTTTCAGTTTTTTATTATTAGTCTTTTATGGAATGAGCCAAGATTTGCACTGTTAGGGGGAATCAATCTCCTTGCCTTCTTTCTGATCGCATGGTGCTATAAAACCTTTACAAAAGAAAAGGGAGAAAAAGCAGAAAATACGCCTTTGGTAAAAGAAAGGATTTCAAATCTTAGGTATGAGGAAAGTCCTTATTCAAGAGAACAGGGTGAAGAAGAGAGAGCAATTGATACTGCCTTCCCAAAAGAAGAAGCTCCTCTTACCCCCCTCTCTGAATCTAATATTGAATATATTAAAAGTAAAATTAATCGTTCCAAAAAGCCAGTACTTGCAGCGGGAAGTGCTCGATATCGTTTTGCGATCTTCCTCCTCGCATTGATTGGGTTTGGAGGAGTCCTCTATATGTTTTGGGAGACCTTTGATTTCCTAGCAATGATTATTGGAGCACTAGGGATGATTATCTTTTTAGCTGTAGTATTTAAGGCTGCAAATCTTTGGAGGAAGCCGCTCTTCCTTTCTGGCTATGTTTTATTTTTTCTTGCAGTTATACTGCTCGGAGTCTATGCTCTAGTTGCTGGTAATGAAAATCCTCAGCTTAGTATGCTCAAAGAACAGATTACGATCTTTCTTGAAGGGATTCAACCAAAAGACCCTGAGAATCTTGAGCTACCAGAGCTTAATTCTGAAGAAGATCCAGATTTTCTTTTTGAGAAAACAGGAACAGTACTTGGATTAAATCTGAGTGGTGAATCTCAGCTTTCAGGAGAAATAGCACAACTTACTGGATCCTTAGAGACAAAAGTTGAAATATCAGAAGAGATTCAGCCTCTTCCACTAGAAGATCCTAATAAGGAATTGACAATGCTAGAAGCTATCAAATATGTACTTGAAAAAAATGCTATTCCTCTTTCTACTGCCAAAAATGTAAAGTTCAAGTACCTCGCTACGACTGATGAAGACTATCCTTATATGAAAACGGCACTAGAGAAAAGAATGATTGGCTCAACAACAGATCCTAAGATGCCAATCAGCTGTGATATCTATATGGTAATAAAAGGTCTTGCTGAGAACTGGACTGTGGGAGCTACTTCAGATGTGAAAGCAGCCTATTGGGAGCTTGCAGTCGCTAAAGATGTTTTGAAGGGCTGTCAAAAGGGTGCGAGGTTGACCTATGGAAACCTGTAGAAAATTTTGAATAAAATCTTTCCCGCTCCTTGGGAAAGGTTTTTTAAAATTGGAGACTTTCGGTTGAGCTTCCACTTTTCCTTGAACTTGAGCTAAATTTCCCTATACAAAGAAGCGAAAACTTTTATACCGCACAGACTAATGGCAAAAAACCTCGTGATTGTTGAGTCGCCTGCGAAGTCGCAGACCATCAAGAAATTTCTCGGACCTGATTTTGAAGTCAAGGCTTCCTACGGACATACGGTAGATCTTCCAACCAAAGGCATGGGAATTGATATTGAAAATGGCTTCAAACCTGACTATGTTGTTTCCCCTGACAAGAGAAAGGTACTTTCTGAACTCAAAAGACTCTCTGAATCTGCGGAGAAAACTTGGATCGCAACCGATGAGGACCGCGAGGGAGAGGCGATTGGATGGCATATTGCTAATCAGCTTAAATTAGATGTAAAAACGACGCCGAGGATAGTTTTTCACGAGATTACCAAGACGGCGATAGAAAATGCAGTCAAAAACCCGAGAACGATTGATATGCATTTGGTGGATGCTCAGCAGGCGAGAAGGGTGCTGGATAGATTGGTGGGATTTGAGCTTTCTCCAGTGCTTTGGAGGAAAATCAAAACCTGACTTTCTGCTGGAAGGGTGCAGTCTGTGGCTGTGAAATTGATCGTGGAGAGAGAAAGGGAGATTCAGGCTTTTGAGGCTGATTCTTTTTTCAAGGTCGTAGCTCAGTTTTTGACTAATGAAAAGAAAAATCTGACTGCTGAGCTTAGTAAACAGCTTAAAAATGAAGCAGAAACGACAAAATTTTTGGAATCCCTTTCAGGGGCGATCTATGAAGTGAGTGATATTGAGGTGAAGCCTGGGAAAAAATCACCTTCAGCTCCTTTTACGACCTCTACCCTTCAGCAAGAAGCGAGTAGAAAACTCGGATTTTCTGTTGCAAGGACGATGCAGGTTGCTCAAAAGCTCTATGAAGCAGGACATATTACCTATATGAGAACCGATGCTGTGAATCTCTCTGATTTTGCAATACAGGCAGCAAAAGCCCAGATTATCAGTGAATATGGAGAAAACTACTCCAAACCAACCCATTATGCGACCAAGGCAAAAGGAGCACAAGAAGCCCATGAATGTATCAGACCAACACATATGGAGAATCACATTGCAGGAGCAGATCCGAGCGAAAAGAAGCTTTATCAGCTCATTTGGAAAAGAACGATCGCTTCCCAAATGGCACCTGCTGAACTTGAAAAAACCAAGGCAACAATTCAGATTTCTACGACTGATAAATTTAAGTTTGTAGCAAGTGGAGAAGTGCTGAAATTTGATGGCTTTTTGAAAGTCTATATGGAATCTACTGATACTGAGGAAGATGATGAAGAAATCAAGGGTATGCTCCCTCTTTTGAAAGTTGGAGAAAATCTAGAAGAAAACGGCATCTTAGCAACAGAAAAATTCAAGCAACACCCTCCGAGGTATACCGAAGCGAGCCTCGTAAAGAAGCTTGAAGAGCAGGGAATCGGAAGACCTTCAACCTACGCCCCAACTATTTCCACCATTCAGAAAAGAGGGTATGTGGTCAAAGAAGACCGCCCAGGAAGAACGAGAAATTATCTAGAACTTTCGCTCCTAAAGGAGAAAATCACGAGAACTGAAAGAGAACAAATCACAGGAGCTGAAAAGCAAAAAATGTTCCCGACCGATATTGGAATGATTGTGACTGACTTTTTGGATCAGAATTTTGCTGATATTATGGATTATGGTTTCACTGCCAATGTGGAGCAGGAATTTGATGAAATCGCAGAGGGAAAGCTTCAGCGAGTGCAGATGATGGAGAAATTTTACGGTCCTTTTCATGCTCAAGTGGTGGAAACGACAGGGAAAGAAAGAGTAAATACTGAAAGAGCCCTCGGTCAGCATCCAAGCAATGGGAAACCCGTTATCGCGAGAATGGGAAGGTATGGACCGATGATTCAGATTGGAGAATCAGATGATCCTGAGAAAAAATTCGCCTCACTTCCTGCTGGGAAAACCATTGAAACGATTACGCTTGAAGAGGCTTTACAGGCTTTTGCCTTGCCAAGGAGCTTAGGGAAGCGAGAGGGAGAGGAAGTTTCGGCTTCTACAGGGCGTTTTGGTCCTTATGTGAAATACAAGAGCCTTTTTGTTTCCATCAAGAGAGATTCAGGTTTAGATCCTTTTTCTATCACTTTAGAAGAGGCGATTCCGATGGTTCAGGAGAAAATGGAAGCCGAGAAAAATAAATATATCAATGAATTTGACTACGAAAAGGAGAAAATTCAGGTTTTAAACGGTCCTTATGGTCCTTATATCAAATATGCTAAGAAAAATTATAAAATTCCAAAAGGCTGAAAAGATGCGACGGATTTGACTTTAGAAGATTGTTTAGCTCTTATCGGACTAAAGAAAGACTCCACAAAAGCTAGCCCAAAAAAAACTCCAGCCAAAAAGACTTCAGCCAAGAAAAAGTAAGCTGCATTAGGAAGTTTGTCTTCATTTTTTCTCCTCTAGTAAGGGAAAAAGTAGCTTACTTGTGAATTAAACTTACTTCATAGGGTTTATGAACAATTAGCTGAGTTTTCTCTCCAGAAGTCGGTAAATGCTCATAGAGCCATTTTTGGTAAAGTCCAGGAACTCTGATACATCCATGAGAAATATAGCTTCCATCTCCCTCTCCTCGGTGGAGAAAATAAGGTCATGAATACTGCAAAGCATAGGGCATCGGAGAACCATTAAAGCTGAAAGAGCGGCGAAAAATTTTATCATGCTTGAGGGGAAAGACCCCTTCTCTTGTCCTCATCTTCTTAGCTCCAAGAGAGACAAAACTTGCAAGTTTTAGCTGTTGTCCCTGATAATAAGCTAAGGCGCTTTTGTTTTGATCAGTATGCGCTACAATTACTAGATGTTCTGCTTTCAAAGCTTCTTTTTCCTCAGGAGAGAAAGGAACCTTTTCTTCTAATGTCTCAATCTTCCTTGGGAAATAGTCCAAAAGTTCAGGATAGATAAGCGGAAAATTTATCCTTGCTACTCACGTAAAACTTTCAAACATTCAAAAACCTGATCCATTTCCGTAGTTTGCTAAAATTAGTTCAGCTTGTCTTTCTCCGAGCAAAGTAGCAAAAGTAGGAGGGACTCCTTGCATTTTAGCAAAAGGAGTTGTTTGGAGCTCCTCTTGAGTAATACTTCCTATCTCGATGGGAGAAATAATTCCATTCTGATAAGACAAGATATTTAAGAAGCTTACAAGAAACAGTCCGATTCGCATCATTCGTATTCCAAACTAAAAGCCTTGCAATAAGGGCAGATTTCTCTACTCTCAAGGCATTTATCTACGATAGTTTTTCAGATGCAAAAAGCAAGCCCTCATCTTTCTGTCGTTGTTCCCTCTAGGGCAAATAATTTTCCACTATTAGAGCAGTTCTTTAGCTGTATCAAGGATCAGACTTTCCAAGATTTTGAGTGTATTTTGGTTTGTGATAGAGCTTTTACGAAAGAGGAACGAAAAGAATTTCAATCTAAGATCGCAAGTTTTGCTGGTTCAGAACAGGAGAAAAAAATCAGACTCCTCTCACATCAGAATACAGATTTTGATCTTCATTATCAAGGTGGTGCGAGTTATGTCAGAAATTTTGGAATCAAGGCTGCAAAAGGAAGCTATATTCAGCTTTTTGATGATGATAATACTTTTGATGCTGACTATCTTGCTCAGACGATTAATCTTCATGATAACTATTCTCAGCTCTATGGGAAAGAGGTTTTTATTACTCCGAGCTTGATGTGGAGAAATACTGATAAGGTGCAAAATCAAGGATTCTCTGGCTATAATTACCGACTTGCTCGCCCAATAATCCATTTTCTAGCTCCAGATGAGGATTTTGCAGAGATTAAAATGTTTAGTGGAAATGGGATTTTTGGTAAGGCAGAACTTATGAAAAAAGTATTATATGATGAGGAGATTGCTCGAATTGCAGAAGATTTAGATTTTATCTATAGTATCTGGAAACAGGGGACTCCGATTTTAGTTTTTAAAGCATTAAAAGTCAGACATCAAGAGAGGGATAAAACCTTCCTCGAGGAAGCACGAATTGGAACTCCGAAATCCGCGGAACAGAAGATTAAAAATCTCTTTCTCTGGGTTAAAAAACACGCAAACTGGAAACAAAAACTTATTTTCTTCCTTTGGAGTTCTTGGTGAATCTGTGGCTGGCTTGCAGTTAAGGCTTTTTTTTACGGAGGCGAGTGAAGATGGCAGATTGTTGGAGCTTTAATTAGAGGATATTTCAAGGGGTGGCAGCTGACGTTCAGAAACTCTAGTTCTTCTTTATCTTAAAAAAATCCCAATGAAAACACTCAACATAGCACGAGCAGGAGGAGGAACTGGCGGACATGTCTTCCCGATCAAAAGCCTCATCCAACATCTCCAAAACAATTCAGACCTCAAAAGTAAAGTCGCTCAAATGTTCCGATTTGGAACTTCAAACAGCCTAGAACAAGAAACCTGCTCTGAACTTCAAAAAAGCATCAAAAATCTGATTTTTCATCCTATTTATTCTTGAAAACGAAGGAGAGAAAAGGGAATTTGAGCTTTGATAAAAAATATCAGAGACCTTTTCCTCTTTGTGATTGGAGTTCTCCAGTCTGTTTTCTATCTTTTGCGCTTCAAGATTGATGTGGTCTTCTGTAAAGGAGGGTATGTCGCATTACCAGTCGTTTTTGCAGCGAAATTGCTCGGCAAGAAAATCATCGTTCACGAATCTGATGTCCACGCCTGATTGGTGAATCGTATCGCGTCAAGATTCGCAAAAGTTTCCTTCACAGGCTTCCCAAAGGTGCTTTCCAAAGCTCAAGTCGTAGGACAAATCCTTTCTGAAGACTTATTGCTAGCAGAAAACTCCCCTCTTTCTTGAGATAAAAAGCAGACACAAGTCCTCGTAATGTGAGGCTCTCAAGGCTCAAAAAACCTCTATGAAGCCCTTGCAAAAGTACTGAAGAAAAGTCCAGAGCTTACAAAAATACACTTTACGATCATCCTTGGAAAGCTCAACCAAGACCTCGCTCAGCTTTTTTCTGATTTTCCAAATGTGGAGACTTTAGCCTTTGTGAGTCAAAAAGAGATCGGTCGCCTCTATCTTCAGTCCGATATTGCGATCACAAGAGCAGGGACGACCTCGCTTGCGGAGCAGGAACTTTTTGATCTAAAATTATTGATGATTCCTATTCCACGAACTCACGACCAGTCGGACAATGCAAAGCGATATGTTGAGCATAAAAACTGAATTCTGATCCAGCAGAACGATCCTGATTTCCTTGATCAGCTCAAAAATCATCTGCTCGCTTTGCAATCCTTCAAAAAAAGCTTATCTTCTAGGGACAGAAAAGCTGAAATCCGCAAGGCAAAGGATCAGATTTTAGAACAAATACTTAACTAATCCCAAGCTAGTACTGTCCTTCTAAGCTAAAGCCAAAAAGTAAAAAACATAGCATAAATAATGACTCCTTGTCGCAAAGCGAATCCTTACCAGGAGCAAACTCGTCATCGCGAGGCGAAGCCGTGGCGATCCAGAAGACTATAATAACTGGATTGCTTCACTTCATTCGCAATGACCGTCATCGCGAGGGAGCAGGGCGACCGTGGCGATCCACTTGAAAGTAACTTTGCTTATCCCTTTGATTGCTTTGTTACCACTCCTAACAACTTAAATCCTTTTACATCCTCATTCCCGAAATCCTATGCATATCGTTATCCTTTGAGCAGGTGGAAGCTGAATTTCCAATATCGCTCATCTTCTCCGAGATCTTGGCTATACCAATCTCATCGCCATTGATGCTCAAGAATCGCAAATTACTCAAGCACTTCGTGAAAGAGAAATCCCGGTCATCATTGGACACGGGAAATACCAGCCGAGAGCTGATGACATACTCATCTATTCCGAAGCGACGAAAGAAAGCCCAGAAGTCCAATCTGCTTTTCAGCTCAAAAAGGAACAGCATTTTCCGATGAAGATTTGGAATTATTTTGAATTCCTCGGAGAGCTTACCAAATATTTTCGCACCGTTGGTTTTGCAGGGACAAATGGGAAATCAAGCTCTACCTCTTTAGCGATTGTTACAGGAAAGAAGCTGATTCCTAAGCTGGGACTTGGAATCGTAGGAGCGCTAGTTCCCGATCTGAACAATAAAAGTTATTACCTAAAAGAAGATAAAAAATCTGAATTTCGTCAGCTTTTTGACTTTATTTTCACAGGGAAAAAACTCCCTTATGAACTGATCAAAAAATACTATTTTTTCTTGGAAGCCTGCGAGTACAAGAGGCATTTTCTCAATCTTGACCTAGAATATCTCCTGATTACCAATATTGAACTAGATCATACTGATTATTATCGTGATTTGGCTGATTATCAGTCTGCTTTCATCCAGATGAACCAAAAGACCAAAAATCTGACTTTCGTTTTGGATTCCTTTGAGTCTCCAGAAGCTTTTTCTAAAACGAAGCAAATCCCTCTCAGACATTGGGAGTTAGACCATATCCGAGGGAAACCGACCGATTGCAATGCTTCGCTGGTCGCAGGACTTTTTCAAGAACTTAATCCTGAACTTTCTTTGGAGCAGATTGAAAAGGAAATGAAGCCATTCAAAGGGATTTGGAGGAGAATGGAGTTTTTAACGACGCTTCCAAGCTGAGCAAAACTCTTTTCGGACTATGGACATATCGCTTCTTCCATCCAGCTTGCTTATGAGACTTTAAGAAATCGCTTTCCAGACCACAAACTTCTCGCCATTTTTCAGCCCCATCAAACCCATAGAGTCCTAAAAGGACGATCAGACTTTCAAAAAACACTTGCTCCGTTTGATCAGCGTGCGATTTTCTCTATCTATACCGCAAGGGAAAAACTTTCCGATTTCGCTGATGAACCGCTTTTTCAGGAGCAGCATTTTCAGTCTTTTTCTGAGTTTTGATCCTACTTTGCCAAAGCAATGAAAGCTGACTACCTAGACAATTTCAAAGCAGTGCAAGAGCTCTTGTCTAGTACGGATAAAGAAACTATTGTTATCGTGTTTACCGCTTGAGATTTAGATTATCAGTTAAGAACCTGGCTTCATCTTTCTTAAAATACAAAGATAAAGTACAGAAAAAAGAAGAAAAAACATTCAAAAAAACCCTTAATAAACCTGATCAAAAACTCTTCTTTTTTGTCACAAAATCCAAGTTCATTCGTATCAACAAGTGAATCAGAGAAGGGATTCTGACTTCTTTGTTCTTGTCTATTTCTTATGAACACTTAAAACGATGAACTTACATAGCTATTTTACTCAGCAAGGCGAACAGAAGCTTTCGGATGAAAGAAAGTTTTTGCTCTATCAACGCATTTGTGAGCAAAGAGCACTGCATGAGCCGACACTCAAGAGAGCTACACTACTCACCAAAAAGAGAGTCTATGCTTTCCTTGCATTTGCTTTATTTTTTGTGTTTTTTGGGACTTTTCTCCGAGAGATGCCAAATGTTCAGGAATATAGAGCCTTTTTCCTTCAAAAAGGACAAGGTGGACTTGGTACTGTAACAGCAAATCATATTGCTGAGGTTTTGGATTTTAATGGCGATTATATTATTGAGAAGGAAGGTAAACAGTTTTACAACTCACTTATCTTTGATGGAGATACCATTATTCTCAAGTCCAATGCAAAGATGATCTTCAATATTAATGAGCATATCAAAGCAGAGATCCTCGGACCTGCAAAGTTTACCATATCAAAAAAAGCTGATCAAGGCTATCGTTTATACCTCATGGAGGGAGATTTCCTCAAGCTTGAAGGAACAGAACAAACCGATGCTTTAGAGGTAGAAACCGAAGAAATGAGTTTTGAAACTCAGCAAAATGATGCAATTGCTTTAGAACTGACCAAGACCAAGACCAAGACTCAGCTCAAGAATACTGGAGCTCCTCTTCTTGTCACGAGTAAGAAATCTAAAGCTTCACAGGCTCCTACCAAGCTTGAAACTGCGAAATTACTTACAATGCAGGAAAATGATATTACTCAGATTGTAGATGTTGAAGGGTTTGAAAAGGCACTAAGTAACAATAAAAATCTGACTCATACCAAGACTTTAGCACAAACCGCTGGAGAAGATCAGCTTTCAAAAGAAGAAATTATAGATGAAGGTCTTGCTTTGCTTTCTTGAGCAGATACCAGTTTTCTTGCGACCAAGACTTCAGACCTCTCTTTTGAGACTCAGCTTGCAATCTCTTCAGGACTTGACTATCAAAAAGATACTAAACAAGTTCCAAGTGAAAAGCAGCTAAGTCAAATTACTGCAGCACTCAATGGAAGTTTCCTTCTGGCAGATATGCAACTCCTCTATGAAGCCAAGCAAAGTGCTGATCCTTCAGCTTTAGAAGCATCCTATAGGAATCTTGCATGGAGATTAAAATCCATAGCAGATATGTATAATCTTCAGCTTAGTCTTGCTCAAAATGAGGCAGAACTGCTTACTCAGTTAGCGATACTTCAAAAGGGGCTTGCTGATTATCACCTTCCTCCTCAGAAAATAGAACAGTTGAAAATTCTTAAAAATTGGCTTAAAATATTCCAAGCAGGAGATGGGGAGCAAGATTGGACAAGCTATAGTGCACAGCTCCCGGATCAACTTCAATTTAAATAAATCACTGATATTTTATAGCCTTTCTTCGGAAAGGTTTTTTAAAATCCAGAACTAGAGTGTTTGTAAGTCTTTTGATTCTCGGATGCTAAAATGAGCTAAAAATCAGATTTTCTCTTGTAAATTACTCTTAAAAGCCTATGCTCAAGTTAAATATTCTTTATTTTTTTATCTTAAAGCTATGAAAAAACTTTTCCCAATGCTTGGAATCTGCGTTTTAGCAGTACTTGCTGGGTGTCAGCCAAGCTCTACTCCTGAAAAGCCCCTTCCAGTTCCTCAGGAGCCAAGTGCTTCTCTTTTTACTCGTGAAATGCCAAAAATAGGCTATGCAAGCTTTATGGAGAAGCCAGATTTTGAAACCATGAATAATAAAGATGCGGTGCAGCAAGAGGAATTTACCGCTCCTTGGTCCAAGGACTATACCGTGACTCAGGAAGATATAGATGCCGTCCAGTTCTGTCAAAGGGAAGTCAATTTAAATCCCTATAACTCCTACGAAAATACGCTAAAAGTCAAAAAAGCTGATTTCAAAGTAGGGAAAAGCTTCCCTATCAAAGGAAACTATCACGGATACAATCCTTACCCACTTTCAGCAGAAATCATCGCTCAGATCAAAAAACATGGCTTTGGAATAGTTCCTTTCCCTGATATTTTTGAAGGGCAGGCAAAGTGAGAGGAGCAAAATCCAAGTTATAAAACAACTTATGGAGAATTTTGAACAGAAGAACGAGTTCGTAAACTAACAAAAATCGGAGGAAGTAATACCGATTTTGGTGGAGCATATCTTGAAAGATTTCCTTTCAATACCTTGCTTGTGACCAATGATCTCCTTTTGCATGTTTTTCATAAACTTTTCTCTAATGAGTTGCAATACTTTGAAGAATCAGAAGCAAGACCAATACTTGCCCAGCTCAGTGCGACAATGTTCTCTAAATTTCAGCTCGGATCTAGTAAAAGAGATCAGTTTTTGACTGCTTATTGGCTCATCCCTCATGCTCTACTCCCAAGTAATGAAGAACTCCTCAAAGAACTTCAAACCAGAGAAAATACAATGCGAGAAAACTATAGAGGAGATGGGGAGCCTCAAGCTGAATTTAGTGATCAAGAACTCAAATCCTACCTAAGCAAGAGATTTACCAAGCTTCTCAAACAAGTTAGTCCTGAATATCAGGAGGCTTTGACTTCCACTTGGGAGGCTGTCCGAGCTGCAGATCAGCCAAAATCTCTTGATCTGCTTTTCAAAGCTTATCGTCCTGATAGCGAGTCTGTTAATATCTTTGAACAGGATTATACTCAGTTTAGACCAAGATCTCACTATACTAACTCCTCTTTTCTCAAGACCTATTTTATGGCAATGAAGTGGCTAATGAGAGAGAAATTCTACTTTGCTGATCAAGAGCTTGCAGAAACGGCACTCTATTTGGTTCATTCCCTTCCAGAAGAAGAACTGAAAAAGCTGAATCATCTCCAAGAGGCGATCCTTGCTCTCATAGGAAGTGATGATGATGCGACTATCCAGGTAGTCAAGGACTTTATTTCCAAGCACCATCTCGATCAAAAGAGTCTAGAGCTTAGTCCTAATCAGCTTAAAGAACTTCAAAGTCTAGCTCAGCAAAGGATTATGAGCACCTCCTATACAACAGCTACCGTTGGTGAAAAAGATGAACAGCTTGCAAAATCAGATACGAATGGCTTTGTTTTCTTTGGAGAGAAGTTTACGATAGATAGCTACCTCTTTGATCTTTTGACAGCAGGAAGTGCTGAGCAACAGACTTTTGTTAAGCCAAATGTCCAGACTGCTTTACTAGTTCCTGATCTTCTAGAAAATCATACTCCCGCTCATGAACTCGTAAAACTTTGGCTTCAAGAACAAACTTCCAAGGGAAACGTACATGAAGGAGAGAATTCTCTGGGTAACTATAGTCAAATTAGCAGCTATCCAGCCAATAAAGCTGAAGCCCAGACTCAAGCAAAAAAAGAGCTTCAGCAACCACTTCTTCTTAAAACTCTTTATCATAAGCGACTTGCAATGCTTGGTCAGCTTTTCATTCCTTTGAAAAATGCTCCATACTTCAAGATTTCACCGCTCTATGTATTTAAAAATCTGAATACCTACCTAGGATCTTATACTGAGCTTAAACATGACACCCTCCTCTATGTGAAGCAAGCTTATGCAGAAATGGGAGGAGGGGGTGATTGAGAGTGTGATATTACGGTATATCCTCCGATTTTACCAGTTCCAAAAGGCTATATTGAAGCAGATGTATCGTTCCTTGATCAGCTCATTGCTCTCAATACAAGTACTCAGGAGTGGTTTAAAGATGCTAATACCTTTGCAGGTTTTGGTGCTTACCTAGCAAAAATTAGACAGCTCAGTCTCCAACAGATGCAGGATCAAAAAATTGCTGATGAGGATTTTGAATGGCTTAGACTCTCTTACCAAACTCTTGCTGAACTCACTACTCCTCGTAAGCTCTTTGGTCAGGCTTCTTCTAAATTAGAAAGAGGAGCACTTATCGCAGATATCTTTACTTCTGAGGGAGGAAATCCCCTCTATGAAGCGATTGGAAGACCTCTCCTTATGGCACTCATGATCAATGATGTTAACGGTGCAAGAATTGTGCTTGGTCCTATCTTTGCTCATTATGAGTTTTATCAGGCAGACAAACTGCTTCAAGGAGATCAAAGATATGCTGATGAAGACTGGCAATCTGCCTATGATGATTTGAAAAAGGATCAAAGAATGCAGGCATACGGACTTGCAACGAGAAAATTACTTGAAGAACTAAGGAAATAATACTATAAAAAGGGGGAGAAATAGAAAACTTCTCCTTTTTTTTAGTGAAAAATCTAGGGTTTTAACAAAAAGGAAGGAAAAACTATTTCTGAAGATAAGAAGTCCTATTTTAGATAGTAATTGTATTTCAAAACTTATTATACTTATTGAAGGCTGAGCATATTGATTTTTCAGATGATTTTTGTATAGTTCTTTTTAGTTTTTAGTCTTTCTGATTTTTTCATGCATCTGCTTTTTGATCAGTATCAGCTCTTATCTGTAAATAATCCAAATATTCCCCAATTCAAGGAATATCGTTTCTCACTGGCTGGAAAGCAGATTGTAAGCTATGATAAAGGAGTACTTGTTTATCATAAAAGGCAACGAAAGTTGATGAATCTCAAGAATGTAGGTGAAGGCATGCAACTCTGCTATCTTCAAAAAAATCCTCTTCCTGACTATGATTTCAATATTTCTATGCTCACAAAGACTTTGGCGATGTTTGCTGGATTTAATGAGGAAACAGGAGAAAAGTATCGATTTTTGCCTTTTTATTCAAGAGATGTAGAGAAGCTTCAGGAGGAATTAAGCGATGATTTCGGAATTTATTGTCAAATCAGAAAAGAGCAGCAGGGAACTTTTATCCGTGGACTTCAAGAAAGCTGGTCTGCGGCTGAATCTGATGAAGAGCTTTTGACGTATCTTTTTGCTCTTGTTTTTCTCTATGGAAAGTTTGAGATCAAAAATCAAGAACTTATCGCAGCAAAAGCTCATATCCCTCTTTTGGGCATCTGGAAGCATCTTGCAAATGACTTCTCCGAAACTTATCTTCCTCGTTTACAGGAGTTAGGAATTTTTATTACTTTAAGTAAACTTCAGCAATGAGATAAAACGATACTTCAGCTTGCAATCAATGATTTAGATCTTTTGGAGCTCTTTGCTACATGGCTCAATCAGTATCAAAAAGCTGAACTTATCGTTCAAGGAACTTCCTTACAAAAGAAACAAAATGACATCAAAGATCAGCTTTTAGATTTTATTACCATGACTTCTGAACTTGCAATTTCAGGTAAAGAGGAAGTGCTTGAATTGGTGAGAGGACATCGCATCAAATTTCTCAAAGTAGGCTAGCTTTCAAGTTTGTTTTGCCCTTGTATTTTTTGCTTCTACTACAATTATTCTGGTTCTTAGCTTTATTTCTCTTTCTCTTCTGATGAAAACTCTCTCAATTATTGATGGTTCAGGCTTTCTTTTCCGTGCTTGGTATGCTTTCCCTCCGATGAGCAATGCCCAAGGGCAAAATCAGAATGTAATTTATGGCTTTTCTCGTATGATGCTGAAATTACTTTTGGAGCAACAAGACTATTTTGTGATTGCTTGGGATTCTCCGGTCAAGACCAAAAGACATGAGCACTATCAGGACTATAAGGCAAATAGGAAAAAGTTGGAAGATGAGTTCAAGCAGCAGATTCCTCTCGTGCAGGATTTGGTTTCAGAACTTGGTATTCCGAGTGTCGTAGCTCCAGGTTATGAAGCAGATGATAGTATTGCGACTTTGGTGGCTAATCATCAGAAAAATACTGATTTAATGATTCAGGTTTTTAGTTCTGATAAAGATTTGAAACAGTTCCTTGCTGAGAATGTAGTTATTACCGATCCAATTAAAAATCTTACGACAAGAATCCCGGACTTTGAAAGGGAATTTGGTTTTGCACCAGCTTCTATTGTGGATTATCTGGCTTTGATTGGTGATAGTGCAGATAATGTCAAAGGAGTTGCTGGTATTGGTCCAAAGAAGGCTTCTGAGTTGATTAAAAACTATGGTACGATCGAACAGATTTATGCTCATCTTGGTGAAATTAAGGGGGAAATAAAGGAAAAACTGATTGCTGGAGAGCAGGAGGCTTTTTTTTCCAAGGAATTGATACTCTTGATGGAGGTTCCTGAACTCAAAAATCAGCCTTTAGAAGCTTTGAAATTAGAAATTGATTTTGATCATTGGGAGCAAGTACTTTTGCAGAAATGGGGCTTTAAAGGTCTCCAAAAAACTTTTGAGGAACTCAAGAAAAAAGGCACCCAACCACAGCAGTTAGGACTTTTTTAGAAGCTTCAAAGTGCTTAGTTTTATAGCTTAAGCTCCCCCATCATTCCAGAAAAAGTTTCCGCATCTACAGGAGAAAAGATTCCCTTATCGATACGAGCCATTTTGAATTCAGGAGCTGAAATCGCGATCCCGGTTCAGTTTTTTGTTATTTGTACCTGAGCTAAGAGGGAAAGGTAGGTAGGTACCGTTTTTCTCTTGAGCTCGTGATCATAGATATAGTTAAATTCCTTTCCTGTCGCTCTTTTCCCCCGATCCTGATCAAAGAGAAAATTTCCAAAAGAATAGAAAATAGGCTTCCCCTTATAGTTTTCATAGGTTCCAGGTACATGAGAATGCCCACCAAGAAGTAAATCCGCTCATGCATCAATTAACTGATGAGCTTGTTCTATCTGTTTTTTGTTAGGCTGAAAGCGGTATTCTGCCCCCCGATGTAGTCCGAGGATTTTAACTTCACAGCCAAGTTCTTGCATGTTTTGTAAAGTGCCGGTCATTAGCTTAAGTTCTAAAGGATTCCATGCAAGCATTTTCCCGCCATATTTTCCATAGTTTCCATCGTAAGAAAAAGCCTGAAAGCAGAGCTTAATTCAGTTTTTTGTGATTTGATAAATATTTTGAGCTTCTCAAGTGGTATTTCATGCTCCAAAAAAGCCGATCTGATGCTGTCCAAGCCATTGGCGAGTAAGCTGCACTCCTTGAGCTCCTGCATTATTCGTATGATTATTAGAAAGGGAGAGGAGAAGCTGATTTTCTCCTTTTAAATCTAGTAAAGTCTGAATATTCCCTGTATTTGCACGGAAAAGGAAGCCCCCTTTGGGTTGATCATTATCCTTGGCAGAAAACATACTTTCTAGATTGAAATAGAGTAGACAATTTCCACTCGCATAGCAAGGGAACTGCTTTAGAGGATGATAGTTTTGACCTGTGAAAATATAGTCATAGCCCTTTTGCTTTGCCCGTCGCCCAATCCCTCTTGAAAGCATAATATCTCCTCCGATCACAAGAGAAATGGGTTCTGGACTTTGAGGACGAGAAAAAGAAAACTGAACCTCTTTGAGTGAAATATTTCCTTGACGATCAAAATATCAAGCTAAAAGGAGTCCTCCAAAAAGCAAGAGTCCGCTCCCAAGTAAGAATCAGATTTTTTTCATAGTATTAGATAGGCTAAAAAACGCTCCTAATCTATAGAATTGTCTTGGGAAATCAAGAAAATAAAGAAGTATTGAAAATAATAAGAAAAAGAGTATTCTTCAAGAAAAGACAATATTTATTTATGATAAAAATTATGAATTGGTTGAGAGAAATGCTTATTATCGGTTGAATTTCTTCAAATTTAGGAATAACAGCCTGCTCAGTTCAAGAAAAAGAAAATACAGAGAAGATCGCAAATGTTCTTTTGGCAAGTCCAGAAGTAGAGAGTGTGGATTCACTAGCCAAAGAAACTTCTTCAGCTTTCTATGAAACCTCTCTTGCTGATCTTGAAGGGACCCCTTTCCGATGAAAGAAAAGAATTATTGCTCCAAACTATGGGAATCTGCTTTGATTCTCGCAAGCAGAGAATATAGTGAGAGACTATAATGCCTTCCCAGATTCTTTGGATTTTTCCCCTACTAAACGCTTAGAATCTGAAGAAACTATTAAGTTCCCACTTGTGTATCCAGAATTAAGAGATTATTTTCCTGAAAGGCGGGATAGTCTTCTTTGTCATGTAGACTTTGAAAAATATCAGAATATAAAAACTGATCATTTATTAGTAGTCAGTCAATGTGATAACACAAAAGTAGCTCTTGCATATTATGAAAAATGACAATTAACGATGGCAAGTTATGTATCAGCATGATTGTATCCCAAAAAGACTTCTATTACAGGAGCTATTCCCATGATTCAAGACTCAAAAGAAAGTAATGAAAAACTTATTTTTCGTAGATCTATGAGTTATAATAATTCGCCAATGCCCTATGCCTTAAAAATTAAATGAGGTTATTATCTTCATCAAGGGAAAAGTGATGGGAAACCTAGATCTCACGGCTGCATCAGAGTCCCATGATTGTATCAGAAATGGCTCTATGAGCAGCTTCCTAAAGTCCATGAAAATGACAGCATAGAAGAATCCAAAATTCCAGTGATTATCCTAGAAGGACTCTATACTCCTACCCTTTTCAAACAAGAGGAAAAACCTAAAAAGCTGATTTCCGCCGGAGAAATTGCCTAGAAGTATTTTCCTCCTTAAGATCTCTACCGACAATCGTACTTGAGGAATCTCTCCACCACTGTTGGACTTGCCCTTTGGACTTCTCTGCTAAGCGATACATCACGCCCAAACAGGCAGGACAATCCACATCTAAAGCCCTGATTTTTTCAAAATTTCCGCTCTCCGCCAAGGTTGCGAAAGAAATCTCATCATGCTTTTGAGCGATTTCCTCAGCAAGATAGTGGGAAAAGTCTACTGAAGCAATCACAAAAGTTTTTCCAGAAAGGGTTTGAATTTTTTTAGCAATCCAGTCTGAATGTGTCATTAAATGTGAAGGAAGTGCTAGTATTGACAAAGGAATATCAGGAAAAAATTCATTAATCCAACGGAAATGCTCTCCTAAACCGTGATCTTTCGTATATTTTTGTCCTCCCTTAAAATAAAATACCTCGCCTCAGCACTCAATTCTTGGATCATCAAAAGGAATAGTATAGACTGTCTGATTTTTAAACGCTACTTTTTGAGGAGTACAGGTTCCTTCTACTTTTTTCTGTTTAGTAAAAAAATGATTGGGTGAAAGGAGGATGATCTGATCTGGCATTTCCTCTGCAAAATACTGCTCTTTCAAAAAAGTATAAAAAGCTGACACCTTTCCCGGTAAGATCGTAAAATGAGGGATTACGGCAAGAAACTGTTGATTCTTTATTTTTCAAAAAAAGAAAAAAGAAGCTCCCACCCGACAGAGTAAGAGCATCCCAAAAATTAAAAGTCAGGATTTACCTTTTAGCATCTTTATCATGCAACGATAAATTATTTTACGATCTCTAGCTTAGTAAGAAGAGACTCGCAACCATCCCAGTGATGATCTGCTGCCATATTATAAGGAGTTTTGATGAGTTTGAGTTTTACAGGAGTATCCGTATCTACCAAACTGAGTAATTTTTCTTCAGTTTTTGAGTCAACGATGCTATAGCTATCATCGTCAGCTTTTGTTTCATCGTAGCTACTTGTCAATAAGATTGCAGGTCATTCCTCATCTTCTGGAACATAGCATCCTAAATCAAGAAAAGCTTTATCTTCTTCGGAAAAAAAGTCAATGTCGCTAGGAAAGAGCTCTTCCTCAAAAGCTTTTCCATCTGTAGGTTCAAAACTAAGAATAGAGAAAGTAGGACATTGTTCGCTACCCCAAAGACTTTTATCTGCCTGACAAGCAGCATATTCCTCATCCTGTGTTTCATCAAATTGTCCCCAATCCAAAAGCTGGAAGCTAACGAGTTTCCCATCTCTGATGGTGTATCCTTCATAAGGAGAATTTACCTTCTGATTACTTTTTGTAAAATGGGAGCCTGTTTCTCCTTGCATCACACATCCTGTTAACATAAGGAGTAGCATAGTAGCGATTACTGTTTTTTTCATGGTAAAAAAAGAAAAAATAAAATAAACACCTTGATAAGTAGATATTTCTCCTAAAAAAGCAAGTCATTTTTAAGAAAAAGAGGTGTTGATTCAGTTTCCTTTTTTTTAATATGACAAATATATATTTTAAGTTCCTTAAAGAGTTTTTGAATATCTTATTTTTTGATTTTAAATATAAAAGGTCTTTTGTTCTCAGAAGATGAATGCGCTTCAATTCAACTTTTCAGTCGGAGGAAGCTATTGCAATTCTAGGAAGAAAAGCTATAGTGAAATCGGATTTTTTATTTTTTCGCATTCAAATGTGGGGGTTCTTAGTCTTGGGTATGATTATTGGTATTGGACTTGGCTATCTGATTTTTTATTTTCAGTATGAGCAGAGAGCATTGGTATCTGAATTGAGAAAACATCTGAAAGCTGCGAACGAGCAGTTAAGTTTTCTTCAAGATGAGATGGAAGAACTTACCGCACAAAATACCTTGTTTAGAGAAAAAACAACAGAACTTTTGGAAAAGAATGACGAACTCTCAGATGTTGTAGCAGAGCTTGGAAAATATTATGTACATATGAAAAAAGCTTCTGAAAAAACCGCTGAACTTTCTAAATTTCTTCATGAGCCTGATGAAGAGATGTGAGATAAACTTGGAAATTTTTCGGAAAAAACTCAAAATCAACTCAAAAATCGTTTTTTCTAGCGATAATAAAGAAAAAATGCTGATCAAGATCTATATATTTTCTGTCCCTAGTATAAGAGAGATAGTAGTAAGAAAGTAAAAAATGAAATAACAGTTTACTATTTTTTGTTCACTAGAGGTAATGTGTCTACAGTGATAGGATCTTGCTTTGCTGTAGATAGTTTTCTCTATGACTATTGCTTACTCTTGAAGAGGAGTGATTTTTTTAGTCATTATTTCTCATGATTATCTTAGTTCTCCTGTTTTTTTTATTATCTTCTTGGGAAAGGTCTTTTTTAATTAAGTTTTATGAAGGATTTAATTGATAGGCTTCTTGAGAATATAAATTTTTCTATTATTTTCTTGCTATAGATAAATATCACATAAAATACATAAAACTTAAAGTCTTTAATGATCCAACTGATATATCTATTTTTACTAAATACTGACATTTAAAACTTATTGGAACAAATTTTGAGAAAAATCTCTTGATTTTGTATTTCATTTTCATATAAGATTGCACTGTCATCATAAACACAATGTTCTGCGGATATGATGTAGTTGGTGTAGCATAGCAGACTTCAGCTCTGTTTGTACGGGTTCGAGTCCCGTTATCCGCTATTTATCACTACAAACTATCCAAGAGATGATTGCTCGCATTCTATGAGGTTTATTGATTGCTGTATGTGGTGGGGTACTATGTTATTATTCCTATCAGATCGTTGCAATGTTTGGAAGAAATGCTCGAGCAGAGAGGAATCTCGGAGGGACAAGAAATGCTATCGTGCTTTTTGGAGTCTTCTTGGTGGTGTTGTGATTCTTGGTGATCTTTGGTGTCTTTAGTTTTTCAAACCCTACGGATCAGATTCCTTGAGGTTTTGGAAATGGAGATGTTGTATAGTAAAAGGTATTGGGCCCTTAGCTCATTTGGCTAGAGCGCCTGCTTTGCACGCAGGAGGTGATCGGTTCGACTCCGATAGGGTCCAAGTTTGAATTGAACTTGTAGTAGAGTTCTTTTTTTTATTCCTAAGATGGGGGATCTCTTTTGTTCTTCTACTAAAAAAGTCTAGATTTTGAGATATTTTCTTTCTTTATATATGAGTATGTTTCTTCTGTTTTCTTATTTTCCCTCTTTGTATTGCGCTTTAAGTATATGAAAATATCTTTTTTATCAGCTTCTCATCTAATAAATCTAAAACTGACTTTTTTACATCCTCTTTTCTTCTCCTTACTAAGCAATAAAAAATCTGAACTACAACAAACAATTCCTCTTTCATAAAGAGGCAGATATTGATAAAAAACCGTGATTTATATCTATATTGATATAATATGTATATAAAAATGCGATTTCGTATACATATTATAAAAGTAAGTATATTGTTTGTCTCCAAATATTTTCTAAAAGTGTAAAACAGAGCTTTATGGAGATAATTTGTTTGTAAAACCAAAAATAGCAAACAAAACCTTCTTTCTACCTAATAAATCTAAAACTGACTTTTTTGCTCTTTTAGAATTCCAAAAGGAAAATTGACAAAAATCAGATTTTTTTCTCTTGTCAAAATAAGCCTTTAGAGCCAAAGCGAGATTAAAAACAACCATTCTTTCAAAAAAATGATAAAATAACTAAAAATTCTCTTGATTTTACATTCCCTTTTCATATAAACTTGCACTGTCATCTTCGTAGTGGGTTTCAAAGTTAGGAGATGAGTATTGGGGAGATGGCAGAGCGGTCAATTGCATCAGACTGTAAATCTGACGCCTCACGGCTACGTAGGTTCAAATCCTACTCTCCCCAAATGGATTCTTTCTAGAAGTCCCTATAGTTCAATGGATAGAACAACAGCCTTCTAAGCTGTGGATCCAGGTTCGATCCCTGGTGGGGATAAATTAGCTTACCAGGTTGGGCTCTCGTGGTCTAGTGGTTTAGGACGCCACCCTCTCACGGTGGAAATCGAGGGTTCGAGTCCCTCCGGGAGCGATTAACTTTATTCTCATTGTGTGATATGGATCAAAAAACTTTTAAGCCATCTGGAAATACTCAAAATTTTTGATGAGCAAAAAAGACTTTTTGAGGGCAGAATAAATCTGAAAAGAGAAATGACCTTCAGGCTTTTAAAGCGAAAATGGTCTACATCAACGATCAGATTAAGGCACCGAGTATTATGATTATCGATGATGAGAAGAATAATCTTGGAACCTTTCCGAGGAGAGTTGCCTTAGAAATGGCTCAGGAAAAAGGACTTGATTTGGTACAGTTAACGTATGATCCTGAGAAAATGCTTTCTACGGTGAGGATGACTGATTATGGAAAGTATATGTATCAGAAAGGGAAAGAAGAAAAAGAAAGAAGAAAGACACAAAAAGGAAAGGATACCAAAGAGCTTAAGGTTAGTTATGCGATTGGGGATAATGATCTCCAGCTTAAGATCAAGAAAGCTCAGGAGATTCTCCAGGATGGGGATAACGTAAAATTCTCTATTAGGCTTAGAGGTCGTGAGAGAATGTATGCGGATAAAGCAGAACAAAAACTGGTTGCTATTCAGGATTCGCTGATTGATTATGGAAAATCACAATATGCGACTCCCAAGAAAGAAGCAAACGGATATAGTATTATTTTATTTAGTAAATAGGCTCATATTCATGGCTAATAAACTTAAGTCGCATTCTGGAGCTGCCAAGAGATTCAAAATCACCAAAGGAAAAAAGGTGATGACGACGAAGCAGTGTAACAACCATCTCTTGACCAATAAATGAAAGACCAACAAGAAATTTGGATATGGAAAGGAAATTGCAGGTGCGAATGCAAAGATGGTAAAAAATTTACTTCCTTATAAATAAGCTAAACAATGGTAAGAGTAACAAATGGATTGCAAAGGCAGAGAAGACACAAGAAGTTTATCAGTCAGGCGACAGGATTTAGGTTGGGAAGAAAAAGTCTCTATAAGCAGGTAAGGCTTGCTTTGGTAAAACAAGGTCAGCATGCGTATGTGAGCAGAAGGCTCAAGAAAAGAGATTTTAGAAGACTTTGGATTGAGAGGCTCTCAGCAGCAATTAGAGAAAAAGGAGGAAAATATTCAGTATTTGTAAATAAGATGTATACCAAGAATATCAAACTTGATAGAAAGGTTCTTTCAAATATTGCAGTAGCTTTTCCTACCGTGTTTGATAAAATGTATGAAGAGGTTGTTAAATAAATAAGGCAATGGGGCGGTAGCAGTCAAGAATTGCTATCGCTTGCTTCTTATTCTCGTGTTTACGATGCCGAGGTGGTGGAATTGGTAGACACGAAGGACTTAAAATCCTTTGAGGCTTATACCCTCGTGCCGGTTCGATTCCGGTCCTCGGCAACTTATAAGGTTTACCTTCAGGTTTTAATTATTATTTGTTATATTCATGTGATTTACCGTTCGAAGAACTGGGGATTTGAATACCAATGAAAGACTTATTTCTTTCTACAAGAAAGAACTTTGGGCTTCTCATATTTTGGATAAGGCAAAAAAGCAGAAACATTACGGAACAAAATGGTATAGAAAGTTTGTAAGCTATGATTTCCCTTCTTCTAGAAGGTATAAGAGAATGAGAGCAATTGTTTCTGATGCTTATAGAAAGACCAAGAAAAAATATAACACTTTGGCACAACTTGGAAAGATTGTGTAAACTTTATTTTGCTATTTTGTAAACAAGAATGTATGCAGTTGTAGATTTGCAAGGACACCAATATATCGTTTCACAGGGTGCTGAATTGATTGTGGATAATCTTGGGAAAGCTGAAGGTGAAAACTTTACTGCTGAAGCGGTACTTGCGCTCTTTGATGAAGCAGGAACAGAAGTAAAGGTCGGAGCTCCTTATGTAGAGGGTGCAAAGGTGGAATTTGAAGTAGGAACTACTCAGAAAGGAGAAAAAGTAAGTGTTCTTAAATTCAAGAGAAAAAACAGATACGCAAGATTGAAAGGGTTTAGACCACTTCAAACGGTTTTAACGGTTAAAAAGATTGTTCATTAATGGCTAAAGCTGGAGTACTAGAACGAGATGGAGAGATCCTTGAGCAGTTGCCTGCAGGGAAATATACCGTCAAGCTCAAAGATACAGATATGGTCATTACATGCTACAAGGCAGGAAAAATGAAACAGTCGCATATCGGGATTATTGAGGGAGACCGAGTAAAGGTAGAGGTCAATCAATATGATATGAAACAATGAAGGATTGTCTACAGATATAATGTAGCGACCAAAGCTCCAACTCAGGAGTAAAATGAGTAGCTCTATTTAGATACTATATTGCAAAAAAGATGAAAGTAGTAACTTCTCTTAAAAAAAGATGCATGTATTGTCAGATCGTAAAGAGAAAATGAAGACTCTATGTATCTTGTAAGAAAAATCCTAGACATAAGGCTAGGCAAGGATAGTTTTTTATTTATTGTGTTTTTTGAGGAATGTTTAGATTGATGGGACATGTTCTTCCAGAAGAGAAATCTATTTGGATTGCACTAACAAATATTTACGGAATCGGAAGAGAGAGATCAAAAAAGATTTTGGCGAATCTCAAGATTGAGGCAATGAAAAAAGTGAAGGATATCACAGAAGAAGAACAAAAACTGATTTCTGATGAATTGAAAAATTATGTACTAGAGAACGATCTCAAGAGAGAGGTAGCCTCAGCAATCAAGAGATTGAAGGAAATTAAATGTTACAGAGGAATGAGACATAATCTTGGACTTCCTGTAAGAGGACAATTGACGAGAAAGAACGGAAGGACTGCAAAGAAACTTCTCGGAAGGTCTAAAGTAAGACCAGTATTGAAGAAATAATTTTATCTCATTTTTTCTATTCAAATGGCTGTGACAAAGGCAAAGAAGAAAGATATCAAAGTGGTAAGTGGAATTTTGCATGTCCACACAACATCAAATAATACCTTAGTAACCTTGATTGACCAAGAAGGAAATAAAGTTCTTGGTGGAGGAACAGGAAAAGTTGGTTACAAGGGGTCTAAAAAAAGTACTCCTTATGCAGCGGAGGTGCTTACTAAACAAATCCTCAAAGATGCACAGACTTACGGACTTAAAGAAATCGGAATTATCTTTAAGGGAGTGGGAATGGCAAGAGAAGGAGTGTTTAAGGCAGTAACCGAAATTGGAGTGATTGATGTTGCATATATCAAGGAAGAAACCTGAATCCAATTCGGTGGATGTAAAGGAGAAAGACCAAAGAGAAACTAATTCTTGGTTAAAGATACTATAAGATCATCTTTCAGTTTATTTATTATTTTCATAGGAGATATGAGATACACAGGAGCTAAATTTAGACTATGTAGAAGAGAAGGAGTAAATCTTTTCGGTTCTCAGAAGTATAATCTCAAGAAGAGAAGAGCTTTGCCTGGACAGCATGGAGCTGGAATGCAGAGAAACTCTGAATATGGGAAACTTTTGAGAAATAAGCAGGTAGTAAAGAGAAGTTATCTTCTTTCAGAAAAGCAGTTCGCAACAATCGTAAAGAAAACTGCTGCAAAATATGCTAAAAATAATAACCTTTCTCATGATGTAGCATTGTTTCAATTCTTGGAAAGAAGACTTGATGTTATTATCTTGAGATCTGGACTTGCAAATACGATTATGCAGGCAAGACAGATGGTAACTCATGGACATTTCCTTCTTAATGGAAAGAAACATAATGTCCCTTCTACTTTTGTAGAAGTGGGAGATAAGATTAGTCTTAAAGAGAAACTTAAGAATTCTGCTTTGTATGCTAATGCTTCTAAAGCTTCTCCAGCTAAGATTCCTTCTTGGATTAAAGTTGATAAAAATGCTTATGCAATTGAAATTCTTGGAATGCCACAGTCAGGAGAAGTAGAGCCTCTTGGAGATCTCTTGAAAGTGATTGAATTCTATGCGAGAGCCTAGTTAAGCTGAAACAATGTAAACAACAAAAACTTTATATCATATTTCTACTTCCATGTTGAATATACAACACTTTATTGGAATTCCTAGAATTAGTTTCAGTCAGTTGGACGATGGTGCAACAAGGTTTGAATTGAAATATGTTCCGAGAGGATTTGGGCATACGCTTGGAAATGCGCTTAGGAGGATTATCTTAGCTTACAATCTTTGAGGTGCAATTACTGGGCTAAAGATTAAGGGTGTACCTCATGAATACGATATTATTAGCGGTGTAAAGGAAAATGTAATCAATATTATGCTTAACTTCAAAAAACTCCGCTTCAAAATAGATGAAAATATTGATAATCTCCAGCGAATCTCTCAGAGATTTAAAGGAATTGGTTCTTATACTGCAGCTGATCTTAAGCTTCCTTCAGGAGTTGAGCTCTTGAATGGAGAGGAACATTTGCTTGAGATTACTGATAGTTCAGTAGAACTTAATATGGAGATTAGGGTTGAGAAAGGATATGGTTATTATAGTTTGGAATACCTCAGACAAAGAGATAAAAAATCTGATGGAAGTGATGAAGTAAATCTCCTTCTTATTGATAATGACTTCTCTCTTGTTGATTATGTGAGGTATGATGTGGAAGAAGTGATTGAAGATTTCAGTGGAAGCACCAAAGATGCGCTCAATCTTGAAATTAAAGCTAAGTATGCAGCAATCTCTCCAAAGGAAATCGTAATGTTTGCAGGAGAAGTACTTGCGAGCTATGCAAAACTCTTCGTCTTTGATAATGTCTATATTGATAAATCAGTGTTGATTGATTATGATGATCTCACTGAGGAAACAGAAGCTCCAGCAGAAGAAACTTCTGTAGTAAAGACGATGCCAATTGATGCACTTCCACTGAGTGAAAGAACAAGAAATGCATTGATCAAAAATAATATTCTCTATGTTGAGGATTTGGAAAAGAAAAAGAAATCAGAATTACTTGTGATGAAAGGAGTTGGTAGAAAGGCTATTGATGAAATTACTTCCTCTCTTACAAATATTGGAAAGGTTTTGATTGGATAATTATTTGGGATACTTTATCATTTATTACGGATCATAAGATGAGACATCAGCACAATAAGCTCTTGCAGTTGAATACTGGAGCGAAGAGTAAAACTGTTTTTATGAGAATGCAGCTTTCTAGCCTTATTAGAGCTGGGAAATTGACGACTACTCCAAAGAGAGCTAAAGTCTTGAAAGCTTTTACTGATGAATTCTTTTCTACTCTACTAAGCTTTGATGCAAAGTATGATGAAAAAGGAGCTTTGAGAGAGGCTATCAGATATGTGAAATCTGTAGTGTACGGAGAAGCTGAAGGGAAAAAGGTTATTGAAACTTTGCTTCCAAAATATAGAGAAGAGAAAAGAACTTCAGGTTTTACGACATCTTATAAACTTGGATTTAGAGTTGGAGATGCTGCTGCTAAGACGATGTTGAAGTTAGCATAGTGAGAGAACCATTTATTTTAGTTATCGTATGTGAGTAATCATGGAATTTACGAAAAAAGATTTAAATAAGACCATCTGGATTAGACAAACTGATCAAGAAAAAAATAGAAGATGGTACCGTGTAGATGCTACTGGGAAAACCCTTGGAAGATTGGCTGTTGATATTGCTAAAAAACTTATGGGAAAGGATAGAGCTTATTATTCTGATTTCCGAGATGCAGGAAGCTTCGTTATCGTAGAGAATGTTGAAAACATTGCAGTAACAGGTAAAAAGCTGACAGATAAGGTCTACTATTCTTACAGTGGGTATAAGGGAAACTTGAAGAGTATTACTCTTGGAGAGCTGCTCAAGAAAAATCCTAGTAAAGCTTTGTGGTATGCGGTAAGAGGTATGCTTCCAAAAAATAAGCTTAGAGATCCTAGAATTAAGAGATTGAAGCTCATCAAAGGAACGACTACCAAATATGATAATTTTAAACCGATTAACCTTTACAAGTAATGACAAACAGAGAATACACCAATGCAGTTGGAAGAAGAAAAGAAACGACAGCAACTGTAAAACTCTATGCTAAGGGAGCAGGAAATATTGTGGTGAGAACCGCAACTGGAAAAGAATACACACTTGCTGATTACTTCGGAGGAAATGTGTATCTTTACAAGAATGCAGTATCACCATTTACGACACTTGGAGCTGATGTGCTCAAGAAGTTTGATGCTGAGATTAAAGTTGTAGGAGGAGGAATTGCAGGACAGGCTGATGCAATTAGATTGGCTTTTGCAAGAGCTTTGGTTGAATGGAATGCAGATCTCAGACCTACTTTGAAACCTCATGGATTGCTCAAGAGAGATCCTAGAGTTAAGGAAAGAAAGAAGCCAGGTTTGAAAAAGGCGAGAAAAGCACCTACTTGGTCAAAGAGATAATTTTTTACAAAGGAAACCTGATATCGGAAATCAGGTTTTTTTTATCTTTTTATTAGAAAAAATAATGAAGAAGATACTTATGCTCATTATGTTTATCTGAATTGGTATTTTGCTGACTTGATGAGGATATTATCTTGGAGCTCAGCGTAATCAGGCTTCTCCTTATCCTCAGAATGATGAACAAGCTCGAGAAAATCTTCAGACAGCTTTATCTTATTGGAAAGAAGTCCTACCCATCAGACAAAAAGCTCATAATGGAGAACTAAAAACAACCGCTGAAAAATTGAGTTACTATTATTTTGCAGCTCAAGGGTTGAAATGTAGTCAATCTGGAGATCAGGATACTGATTTTTGTTTTCCGGGGTGGCCTTTGGTAGAGTTTTGTGACGAGCTTGAAGGGATAGAGCTGTGTCATGCTATTCCAGTTCCGGTATTCCATAAGACAGATCATGCAGGAAATGGTAAACACGCAAAAAGAACCTTTCGTTTGCTTCCATCAGTATTTAGTTGAACGACCTTGTCCTGATCAGTTTTGTGATGAGAGCTTGAAATCCAAGTAAAGGCTATTCTAGATAGGCCAAACAAACATGGTCTTTTCCCTAAAAAATCCTTCCTCTTCAAAGCAGGAGAGAGCTTTGAGATAAATCCTTGGGAATTGGATGATTTTTTCCCTGAGGAAGTCTATACTATAGATAATATGATTATTGAAGCTTATGATAGAGATGATTGGACTAATCGAAATTATGAGTTGAATATCAAAGAAGGATAACTAAAACTCTTTCGTTCTCTTGTTGATTCCCTTTCCCTATCTATTTCCCTATTGCTTCGAGAAATCTGAGGAGAATCAGAGCGGCTAGGGATGAAATGCTTAGGGCTTCGGATGACAAGCAATAATCTTTTAGAAAGACGAAACTCACTTTTATTTTTCTTCTCAAAAAAATGAATAAGGATCTTATTTTGTTTTGAATTCAAGGTTCTGGAAAGGGAACTCAGGCAGCTCGTTTACTCTCGGAGTTCTCTAGCTTCAAGCATCTTGAGCCAGGACAGGTTTTTAGAGCGATCACCTCAAATGATAATATTATTTCAGAGCATATCAAGGATCGTATGCGTCAGGGAAAAATGTTGGATGATAATCTGATTTTTGATCTTTTTAATATGTATTATCACCTCTTGGATCATGATACGGTAATGTTGACTGATGGCTTTCCAAGAACGATTCCACAGATGTATTACTTTCTCAGTAAAGAATGTAAACATAAAAGAGATTATCTTGGGATTTATTTTGATATTCCGAGAGAAAAGGCAGTAGAAAGAATCCTGAAAAGGGCGAAGGAGCAGAATCGTGAGGATGACCTAGATATGCAGACTATCAATCAAAGGTTAGACCTCTTTGAACAGGAGACTATGCCGGTGATCAAGTATTTTAAGAGTATTGGCAAGCTAATTGTTATTGATGCTCAGCAATCTGTAGAAGAAATCTATCAACAGCTCCTCAATGCTATACAGCAAGAAAGGTAATCGCTTACTTTTTAAATTCAAAAGATCTGAATTCTTTCAGATTTTTTTTGTTTTTAAAAATTATATCATAAAATTTAAAAAATGCAAGGATATATTTTAGGCAAAATAGAAAAAAGAAGGACAAATGAATTTTTTAGAGTATACTTAGATTAAAGAATTTTAATCTGAAAGTCTTAAAAAAGATGACGAAAAAAGAGTATATCACTAGCTTTCTAGAGAAGGTCAAAGAAATCTGGGAACCGGCGAGAGGTTTTCTGGTTTTGATGAGGTATAATGTGTTGAATGATGAGCAACTTGAGGAGCTCTTTGGGATCTTTAAAAGTGTGGTAAAAAGTTCATCTGATGAAGCTAAAAAGAGGAAACTACAAAGGGCGATTTCCGCAGTAGAAGCAGTAAAGGAACAAGAAAGAAAGTCTGAATCTTTCAATCTAGAAGCGGATTTAGATCAGATCTTAGCTGAGTAAATAAAAGCAAGAAAAATATTTTTTATTATCTATTTGTAGTAAAATGACAGAAGTATTGAATAAAGAGCAAGTCGTTTCTAAAGAAGCTCTAAAGAATGATCAAGACCTTTTGAATTGGCTAGAAAATAATGTAAAAGGGCAAGCAGAGCTTAGAAGTAAACTAGAGGATAATGATGATTTGAAAAAAATTCTCAAGTGGGTTGATGCTGGTATTTGGAAAGAAGTTTTCAAAAAAGCAAAGCCCGAGGAGAGAGAGGAGTTGGCAGTTCTTTTTGATTACTTAAAACTTGAGATGAATCAGCTTTCTTTTGATCAAACAAAGGAAGAACTTAAATTAAAAAATGAAATTCAAGCTCAGCTTCATAGCTTAAGATACCAGGTTCTCTCTGAATCAAAAAATGAATATGACAATTTGGAAAATGATAGATATGGTAAGAAGTCTGATAAGACTTTAGAACTTTCTAGAGATCGTAGAACAGATGAAAATATCGCGGTAGCAGACCTTCTTCTTCCTGAAGAGGTTCGTCCAGATAAAGAAGCAGCTACGCTTTTTCAAACTCTTCATCATCAGCAACATGCTCTTTGGGTTCTGCAGTCTTTGCTAAAAAGTAAGGTAGAAGGAAAGATTTCTTCTGATGATATTTTGGAGAAGAGTACTATTCTCAGTTATTATGGAAATGACACGACTGCTCTCCGTCATGATATCGGTCGTATTACTTATCTTTTTAATACTCATAAAGCTGAGATCCAAAAACTGGAAAAGCAACAGCAAATGCTCACCTTTGTAAAAAAAATCAAAGACTGGAACGGAATGACGAGGGTCATTGCTCATATTCTTAGTTCAGAGAAATATAGCAATAAAGAGAAGTTTACTGAGCAAGAATTGAAAGCAGATCCAGAGATTATGGCTCTCTATGGGAAAAAGAGATTTCTTGTAAATGAAATCGGTCGTATTGTTGCATTATTAAATGCTACTTCAAAGGAGAATCTTCAAAAAATCGTTGATATCAAGGGAAAATCTGGTGTGGATATTAAAGAAGCTTACAATGCAAAGAAGTTCCTTGAGGTTAATCAAGAAATTGCAAATACCAATCCTTTTCTTTTACTTTCCGATCTTAATATGACAGGGGAACTAGATAGAAAGGAAAGGGGAATAGCTAATAATCATAGACGAAGTGAACAGCAGCTCTATGCAGCTTTTCTTTCAAATGCAGATACTAAAAATGTGGTTTCTTCCGGTAAAAACTTGTATAATTTTATTATGAATAGTTCTGCAAATCTTAATATTCCAGGTGTTGATACTTCCTCAAATTCAATAAAACAAATCGTTGACGGAAAGAAAACTGCTGATTTAATTTTAGGATTTAAGCTTCTTTTGTCTGGAACACAGTATCCTGTAGATCAGATCAAGAATAATACACTTCAAGAATTTTCAGCTTTTTTGAAGAAGTATCCAGAAGTTATTACCGTTTATCATAAAGAGCTAGACAAGAGATCTTATAATTCAGGAGTAGATTTGAGCGATCTTTTGGCGGCTTCTCAGTTAAGAAATTTAAGTAATAAAGAAAATCTGAAGGCAGTTGAGGAGCTTAATAGCATCAGGGATGAAACAGCTGATTGGTTTTATGCCGCTCTAAAAAACTTTCCTGAAGATTCTGCGGAAAGAAAGTGGTTTGATTCCCTTGATGCTTCTTCAAGGCTCTCCACAATGAGAAAAATTATTAATATCGTCGATAAAATACCTAATCCTTTACTTTCTTTGGCTGGGCTATCTGTAACGGATGCAAATAAGATTTCAAAAAAAGATCTTCTACAGACAGCTACTTTCAAGATCAATTATCTCAAAGATGATGCTGGAATCGGTCCAAGATTTAGTATGGGATTTAATATTTCAAAACTTACAAAGACCTTTTATCATAGTGATGGAAGTCAGATTGGGCAGCCACTTTCAGAAATTCTAAAGGGCTTTAACCCTTATATTGATATTCCTCTCGTGAATATTTCTGGAGAAAGAGATCTGAATGAAGCTAAGGTGAAAAATGCCAATATGAATGAAGTATCAAGCGTTAAAAAGCTTTATTGAAGGCTTGGAGCTAATATTCATGCTTATTTCAAAAATCCTATTACAGGAGAGATTGATAAAAAGTTCTCCTGAGGGCTTAGAGCTGCTTTAGAGGGAGCTATAGGACTCAAAAAAGACTATAAAGAAGCACTAGAATTGCAGGCAGATTATCTATGAAAAGTAATGCTTGAGGTTTTTAAAAATCCAAATTTTAGTGATAAAGATAGTTTTATTAAGGATATAAGAAGCAATCTAGAGATCCTCAAAAAAGATAGTAAATCTGAATTTTCAAGATATCTCAGGAATAATCCAGAGTTTGATCTCTTTATTATTCAAGATATTGCAGATGCATTAGATCAAATTGGTGTTTTTGGAAAAGAGATGGATATTATCCAAAAACAGAATGCAGAAAATCTTCTTCATAGTTTGCTCAAAGGAACTCTTGAGGAAATTAAAAATGAAAAAATGCAACATCTCAGCTGAAAGACAAAACTTACAAGACTCGGAATTTTTGCACAGATTTCAGCCTTCATCGGTGGAAAAAGGGAAGCTCTCGGAATAAATAAAGAACTTCTTCAGAAAAACCCATGAGTGCATCTTGCTTTTGGTTTAGAAGCGAGTATCTCAAGTTGGAAGATCTTATATGCTCCTGATAAGGAAAAGCTACTTTATATGGATGAATCTTTGCACACAGGGGTAGAAATCCAAAGAGAAGACTTGAAAACCAATAGCTCAGAAGCTATGATAAAGAGTGTAAAGGAGCTTCTTGATAGAACAAACATTCAAGGTCTAAGTGTTGAAATGAATAAGAAAAATCAGCTGGAAATCCATATCCCAGAAAATACGCTCAAAAACGCTAAAAAAAACTCGGCATGGGAGTTGTTTAATATTTACCTTAATCCAGATCAACAGAATAATATCGCGGTAGAGAAAAATAAAATTACGATTGGAAATGTAAAAGATCTTTCTTTGGCAACGAGAAACTATTTTGATGATTTTGCAGTTTATCTGTTTATTGGTGGAAAAGGGGTAGATCAGTGTAGCACCAAAGTTAAAGAAGAAAAAAAATCTGAAATAATAGAAGGATTTACTTTTATTCCTGAACAGCCTGAAGTAAAAGCAGAAAACAAAAAAATGACTTTTGAATACCGCGGATTTGATTTTGATAAGATGAGAAAAGAGGTAAGAGAGGTAATTCAATGGGTAGATAATCAGCCTTATAATAAGAGTCTTGCTGGAAAATTTCTTACTCAGATGAATAATTGAGAGGTAGATGAGGCTATTACTACTATTACTAAAATGTTTACTCAGTATGCTGATAGACATACTTGGGTAAAAGCAGACTTTCAGAAATTAAAGCAATATTTGGCTGGGAAAGATTTAACAACTAATGAGAAAATTCAGACTTTGAACACTTTAAAAGCTCTTTTTGCCTTTACGAATGTGCACAATATCTCATGACTAGAGATTAATCTTAAACAGAGAAAAGAAGTATTTGCTGGTTTGGAAGAAAATTTCCCATTGGATAAAAAAGAAGCCTCTAAAATGAGGGAAGACCTTATCACAAGAGCAAAAAGTTCAGTAAAAAATGGAGAGATTCCTTATCCACATATTCCAAATATCGTTGGATATACGGCTTTCTATCATAAAGATAATAATGAAGGTAGAGGTTATTCACTCAATGCACTCGGAAATAATCATGTTTTTTGAGGTTCTGATGCTATTGCAACTATTGAGACTAGTTCTCAGAAAGAAAAGATGAAAATCTGGTTGCAAACGAAAATGGATAAGGATCCAGAGGGAGCTGCTGTTCTCTTAGATCAGATTAAAAATAACTTGAAGGGAATTATAGCTGAGAACAAAGTTTCTGATGAACAATTAAAAAAACTCCTTTGGGATGATGAAGGGCTTGACATTCAAGGGAAAAATATTAAATTAGAAAAAGAATATGTTTTCTATCTCCTCTGAGAATGTGCAAATGAATCACTTGGTCTTCAATTAGGAAATATTCTTGTAGAGGGAAGTCCTGCACAAGGGGCAAAGGATCAGCTTAATCTTGGATCAGATGTTCAGTCATTGAGTAAGGATCAAATCTTAGATGAGAAAAAGCTAAATGGGAAATGGAACTTCTTTTCAACAAACTTAGGGCAAAAAGAGAAAAACTATAATAAAGAGTGAAGTGATCCTATCCCAGATAGCCCAGAAGTACCAAATAGTGGATCACAAGTAAATCCTGATAGTGATGAAGCAGAGGGAATAAATGATGCAGATTCAGTAGATTAACAAAATATCTTTTATACTTTGTACTCTTTACAATGAAAAAGACTTTTATCACCCTCTTTCTCTTGCTGATGGGAGGGGTCGGAACCACCTTTGCAGGAAATATTGCAGTAGAACAGTTAAGTACTCCTTACGGGCAATGTAATCCAGCAGAGAGTAAGGACATTAACTACTATCTTCAGGAGCAATTTAGCCAAAAACCTGCGGACGCTTTTTACAATACTCATTCCTATGGAACTTTGCCAAGGAGGACAAGTAATGCAGTCCAACTTTGGTCTAATGGGGTAATTGCGGGTTGTCAGGACTGGGGGCTAGAGTCTAATTTTTTTCCAGCTTCTAATAGTAGCAATAAGTATGTGATCTTTCAGAATCATGATGCTTGTGTTTTTTATAAACCAAGTTATACCAAAGAAAATGATCCAGACAGATTAGATGCTCAGATTCATTATAAGATTGCTTACAGCTATGTAATGCCGAATGGGGATAAGTCAGCAACTCTTCCTTGGTATTATAGGAAAAATGGAGAAAATGTATATAGATGTGCCCAGAATAATCAAATTACAAACCAGACTTCTACCTGTCCTCAGTTTGAGAAAAAGTATGACTCAAAAATCTATGATCATCTTGGAGAATGTCTCAATTATAGAGTATTTTGGTGTGGAGATGGCTTGCTTAATGGGCAGCAGGGGAATACCCATTATGAAAATGGGACTTTCACAGAGCAATGTGATCCAAAAGACCCTAATAAAACAAACTGGGGAAACTGAGGATGTAATGCCGAATGTAAACCAGTTACCCTTGTCCCACCAAAAATCCCATGAGTATGTAATAGTAATTACAACGGACAGACTCTAGATAATTTGACTGAAGGGAACCATCTCTGTAATCAGTGAAGCTATAGCAACTTCCACTTCAATAGTGCAACGAATACTTGGACCTGGAGCTGTAACGGACAAAATGGAGGTTCTTCTATGCATTGTAGTGCAAATAAGAAACCACAACCAGTTCCATGAGTATGTAATAGTAATTACAACGGACAGACTCTAGATAATTTGACTGAAG
>CAUTND010000002.1:0-149393 GCA_963540355.1 uncultured bacterium
GGGAACCATCTCTGTAATCAGTGAAGCTATAGCAACTTCCACTTCAATAGTGCAAAGAATATCTGGACTTGGAGCTGTAATGGACAAAATGGAGGAGCAAACGCACAGTGTAGTGCAAAGAAACTTCTTCCTCCACAGTGTAATAGTACCTATAATGGACAACTTCATTATAATACAGCCTATCCTACTCCATGGTTATCATCAGCACTTCCACTCTGTACAAGAGGTCAGGTAAGCAATTTTGTTGGTCCTGATGCAAATGGTTTCTTTAGCTGGGCTTGTGATGGTATTGCTGGAGCAGTAGCTGATCAATGTAGTGCAAGACAGCTACGATGTGGAGATGGAGCCAAGAATGGTCCAGAACAATGTGATCCGAAAGATCCAAACAAAACAGGATGGGGAAATGGTGGATGTGATGCTACCTGTAAACCAATCAATACGCCAACGCCTCAGAAAATCTATGATCTCGCATTGACAAAAAAAATTCTTAATCCAGCTACGAGCTACCAGACAGGAGAAACTCTAACCTACGTCATCACGCTTTACAATCAGGGAGAACTGGAAACAAGAAATATAGAGGTAACCGAGTATATCCCAGCCGGACTTCTTCTTGATGATGTGACATGGACTGCTCTAGGAAACAGGGCAACAAAAACTGTCACGACCCCTCTCCTACCAGGGCAAAGCACAAGCCTTACCTTGAAGATGAAGATTGATCCAAACTTCACAGGAACAAAAATCCTGAATAAAGCCGAGATCAGTAAAGATAATGCAGGAGACTACGGAACTACAGATAAAGATTCTACTCCTGATACCAATCCAGATAATGACTGTATTGTAGGTGAGGATAATCACTACATCACAGGAAATGGAAAAGCGGGTGGAGCATGTACTTCAGCTACAGATGAAGATGATCACGATGTCGTTCCTCTTACACTTGTTCCAAAGGTGCCTCCTTTTATTGAGAAAGACCTTTTTGGAGACAAGAATCATAAATATCAGATAGGCGAGCTTGTTGGCTTCAAGATGCCTTTCGGAAATACGGGAGCAAAGACTATTCTCAATGTAAAAATCAGAGATATTCTTCCGCTCAATCTTGAATATGTAAGTAGTGAGATTCACGGCGTTCAGCCTTATACCAAAGGTCTTTATGCTAGTGGAAAAGTTCAAATACTTGAATATTCAGGCTTCAATCTTGCTCCAGGTCAGCAGGGCTATCTCCTTATGACTGGAAGAGTGCTTGCAGACCATCAAGATGCAAGAATAAACTGGGTAGGAATCTATGAAAATAATTATCTCCGAGATGCTGATGATGAACCGTATCAGATCGCTCCAAAAGCTGTAAAAATTGAGAAGACGGTAGATAAATCCCAGGTTTTCAGTGGAGAAGTCGTAGAATTTACGATTAAAGTATCCGCTACAGAAGGAAAATTTGATACTCTCAAAGTGGTAGATATCTTGCCAAAAGGGCTTGTCTTCGTTCCAAATACTCAGTTCCTTACAGGACAAACCACAGAAACGAAAGTTATCAGCTTTGCAACAGGTGTAAATGGATCAGGTTTAGAGACTTTGACCTGGGAACTCAGCTTTCCAAAAGGTTTCAAGAAATCAGACTTCTTCCTTTTGAAACTGAAAGCAAAACTCATAGAAAGTTCAAAAACGACCTATACTAATATCGCTTGTGTCTTCAATCCAGAGGATCCTCAAAATCCAAGCTGTGATCCTGAGGATGTAAAGCCAAAACTTGAGGATGTGAAGCTTAAGATCAAAAAATATGTAAGCGACGCTCTCGCAGGAACTTGGATTGATGATAGTAAGCAATTCTCTAACGGTTCCACCGCATTCTTTAGACTTGTGATCTCTGGTGCAAGTGCTCCATTGACAGGTTTCAGAGTGACAGATAGAATCGAAGGAAATCTTAGCTATCTTGACTCTAGCGATCTTGCAAATAATGCCTTTACAGGAGTGATTAGCTTTGGTGCGAATAATCCTAATAAACCAGCTTATACTATCACGCCAAAAGTAACGACAGGAAGCAACTTTACTGACCTTGAATGGAAGGTAAATATGGGAACAGGCTTCTTTATGCCAGGAGATGAGCTTATCTTGATCTTCAAGACCAAAAAGAATGGAAATCAGACCAATATTGGACATGTCTATTATCCAAAACCAAATGGTACTGAAGGTCATGATGAGGATCCTGCAAGCGTTACTACTCCTTCAAGTGGAGGTGGTGGCTGAGGTTGAGGAGGTTGAGGTGGCTGAGGTTGAGGAGGTTGAGGTTGGTATGCTCCATCTTGTGGAAATGGAAGAAAGGATGGAAATGAAATCTGTGACCTTGGATGAAATAGAGTCGTTGGTTCAGATGGAAAACTTTTCAGCTCAACTAATGAATACGACAAAAATTATGTAGGATATACCTGTACTTCTAGCTGTAGACTTGAAAAAAATGGAGAGAAAATCGCTCCTCAGTGTTTCAATGTAAATAATGGTTCTATTTCAATTATGAAGGGTGAAGCTTTACCATTCTATTGGAATATGCAGGCTCAGCTTGGTATGAAGACCATTTCAGAGAAACAAAACTGGTTGAGAAACAATTTTGCCTACGCTTGTGGAGATAAAGAAGCAAACGGAAAGATTGAGCTCAGTTCTATGCAGTGTAAATTCGTAGTTTATGCACCAGGAAGAGGAAACAGTAAAAAAGCCTATGAATTTATCACAGATTGTGTTAATCTTGAGGGATGGAATTCAGCTTTATCCAGTGAATATCCAGCAGTAAGTGATTGGGTACAGCAGAATATGAAGGGATGGTTCGGTGGTAGTGAGTTGGCAAAGAGAGGACTCATCAAAAATGTCTTTGATTCTTTGAATAACCAAGAAGACTATCCGATTCTCTTACCTCTTTCTTCCAAACTCCTTATCAAGAGCTTTGGAGAGAATACTTCTCTTACTGATAAGAAAGCGACTCCACTCTATTGGATGTCAAATGGAGGTCTCCTTGGTGAATATAAATTAGCTTTGGAGGATGTCGGTTATAGAAGATGTTCTCTAGATAAGGATGGTAAGGGTATCTCTTGACCTCAGCAACGAGAAGGTGAAGTGATCTGTGAAGTAGATTTCGCAGTAACCGATCCATACCTTATTCAGAAGAGTCCATATGGTATCGGAAATAAAGCTACGGTTGCTCTTGATGCCTATAGACTGAAAAACGGAACCAGCTTTATGGATGCATACTTCAAGACTGAACGTATTGATGCTAAAGCTTATGAGGCTCCAAAGAATATGCAGAACCTATTTACGACCTTCAAAAATAAATATCAGAAACTCGCTAAAGCGGTAAAAGGTAAATCAGAACTCTCAAAAGTGCCAGGAAAATCTATCTATTTCTATAGCGGAAATGAGGAGTTAAGTACTGTACTTGGGGCTAAGGTCATTGAAAAACCATTTACACTGATCGCAGCCAAAGGTCAAGACTTGAAAATAAAAGGAAACCTCCTTACCAATGCAATGCTCATGACCTCAGGGAAAATCATCTTTGATGCTCAGGGATCATGTAATGGAGATATCAGCACTTATGGACATGCAGGACAAGTAGTGAAAGGAATCCTCTATGCAGGACAAGGATTTGGTTCGATCCATCACGAACAGCTCAAAAATACCTATGCAAATATCCGTAAAGGAGAACGATGTAACTATGGAAACTTGCATATTAAAGGAGTTGCTATCGGAGATCTTACAGAAGTCGTAAAGCATAGAAGATCAGAACTCTATACTTGGTTTAATGCTGCTTCTGCTGAAGGAACTGCGAAGAAAAAAGATATCGTAGTCAAGGGGGCTTCTGTCCTTGTAGAATACAATCCAAGTCTTCGATCTCAGCTTCCTCCAGGTGCAGAAGAATTTAATAAAGCTCTCGAAGTTTACAGAAAATAAAAAAATCTGATGATTACTCTTAGGAGGGCTTAGATCAAAGAATACAGAAAAAAGTGGGTTATTATGCTTGCTTTTTTCTTTTTAAAAAAGAGAAATGATTTGCACTAGACTTTCTCTCTATAATCATTACAAGGAAGAAAGCCTTTATTTTTTGCTAGCTAAGATGGAATATCTGATTTTGATCTTTATCGCTTGAGGAATCGCTTTTGCTGGGCTCTTTCTTTTTAGAAAAATCGGGCTCTTGGATAAACCAGGGAGTGATCTCAAAAACACGAGAAAACCTGTTCCAACGCTGCAGGGGATTTTTATTTTTCTTGCTTTACTTGTCGGTGTAGGTTGCCTTTTCCCAGAATATTTTTCAAATCCACTTTTCCTGGGGCTTTTGATCCCTGGATTGCTTATTGGAGTCGTTGAAATGCTAGAAGAGCTCAGTTATCTTGGCAAGCTTCCTAAAATCCCCCCTTTTGTGAGGTTGATTGTGCATTTGCTTTCAGCTTTTTTGGCGGTTTGGATTGGTGGAATTGGTAATCAAGAACTGATTATTGGGGAGTGGGTTTATCAGATTCCAAATCGGCTTTTCACCATCGCTTTTATGTTTCGGACGATGTTTTGTATCAATGCGATCAACCGATTTGATGGGATTTATGCTCAAGGAAGCGGAATTTCTGCGATTGGGTTTCTCACGATTTTTTTGCTGATCAAGTTTGTAGTCTTCCCGAGTTATGATCAATTTAATAATCTAGAAGCTTTAATCTTCGTTCAGAATCTGTCTTTTTTTCTTTTCTTAATCAGCTTGATCTATACCGTGATTGAATACAAGCCTTTAGGACTGGTAAGGGATGTCGGAATCATGTTTTTTGGCTTTGCGATCGCCTATCTTTCGGTCGCAGGAGGAGCAAAGATTGGAACGCTGGTTGTAGCACTTTCATTGGCGATTTTTGATGCGATTTGGGTTGGGCTTTGGAGGATTTTCATCGCGAAAAAGAATCCGCTTAACGGAGATTATACGCATTTTCATCATAGATTGCTTGGACTTGGCTTCACGAGAGGGGAAACCAGAGCTTTTATCTGGATCTGGTCGCTGATGATGATGGTGCTGATGCTTCTTCAAGGGGCAAACAGGCTCCACAAGATTATCATTTTCGTTATGATGGCATGCCTATTCTTCGGCTTAAATGCCTATCTTTTTCTCTACAAAAAACTGCCTTGTGGTTTGCAGGTAAAAAAAGAGAGATAAGTCTGATTTTTTTAAGGTTCTTTTAAGCTGGTTGATTATCTTTAAAACTCCTCGCCTAAGCTTTATTTTTCATGCCTAATAAGATGTTTAAAAGATTCAAGACTTCAACTCAGATTTCTCTCAAATTTACGCTTTTTTCAGCAGGGATTTTGTTGCTGATTTCCGTGGTGATGAACCTGTTTTTTTTCTTTTTTTGGTATTTTGACCTTAGAAAGCCGCTTCATCCTGCAGCTTTGAATAGGAATCAAAAACATGCTTTTTTGCCAAAGACGAGTTTCCAGCATCGCGAGCTTCGTTTCCCTCTCACATCACAGGAAGCTGTAGTTTTATTAGATGAGGAGCAGTTTTTGCAGATTGTGGATGTGGACGATTATTATCTCTATGTGGTCAAAGAAGGGGATGAACTTCTTGTCCGTAATGTAAGTCAGCAGATGGAGCTTCAGATCTTGCTTTTCTGGATTTCGCTTGCCGTGGTTGCTGGAGGAACGGTGCTTTCCTATCTGATTTCTCTTTTTTTTGTAAAAACAGCCCTCAAAAAGCTCAATGCACTCAATAAAGCGCTTGAAGATATAGATATTGACCGTCTTGACTGTAAGATTGAAATCACGGGGCATCCTCAGGATGAAATCAATCGCGTGAGCCAAAAGTTCAATCAAGCACTCGTGAAAATTGAGTCTCAGACTCGTGGACTCAAGGATTTTGTGAGAAATGCCTCGCATGAGCTCAAGACACCACTTATGGCGATGAGTTCTTTGCTTTCTCTTGCTCGTAAATCCAAGGACTACGAAAACACGCTTGAGCAGATAAAAATAGAGATTAAAAGAATGGATAATCTGCTTGATACCTTACTTCTTATTACTCAGCTTGAAGAAAAAACTCAGCTTAGCAAAGAAAAAGCTGAACTTACAAGAACAATCAGAGCACTTACTGAGCAGTTTCAGCTTCAATATCAGGGAAAAAAACTGACCCTAGAGCTTGATTTGCCTGAATCTTTAGAAAAAGAGATCAATCCTCAAGGGCGAAACAGTATTATCAGCAATCTTATTGGGAATGCCTTTAAATTTGTTGAGCAAGAAGGAATGATCAAAATTTCCCTTTCATCAAACGCTTTTCAAGTGCGAAATAGCTGATCTAGCATTCCTCCAGAGCAAAGAGAAAAAATCCGAGAAAGATTTTGGCAGGCAGAAGCTTCCCATAGCGATAGCAAAAGTTTCTGATTAGGACTTTATCTTGCAAAGCTCTTTGCTGATAAACAGGGCTTTAAACTGGAATGTGACTCTTGAATGACATCAGGAGTCAGCTTTCTTTTGACTTTTTCATAATTTTATCTTCTTTCCCTTGTTCTTATGGCTCTTTCTCTTCTCCTCGTTGAAGATAACAAAACCATTGCCGAGAGTATCAAAAACTATCTTGAGCTAGATGGACATCGTGTTTTGCGAGTTGAACACTGATGATACGCAAATGAAGTCGTAAAGCATCAGACTTTTGATATTGTTTTGCTTGATTTGATGCTCCCCTGAGTAGACGGCATAGCAATCGCTAAAACGATCAAGCAATATCAGCCTCAGACGCCGATTTTGATGATGACGGCTCGTGGACAGCTAGAAGATAAGCTTGAAGGATTTGAGGTAGGAGCGGATGATTATTTGGTGAAGCCCTTTGATTTGGAGGAGTTGGAAGCTAGAATTTTTGCACTTACCAAAAGGCTTGCTCCCAAAGAAGAATTACTCTTTCAAGATCTTCGCTTGGATTTAAGTCAAAAAAAGGTTTTTAAAGCTGCTTCTGAACTCAAGTTTTCGCTCAAAGAATTTCAGATTTTAGAGCTTTTGATGCAGAATCAGGGAATTGCAGTTTCTAGGCTCAATATCATTGAAGAAATTTGGTGAGGAGAAGCTGGATTTGAAGAAGATGGGAAACTTGATGTGTATGTTTCTACGATTAGGAAAAAGATTGGGAAAGATGCGATAGAAACGATCAAAGGCTTTGGTTACAGGATGAATAAAGACTAAAAGTTCAGGAAGTCAGACTTTTTTCTTTTTTAAGATAAATTTAAGGTTAATCACTATACTCCCCAACGCTTCCCTAGGAAGCCCTCAAGAGTGAGGTTTTAACCTTTAATACAAGAGATGATACAAAGAAAAAAACTGCTCCTCGCTTTGATTGGAGTATCTGCAACAAGTTTTGCAATTGGAACTAGCACTTTGGCTGCAACAACAAAAAGTCAAATTCTACCGAAAAAATCAGATTGCATTAGTAAGGAATTTGATGCTACAAGTGGAGCTTTGCAGAGCCGTCCGCTTGAATCCTTTCTTTCTCAGCTAAGTCTTAGCACTTCTGAAAAGGATCAGCTTGATCTTCTTCTAACGGAGCTCAAATCCGCGAGAAATAGCTATCAAGAAGCGGAAAACTCAGCAAAGAACGAGGAAGAAAAAGCTGCACTCAAAGCCCGGCGAGAAAAAAAGAAGTCTGAAATTAAGCTTCAGATCCTTGCACTCCTTCCTCAGGAACAAAAAGCCCAATTTGAGCAATTTCTCTCAAAACCCAAAGGAGATCGTCCTTTCAATAAAAAGTGAAGTAAGCCAAAATCCTGAAATTCGCTAGGATTCCTCTGGAGTTTCCTTGATGAAAATCAGCTCAGCGATGCACAGAAAGCGGAGATTCAGCTCTTGCAACAGCAGAAATCAGAGCAGATGGACAAACTTCTTGAACAAATGAGATCGCCAAGTAATCTTGCTCAAAAGGAGGAAATTGAAGCTCAACTCCAAAAAGTAAATCAGGATTTTCTGACAGGACTGAAAAAGTATATTTCTGCTGATAAAGTGGCTGAATATGAAAAATTTATAGCAGAGATCCAATTTTGGAATAAAAAAGCTGAAAAAAGACCTCAATACCCTTCAAATTCTGAGCTTAGCTCTGATGAGAAAAGGCAGAACAAGCTTTCCATTACTCTCTAAGATAAGGAAAGAATAAAAAGAAGCTAAAAAACAGGAGTTTATTGAAGTTCTCCTGTTTTTTATTTGTGATAGGAATTATAGCCTCAAACCTTCTTTTTCCTAAAATAGAAGAAGCTCGTGAAGCTCTGATTTTTTATCCTATTAGTTCTGATAAGAAGGACTATTCTCACCAAAATGTGAAAAAAATGATAGAAAATCTGATCCTGAAATCCAGCTTCTTACCTCATAAAAAATCAACTTCTAAGCTCTCAAAAGCGAAAAGCTTCCTTTCTTTCCTTTAAAATGTTAAAAAACTGCTAACTAAGCGTTATCACTCTCCAAAAAAATAGTCTGATTTTTCCCTTGATTTTCCTCTGAAATACTATATCTTGTAGCTGAACGAAAAAATAAACACAAGATATTGTGAGGAGAGCGTTCGTTGGCGGAAGTCAGATTTTTTTTATACCTTTAATTTTAGCATCCAAATGAGCATCCAAAAAGTAATCAAGAGAAACGGTTCAGAAGTCGCTTATAATCCTGAGAAGATCCATATTGCGATCCAAAAAGCCAATAAAGAAGTTCCTGAATCCGAGCAAGCGAGTGAACTCGTGATTGAAGAGGTGATTAGGGCTTTGGAGGCTTCAAAAAAGGGAACCGTTCCGATTGAAGAAATTCAGGATTTTATTGAAATGCAGCTGATCAAGCTTAATAAAGCTGAACTTGCCAAGAAATATATTATTTACCGCTATCAGAGAGCTTTGATTAGAAAGGCGAATACGACGGATGATTCTATTCTTACCTTGATTAGAAATGATAATGTGGAGGTAGGGCAGGAAAACTCCAATAAGGATTCTGCAATTGCTTCTACTCAGAGGGATCTTATTGCTGGAGAGGTTTCCAAGGATCTTGCGCGTAGAGTTTTGCTTCCAGAGGAGATTAGAAATGCTCATGATGAGGGTATTCTGCATTTTCATGATATGGATTATTTTGTGCAGCCCATTTTCAACTGTTGTTTGATTGATATCAAGGATATGTTTGAGAATGGAACCGTGATGAATAATAAGCTCGTAGAAACTCCAAAATCTTTTCAGGTAGCCTGCACGGTGATGACGCAAATTATCGCTTCTGTAGCCTCTTCTCAGTATGGAGGTCAGTCTGTAAATATTAAACATCTTGGAAAATATCTTTTCAATACCAAGAAGAAATATGAAAGGAAATATAAAGAACAATTCTGATCCGAACTTTCAGATGAACAGATTCAAAAGCTGGTAGCTATGAGAGTAAAGGATGAACTTTCCTCTGGGGTACAGACGATCCAATATCAGATCAATACCTTGATGACGACGAATGGACAGTCACCTTTTGTAACGCTTTTCCTTGAGCTTGATGAAAAAGATGAATATTTGGAGGAAACGGCGCAGATTATTGAGGAAATCCTAAATCAAAGAATCCAGGGAATCAAAAACGAAGCAGGAGTCTATGTTACGCCGGCCTTTCCAAAGCTCGTGTATGTTTTGGATGAATGTAATGCGCTCAAAGGTGGAAAGTATGATTACCTCACTCAGCTTGCGGTGAAGTGCTCGGCCAAGAGAATGTATCCTGACTATATTTCAGCCAAGAAGATGAGAGAAATTCAGGAGGGAAATGTCTTTGCTCCGATGGGGTGCCGTGCCTTCCTTTCGCCTTGGAAAGATGAAAATGGAAACTACAAATATGAGGGGCGTTTCAATCAAGGAGTGGTAACGCTCAATGTTCCTCAGGTTGCAATTCTCGCAAATCATGATGAAAAGAAGTTTTTTGAGCTTTTGGAAGACAGACTTCAGCTTTGTTTTAAGGCGCTTATGTGCAGACACGAAAGACTCAAAGGAACGCCTTCAGACATCAGTCCTATTCATTGGCAGTATGGAGCACTTGCAAGGCTTAAGAAAGGAGAAACCATTGATAAATATCTGACTGGTGGGTATTCAACGATTACGCTGGGATATATCGGACTCTATGAGGCTTCAGTTTTGATTACTTGAGATTCTCATACTAAGCCTGAGGGGGAAGCCTTCGCGGTAAAAGTGCTTCAAAAACTCAAGGATACCGTTCTGAGACGAAAAGAAGAAACCTGAATCGGATTCGCCTTGTATGGAACGCCAGCGGAAAGTCTTTGCTATCGCTTTGCCAAGATTGATAAGAAAAAGTTTGGTGAGATCAAAGATGTGACCGATAAGGGCTACTATACCAATTCTTATCATGTAGATGTGAGAGAGAAGATTGATGCGATCAGTAAACTCGCTTTTGAATCACAGTTTCAGAAGATTTCTTCATGAGGATGTATTTCCTATGTTGAGGTGCCAAATATGCAGAAAAACCTTCCAGCCTTGGAAACGCTTGTTCGCTTCATCTATGACAATATCATGTATGCAGAATTTAATACCAAATCTGACTATTGCCATGAGTGTGGATTTGAGGGGGAAATCATAGTCAATGCCGATATGGAGCGAGAATGTCCACAGTGCCACAACAAAGATCAGAGAAAGATGAATGTGACTCGTAGGACTTGTGGCTATTTAGGAGAAAACTTTTGGAATCTTGGGAAGACGAAGGAGATTTCAAAGAGGGTCTTGCATGTGAGTTAGTTTAGTTTTCCTATGATTAAAGAAAAGTCTGCCTTAGGTGTAGGCTTTTTCTTTTTGAAATTTCCGTCAGGTCGTTTATAAATTTTCATCAGGTCGCTGATAAATTTCTGACCTGTCGTTTGTAAATTTCTATCAGGTTGGAAATTTCTTTCCATCAGGTCGGAAATAGGTATCAAAAAGGGGAGGGAAGAAATCGCTCATTTGAAAAGGATTTTTTTGAAGAGGCTCTCTAAAAGTCAATCTCCAAAAGCTTTATAGAAATAGAGCTTTTAAAAAAGGCTTGTAATAGCACTCAAAAAGACTATAAAAGTCTCTGCAACAAAAAAATAAAAGAAATAAAAATGAAGTTTGCCTCACGATAGTGAGCCGAGCTTCCGAAGTTAGGGGATGACTTTGTTACTCACAATCTCCAAAGGGTAGGAAGTGGACTATCTTAACTAATAAAACAAATTGAACTATCTCCACTTAGATGGTTCAGAAAACAAATACAAAATATGAGTAAAATTAAAAAGCTAGTGTATTCGCTAGCAGTAATGATCTTCGCAGTTCTGTCTTTCAGTTCGTGTGATAAGATGGACAATGAGCCTATGGCTCCTCTTGCTTCAAATAAAGTTGAAGCACAATCAACTCCACAACAAACTCAAATGCGAGCTAGAACCGAGTATACTCATCAGACTTATGAGGTTAATCAGCGTTATAAAGATGAATATCAGCACTATAAACAAAAAGCTAAAGAGTGCAGTTGGACATCTTATGTGCTTGCAGCGGCTGCTATTGTGAGAGGGAAAGGTGACTATAATTATCCTTTTAATAGTAATTATTATGGTAAAATTAGTCATGTAAAAAGTTCTTGTGGGAATTCTAGTTTGATTACCAAATTAGATTGGTATTGCAAGAAGTATGATGCTCCCAAGTATGCTATCGCATCTTGGTATCGTCGCGTGGGAAAGAATGATAAAGATGGAGCTGTTGATATCATGCTTGACCATCGTGCTTATAATGACACACCTTTCCTATATATAGGGAGTGTCGGCACAACGGGACACTATTTTATTATTTGGGATATTGACTGGACGGGAGATAAAGCAACATCTACGGTTTACTACACTGATGTAAATCAGAATATTGTTAATGGAAGTCGGTCTTATGCTGATAATGTAAATTCTATGTCTATTGATGCTCTCTTGAATCTTAATATCATGAATAATTACAATTTTTTGTGCTTATATTAAGGTATTAATAATTATTTAAGAGCAAAGGAGGAGTCTTTATTTAAGATTCCTCCTTATTTTGTATTGAAAATATCTGTATTAAAGCTATACTCTCAGAATAAACTTTTTATATTATGTACTGTTTAAGATGAGAAATAAGTGGCTCTGGGGAATAATTTTTGTAGTATGCTGTGGAATGGTTGCTATGCTTTATGTCTTTTCTCCAACAGGTTTTTTAGAGAAATATGAAGAGCAAGCAAAAAAGGGAGAAGAAATGACTGTTGTATCAGGGGCGTCTATAATAAAAGAATCTGAAACAGATATAAGTATCAGTCAATATATATTTACAGGAAATGATTTTCAGATCAAAGACCTTTGAGCATTAGACGATCTAGGAATTGCTCAAGCAGTTTGATTTTATGCTACCTTTTGAGATTATTTTGATACAAAAGATAAGGAACCTTCTATGTTTAGCTGTGAAGATGTAGATAGTGAACGACTTAAACAGCCAATGGAATGAAAATGTAGATGGTATGAAATTAAATATAAACCATTTTCCTTTATTTTTATGACAAAAACTCCTTTATTGTTTATTGAGAACTGAAAAATTTATATCAAAGAGCAAACTTGAAGGGAATATGAAAAATACGAAATAGCACAATATAATATTGGTAAAGACCTAAGTTTTAACGATATTATTGAAAAAAGTGAAGTTTGGTTAGATAAAAAGTATTGCCTTAAAGAACATTATTTTTGAAATACATTTAAGAATTGAAATATTTCATGGATTGCTGGACTAGGAGAAAAGTTGAATAAACTTTATAATGAAGCGAAACTTAAAATTTATGATGTTAATGAAATAGTTAATGGAGATTGTTCAAATAATAATCCAGGAATAGTTCTTTATGAGGAATGAAGTCAGAAGTTTTATACGGTTATAGGAAATAATCCAGGAACACCAGTCATGTATTATGATGGAATTTATTCTACACCTTTTTCTATAGATATTGAATAACATTCTTCGTTGATATAAAAACCCTTTGATAAATTCTTCCAACTCCCTCGTAACGAGCGAGTTTTCTTTTTCTCAAAAATCCTTTGACAATGGATGAGATAATCGTAGAACTAAGCTGTCCGATACCAAGGACGGCTTTTATTCTCTTACCAAGATACTCATGCAATACAAACTCGTAGAAAAGGCAAATCCCCTTAAGAAAGATGATAAGAAGTGGTATGCTAATCCTATTGCAACTAGGAAGGTAGGGCAAAAAGAATTAGCAAAAGAAATTGAACTTCAATCATCTCTTACCAAAGGAGATATTGGGAATGTGATAGACAACCTCGTAGAGAACTTACCAAAGCATTTAGTCAATGGAGAATCCGTGCAGCTTGGAGAGTTTGGGACTTTCCGTATCAGCTTCTCAAGTGAAGGAGTTGTGGACAAGTCTAAGTTTAATACTAAAACCATTCAACCTAAAGTGATTTTTACCCCAAGTGTAGCATTCAAGAAAGCCTTGGAAGATATTCAATACTCACAGGCATAAAAGAAAAGGCTCTTTCCGATCTTTTTTTGGAGGAAGAGCTTTTTTGTATATTGAAAAAACGCTTCACTTTTAGCTCTTCTTTCTTCACTGATAAAATGCACTACTGAACCATAAAAACAATGGATACTGCTAATGGACCTGGGCTTAGGGTTTCGCTGTTTGTGAGTGGCTGTCATCACGCTTGCCCTGGATGCTTTAATGCTGAGGCTCGGAATTTTAAGTTTGGTCAGGAATTTACGCAGGCGACGATTGATCAAGTCATTAAAGAGTTAAAAGCTGATCATATCACTGGGTTAACCTTGCTTGGAGGGGAGCCACTCGCTCCAGAAAATCAATCTGAAGTCCGAAATCTTATTTCCCAAGTTCGTAAAGCGCTTCCAGAGAAAACGATTTGGTGCTATTCAGGATTTACTTATGAATTTATCAGCGAGCTGATGGTTCCGAATCTTCCACATACCGAGGAGATCCTTAGGAGTTTGGATGTGTTGATTGATGGAAGGTTTGAGCAGGATTTGCTGGATTTGAATTTGAAATTTAGGGGTTCTAAGAATCAGAGGGTGATTGATCTTCCTGCGACCTTCAAAAAAGGAGCAATTATCCGGTCAAGCGAGGTTGATGATCAAGAGAAACGAGTTTTTCGTCAGAGTCCAGAAAGGGAGAGGTTTAGTGCGATGATTAAAAACTATGGGAGAAATAAGTCTTAATACCAAATAATACCAAGCATTACAAGCATCTACTTTCAAAATCATTTGCAATTCACAAGATAAAACCTACACTCTGATTCAGCTTTTGTTTCTTTTGTTCATTATGTATAAAAGATTTTCACTCAAAGATTTGACCACGATCCAAAATAATTTCATTCCCCACTTTTATTCGATTATTAGAAAGGAGAGATGTCAGTGAGCGAATGATTTTTTCAAACTCTGTTTTCGTGAGGGGAATCATATCTACTATTTTCAGCGCTGAGATGTGAATTTTAGAGTTTCAAGGCAGGATGATCAGCTTATTTTGGCAGATGAAGTAGATAAAATTGAAGTCGTTTTGCCTTTTGATCAAAAATCTTCATTACAGTCACTTATTATCAAATATATTTCCAAAAAAGAAAGACAAGTCTGACAGAAAACGATTGAGCAGATTTTGATGGATGAATTTAAAACGGGACAGTATTCTCAGATTTTGGATAAGCCTTATTTGGTTTACGATATTGAAACAACGACGATTGATGACCTTAGATCAGCGAAATTCCTTCTTGCTTATGCAATGTATCCCAATGGCGACAAGATGGAGTATGAATGTATCATGCAGGAGGATCTGAAAGGTTTTGTAGATAAGATGCTCGCTTTTGATGGCTATATCGTGGGATTTAATCAGATTTGGTTTGATAATCCGGTTTCGGTATGGAATGCTGGCTATGGTGATCCTGAGATTGAGATCCTTAATCAGAAAAGCATTGATCTCTATGTCTTTTTTCAGAAGCTTACCAAGAGAAGAATTGGGCTCAATAAACTTTCAGAAGCGCTAGTTGGGGTGCAAAAAACCCTTTCTTCAGGTGCAGAGGGGGAAGTTTTATGGAATAAGTATCAGGAAACCGGTGATAAAAAGTTCTTAGAGGAATTCAAGAAATACTGTAAAAACGATGTGAGGATGACCGCTTTGGTAATGTTCTACTTTTTACATTTCAAAAAGCTGTTTATAGAGGTGGAGGAGTTTGATTTCACGATAGAGGAGTTTGTCCAGAAATCTAATCATAACTTATCTGAGGAGGAAAGCCCAGCAATCCAAAATCAGTCTATTTTTTAATTCTTCTGTATAAAAGAAAAGAATGGAAAGCTGAAAAGAACCCCCTTCTTCCCCCTTCAAAAGGGGGATGCTGATTTGTAAAAGAATGGAAAGTTGAAAAGAACCCCCTTCTTCCCCCTTCAAAAGGGGGATGCTGATTTGTAAAAGAATGGAAAGTTGAAAAGAACTCCCTTCCTATCCCTTCAAAAGGGGGATGTTGATTTGATTGCAGAGAATGATATACTTTTTTTAAATTTTTTCAAAAACGAGTATGAAGTGTCCGAAATGTAAAAATATGGATTCCAAAGTCGTGGACTCAAGGATGATTGAGGAGGGGGCGATCATTAGAAGGAGGAGAGAATGTGAGAGATGCGCTCATAGATTCACGACTTTTGAGAGGATTGGGCTTACAGAGTTGATGGTAGTAAAGAGAGATGGAACCAAAGAGCTTTATGATAGAGCAAAGCTGAGAAAAGCTGTCCTGCTTGCCTTTGCAAAGAGACCTTTTAGTCCAGAGATGATCGATACTTTGATCAATAATTTAGAAATTTCTTGGCAGGCGGAGGGAGCAGAGGTTTCAAGCCAAAAAATCTGAGATGATATCTTGCTCGCTCTCAAGGAGATTGATCCTGTGGTCTATGTCAGATTTGCTTCAGTATATAAGTCGTTTGAGAATTTCTCAGACTTTAAGCAGTTTATTGAGTAATTTTTTTGCTAAAAGAGAAAGAGAGCTTATTCGCCCTCTTCTTCGTAGGTTATGAGTATATAGATGCGATCTAATAACGAATTAAAGGTCATGCTCATTGCCGTGATCTTGACATTTTTTTGTTCAAGAAAAAACTCAATCTCATCTTGCAGTTCGCAGAAATCGCACCCCCTAAATCCTACAATTTTATTTTTCATGACTATTTTGCGCTCCTATTAAACTCTCTTTAGCAGAGAGCCAGACTTTGAGCACTTCGGTCTGTTGATTATTTTTTTATCTTCACTTTGACTATAATGATTTCAGAAAGAGAGAGTCAAGTTGAAATGAAAAGATTGTAACGTTTTTTTATGTATGTCAAGAGATTATATCTTCCCTTGATTTTCATTCTAGAAAAAGTATAAGTAAAAGAATTTTTTGTTCGCATTTTTTTGTGCCTTAAAATTCGGCTTCAGCTCCTGTAGTTCAATGGATAGAATAGGCCCGTCCTAAGGGTTAGATGCTGGTTCGATTCCGGCCAGGAGTAGGTGACATTCCTTGGTGGTAAGGATTCCTCGTTTGAGGAGCTTTACTGTGGGGTTTGATCAGCTTTCATTTTATTTTTTTAAATCCATTATCCAAATGGCAAAAACAACACAGGAAAATGTATTTCAAAGACACGATAAAGATACCGGGTCTCCAGAAATGCAAATCGGGATTTTATCTGATGAAATCGCAATGCTTCAGGCGCATGTGGCTGCAAATGCAAAGGACTATGATGCTAAGAGAAGTCTTTTGAAGAAGGTAGCAAAGAGAAGAAGCTTTTTGAGATATCTCAAAGGGAAAGATCTTGATGCCTATACAAAAATCTCAAAAAAAATCGGACTAAAAGTGTAGTCTTTGATAAATCACCCCTAGCCCCTCTTTGAAAAAGAGGGGAAATGTTGAGAGCATTTCTCTCCTTTTTCAAAGGAGAGATAGAGAGGATTTATTATTCTTTTATTTCTTTATTTTTATATTCTAATGGCTAAAAAAGCTAGTGCCCCAGTGGCAAGCCAATTTACCGTTCCTGTAATCAAGGAAGGGCAAAAGGTAAAAGGAACCATCCTTAAAGAAATTGAGAACGGAGTTCTCGTAAACTGTGAAAATGGTGCATTTACTGGAGTGATTCTTTCCAAAGAAGCGAAAGAACTCAAGAGATCTCAGTTTGATCTTAATCCATCTACTGAACTTGAGCTTGAAATCATCAATCCTGCAGTAAGACATGAAGATGGATACTATATCGTATCCGTTACAAGACTTCTCCAATACGATGTATGGAAGTCAGTGATTGCAAAATTTGAAAAAGATGAAATCATTACCGTGGTTCCTACCGAAGCAAATCTTGGAGGACTTTTGATCGATATGCACGGTATCAAGGGATTCATCCCATTGTCTCAACTTGCTCCTATTCACTATCCTAGAGTAGAAGACGGAGATCAGGATGCAATCTTTGATAAACTTCTTGAACTGATCGGACAGGAAATCAAAGTGAGAGTGATCAATATTGATGAAGAGGACAGAAGAATCATCCTTTCTGAAAGAGAAGCGCTCAAAGAAGAAAGAGAAAAGGTGCTTGCTGAACTTGAAGTTGGAAAGATCTTTGATGGAGTGGTTTCTGGAGTTTCTTCTTACGGACTTTTCGTGACTATTGGAGGAACGGTTGAAGGACTTGTGCATATTTCAGAGATTACCTACGGACACGTGAACGATATTGATAAACTCGGACACATTGGAGACAAGATGCAAGTTAAAGTGATCGGTCTTGAAAATGGAAAAATCTCGCTCTCTAGTAAACAGCTCAAGGGAGATCCATGGGAGGAACTTCCAAAGAGATACCAAGTTGGAGATATTATCGAAGGAGAGATCGTGAGATACGTTCCTTATGGAGTATTCGTGAGAGTATATGAAGATATCAATGGACTCGTGCATTTGAGCGAGCTTTCTCAGAAATCAGTGAATAACCCAAACGAAATCGTGAAGCTTGGACAGATCGTAAAAGCAAAATTGATCCTCATTGATCCAAAAAATAGAAAAATCTGACTTTCTATGAAGGATTTGGAACCAAAATCAGCTGATGCTGAAGACAAACCAGCGAAAAGAACTCCAAAAGCAAAAGGAAGTCTTGAAGACGTGGTAAAAAAGATTGAAGAGAAGGAAGAATAATCTTTCACTTGGAAATCTTAAGAGAAAAGTCCTGCTTGATTGGGGCTTTTTTTAAATATTCAAGAAAATTTAAAAAACATCAAGGAAACTGTTTGCAATAAAATATGGATTATATACAATTACTTCAGACAATTATTTCTACTGGGAAATAAGAGATTCAAATTATCACTTTTTTACAAAGAAAAAACGAAAACTCTACTCTCAAGGGGATTATTATTCCTTTGTTAAAAATGAGGACTTGTTCCTGAAAAATCCTTTGAAAATTTTCTCTGAAACTGTAAGATGATGCGGTAGAAAATCTTTTGTTTATCTTTTTCCTCTTTTGTATGCAGGGATTACAGACATCTATATGGAACAATAGATTAAAAACCTGGCTTTTAGTGCTTCTTTTCCCTGTTTTTTTGGGACTAGCTTTTTTGATCCTATTTTTCTCGATTTCCGGGGAGGCTACGGTATATGATGAGTATGCTAACCCGATCTCTGAAGTCAAGGTAAACCTTCAAGAAAGGCGAGATACTGCTCTTGCTGAGACAGAAAACGTGCTTCTTCTGCTTGGACCTCTTTTGATGGTCTGGCTTCTGATTTCTTTTTTCTTTGAAAGGAGGCTAATGTTTGCTTTTTCTGGAGCAAAACCCATTACGAGACAAGAGAATCCTGAAATTTACAATATCGTAGAGAATCTCTGTATTTCTAGGGGGCTTCCGGTGCCGAGGATCGGAATTATTGAGAACTGAGGGATGAATGCTTTTGCTCTTGGTTGGAGGGCTTCTGATGCTTGGATTGTTTTTACGAGAGGACTTTTGAATAAGCTTGAAAAAAGAGAAATTGAAGCGGTGGCTGCTCATGAATTGACCCATATTCTCAATAAAGATTCGCTTTTGATGCTGGTAATGGTGCTGTATATTGGAGCAGTTACTTTACTAGGAGAAATTCTGATCAGAAGTGGAAGGGGAAACTCCAACAGTAAAGGGAAAAATATTTTACCATTGATTGGGCTTGTTTTAATGCTTCTCGGTTATATTTTTTATCCTCTTATCAAGCTTGCCGTATCCAGAAAGAGAGAATATCTTGCTGATGCAGGAAGTGTAGAGCTGACCAAAGATAATCAAGCGATGATTTCTGCCTTGAGAAAAATTTCCTCGAACCCTGAGCTTCCTCTCAAAAACAATGAAATGGCTGCGATGTTTATCGTAAATCCTCTAAAAAAGCTGACTGGACTCTTACAAACCCATCCAAGTATTGAAGACAGAATTAAAGTATTGGAAAACTATTAAAAGTGGAGAGTTTTAGAATGTAAAATTCAAAATTCAGAGTGTAAAATTTGAAAATAAATTCCTGTTTAAAATAGTATAGGTATTCTAAATAATCAATTACTAATTTTATTTTATCAAACTGCTGATGTTTTATCTCTGGAGGGAGGCTTATGATCCGAAACACCCCAAATTCTGTGTGGTAAAATTCCAGGAAAGATTTGGGATGCAGGTCTATGAAAGGTATGAGGACTTGCAAAGCATTATTGCCGATACGCTCCAGCACCAGCACTACGAACATCATTTTCTCCTTGATGATGCGAGGTTTCATTTTTTCCGCTTTGATATTTTTAAGGAAGTAGAGGAATCCTTTACTATTGAAGATTTAAATGGGATCATCCAAGAAAGACTGAACTATCTCAAGGGAATTACTCAAGAAGAGCTTCTCTTTACCAATATTGATACGATCTTTGTCAATGGCGAACCAAAAAAATTCCTTATCGGGGAAAAGGGTCAGCTTTTTTTTCGTTTATACTTTATTTATCTCAATAGAAATACGCTTCTAGAGTTTAATAAAGGCTATGGAAATGTCTTCAATCAGAAAAATATTCACCTGCGACCTGAAAGTTTCAAAACCCTTTCTTTTCTCAAGAGAAAGCTCGGTCGTGATTCCTTTTTACTCCTCTATATCAAGGAGAGCTATTGCAAGGTAATTGCCGTAGAAGATGGGTTTTACAAGCAGATTGAGCATATCAACTTTGGGATCAGTTTTCTCATGCAGATGTATAAGGATAATCAAATCGTGAAATATCGATATAAGAGTTCTGAAGAGATTGATCATAACCCCTTAGCAAAAAATCTGGTTTTGGAAAGCATTCGTTTTTATGTAGACTATCTCTGTAAATGGCTGAGCGATCTTCATATGACCGATAAAGATATTTTTTTGATTTCTCCGATTATCAAAAATGGAAATTTTATGGAGGAGTTTAACAAGCGTTATAGTAGTTTTCATCAGAAATATATTGTTCCTTTCCATCATTCCAATCAGCTAGAACATTTTGGGAAACATTGGGCACCTGAAGATATGGATACCTTAGTTTTTCTCAATGGAAGAAGTATAAAAAAGCAGCTTTTAGAAGAAGGTTAATTTTTTACACTTTTCCTTCCCCTTATTTCTCTCATAAATCACTTGAAATCCTAGCTCTATTCATTATAGTTCTCCTCGTTGGGAAATGGCGATTGTAGCTCAGCTGGTTAGAGCATCGGATTGTGGTCCCGAGGGTCGCGGGTTCGATTCCCGTCAATCGCCCCAGTTTGATAAAAAAAGAAGTAATTCAACTTGTCTCCCTTATCTTCTTGATGGGGAAGGAGGGTAAGCTTTCGGGCTTATTTTTTTATATCTGATTTTGAATAATTTCCCTAAAATAAATTGTTCTTTCTTGACCTTTGATATTGCCTTTTGCACAGTTTTGCGTTCCAATATCAGAAAGCTGAAACTTTCCGGTGCTGGTCCTCTCCAACTGAATTAATGCCCCTCCAAGTTCGAGCTGTTGACCAAGCCAATAAGCAATACTTCTAATATAGGTTCCAGAGCCGACTTCAAGCCTAAGCTTCAAAAGAGGGAAGTGATAGTCTAAAATTTCGTAAGCATAGATTTTCATTGGTTTTTCTTGGATTTCCGCTTTTCCTTTTCTCGCATCTTTATAGAGTCTTTTCCCATTCTGTTTTTTTGCACTAAAGGTCGGCAAAGGAAGCAGGACTTCTTTTTCTTCCTTAAAGAGGATAGAGTCTAAAAGCTGAGAAATCTGATCCAAACTTGGGGCAGAAATCAGTTTCCCTTCTTTTTTAAGAAAACATGCTGATCAAGCCTCCTTAGACTTAACGACTTCAAATCTCTCTTCCTTCTCCCAGAAACTCGCATCTCGTGTATCGGTCAGAAGCGAAAAATCAATCGTCGTTTCATAACTCTTATCAAGCCCAATCAAAGAAGTTAGCTCTTTCGTCCCCTTCCCAACTCCAAGAATCATCAGCCCACTTGCCATCGGATCCAGCGTTCCACTATGTCAGACCTTTTCCTGAAAATGCGTCCTAATGATTTTTACCACATCAAAACTGGAAATTCATTTCGGTTTTACACAGGCAAGGAGCATTGAAGTCAAAAAAAAGATAAAAATTTTGATAATAAAGGAAAACTCCCGCTATCCTAGCGTTTCCAAGTTGAAATGCAAGCTTTCTGATTTTGAAAAGAAAACAAATTTGATATATAAACCTAATTGCTGCAATACGAACATGACATTTTAAGTAAAATTTTGACAAAATAAAGAATTATAACTATAATGGGGGTATATTATATTATTTTATACATCTTATGAATAACAATAGAGAACCTATTTTCCTGCTAGGAGGAAAAGATGCAGAGATGCAGCAAATCAAAAAAAGACTTTCTGAAAATTGAATTTCTTTTTTAGATAAAAACTTAGCTTGGTGAGCAAAAATTAAAGCCTATGATAAAGAAATTATTCAGATTTTAAAACAAGGGAAATATCCAATTGCTATTGAGCTTACAGGAGCTGGAGAAAAAAGGTACAAAAAGGTAGGGGTGATTGATCATCATTGAGAATTGGCAGCTAAAAATCAAGCTTCATTGCTTCAAGTCCTTGATTATATAGGAGTAAAACCTGATTTAGAAGATGAACTTATCGCAGCTAATGATTGTGGATATATTCCAGAAATGCTCAGAACTTTAGAAAAGCATGGAATTCATGATCCTAAAGAGCAATGGAAGCATATTGAATATATTCGCTACCTGGATAGAAAAGCGCAAGGAATTACTTCCCAGCATGAAAAAGAAGCGAAAGAAGCATTAAGCAAGAAAGAAATCTTATTTGATGGCGATTTTATTATTGTTCAACTTCCGCATAACAAAAGTTCTCTCATAAGTGATGAACTTTATGGAAGTTATAAAAATCTTTTAATCCTTTGTGAAGAAAAAGAGCTAGACTTCTTTGGTAATGGATTGATTTGTGAAGCACTGTATAAAAATTTTTGAGGATGGGCTGGGAATATTAACTATGGGAAAGATACGAAAGAAACTGCCTATCGGTGAGGATATCAAAATCATGAAGAAGTGAAAAGTTTTATTATAGACTATCTTTCTAAAAGAGAATAAGTAACTTTATTTTTTAAAAAAAAGCTGATTTTTTTCAAGGAAGAAATTTTTGATCCTTAGAAAGTCTAGTTCTCAAGCTAGAAAACTTTTAATCAAAAAAGTCATCAAAAATTTGCAATTTCTTTCATTTCTGAATATAATAATACCGTCATCAAGAAACAAGCTCTTAAAGCTTTGCTTTCAAAGGTGATCTCCAGGCTTTTAAACTTTTGTTTCAGAGCTTGAAGGAAAGAAAATGAAGTGATCTTTAAAAGACTCCAAAAGTTATCATTTATATCCTCCTTAGAAGGAGCGAGTTTTGAGCGAAAGACTTGTGCTTTCAGCTTAGAAAATCGGCTTTTGAAAACAACAAAAGTCAGAAATCAGATTTTATCTGGCTTCTCTCTCCTGAGATTCAGCCCATTTCAAAAGGGGAAAGGGATTCCTACTTTTGCTTGGAAACATCATAAATCCTGTTTTCAAGGGGAAGTGCTAGGTTATGCTCTAGTAAGTATTTAGAATGCTTTTTATTTGAGGACTTTAGCTTGATCATCTACCGTGATTATGCTTAAGCTCTGAGAAAAGGATTTAGCTTATTATCTTAACTTCAGATGAGGATTGATAAATGATGAAAAGAAAGATTCGTGATCTGCTCTCCTCAAAAGCAAGGTAAGCTCTTGAGTGCTTCAGATGATGATTAAAAGTTCCTTGTCGCTCTTATTTTTACTCACTATCGTAAAGGTGAAGTGATAAGCCTTTTTCTAAACAATCTTTGCTTTAAGTATCTAATTTACAGCTTTAGGATTGCCTAGAGCATTAGATAGTTCCGAACTTCTCGGAATCCTCTCGCTTTGAGGCTTCTTTTGGTAGTCTATCACTTCCTTTTTCTTTCAGAAAGGGAGGATATGCGGTTCTGTATATTCTCTTTTTTTTGTAGTAAAAAAAACTGACCTTTTGGGAAGATCAGCTTTTGTTCTTTTGAAAGATAAGATTACTTATATTTTTCCTTGAGTTTTGCGATTTTGTCAGCTTTTTCAGCAGCTCTTTTCGCTTCTCTTTCTGCTTTGAGTTCTTCCTTAGTCTTCTCTACTACCACTTCTTCAGCTTTTTCCTCAACTTTTGCTTCTTCTTTGGCTCCAGCTTCAGCCTCAATAACGACCGTTACTTCTTTTTTCATCTCTTTATAAAGGAAAGGCACAAGGAAAGTTCCTGTTTCATTGAGTTTCTTTTTGAGTTTGAAATGATGAGCATCTACTTCTACTCCATAAATCTCCTTGATTGCTTCTGCGATATCATGTTCACTTACTTTTGCATAAAGGACATGGTCTTTATTTACCTTTCTAATAAGCTTTACTCCGCCATTCTCGCTCATCTTTGTGAAAAGCTCTTCAAGCCCAGCAGCTTTCTTTGCTCTCGCTGCGACTGCAGCCTGCATTTTTTGCTGATATTTATTCTTATTTGCCTTATCAGCAAGGACGGCGATATTCTGAGGTAAAAGCACATTTCTCGCGAAAATAGGCTTTACAGCAACAATTTCATATTTTTCTCCTAAATGTTTGTTGTCTTGGAGCAAAATCACTTCAATGTTTCTGTTGGTAACGGTTCTCCTTGGCATTGTAAAAAGCTTCTTTAACGAAGTAAAATAAGATTCAGTGAAAGAATATATGGATTTGTAAGTGAAATGCAATCAGATTTTGTCAATTTTTCTTTTTGATATTCCTTTGTTTGTTTTAATTCCAGATATTAATGCTTCAAAACCTTCCTTCTAAACTGGCAAATAGGGAGATACTCCTGTTTTTGATAAAAAGCATTAGCATTACTATTGCAGTCCCAGACATTGAGCTGAATATCAAAAATATTTTGTTCTCTAGCAAAATTTTCTGCTGCTAATAATAACTGTTCGCCATAGCCCTTTCTCCTCTCTTTTTCATCAATTACGAGCGTTGAAATCTCTAGGTAGTATCTGTCTTTCAGCGTGCTATTATTCCCCGCATGTTTCACAGCTACTTGAATATAGCCGATGATACCCTTGTCTTCATTTTCAAGGAAAAAGATTTTCTCCTCTGGAGTGTTGAGAAGTGCAAAGAATTCTTCTTTGAGCTTATTTTCCTCGGGCTTACTATACTTTCGCGGAAGCATTTCTCTATGCTGAGCTTCAATCTGCCGAAAGAGATGCAAAAAGTCTTGCAGATCTTCCTCTTGTGCTTGACGAATATGCATGTTCTCTGATTTTTAAAATAAATTCTGAATGTAAACTCAGTTTTGGATTAGTATCTCTCCTCTATGAGAAGAGGATTGCTGCTTTGAGCGCAGTGAGTTGAGCTCTGAAATCAAGGGAAAAAACTTTTGAATATATTTCTCTCTCCAGTTTAAATTGAGATGATGAGGAAAAATTGTAATTTTTTTATTTTTTGTGGGGATTGAAAGGATTGCAAAAACCTTGAGTGTTTTGTGCTATTTTTTTGACAATCTTGAAGTATTATAAAAAATCACTTGATTTTTATTTCTCATTCAGTACATACATACACGCTGAGTATTATTAAGCTATTTTTTTATCAAAAAGACGCTCCGTTGAGATAACGTGGCGTTTTTCTTTTTTAGGAGAAAAAGTCAGTTTTTTGCTGTAGCTTTTAGCTGTCCTTTCTAATTGTTACGATATCTTTCGGATAAAGGTTTAGTTTTTAGCAGTAAGAGAAAAGGAAAAGAGTTTTATTTGCTTTTGAGTTGCTTTTTGGCATCAAAACGATAAAGTGAAATCTGACTTTTTACTTTTTTTGATCTAAAATGAGAAAAACACGAGTCCTTTTGGGAATGCTTACTTTGATAGGAGGTGTCAGCTTTGCCCAGTCAACAGCTGAACTTTCAGAGCCGACTGCTACCTTACTTCAGACTCTTGAGAGCAAAATCAAAGAAGATCCAAAGTTTTTAGATACTGCAATTATGACGCTACAGTCCCTTCAAAATGAGAAAAAAGCTGAGCTTCAATCTGCACTTCAAGCAAACAATACTGGACTTATTACAAAGCTTACTCAAGATGCTGAATTTTTCCGTACAGTAAGTAGTTTTTTAAATGACAAGAAGCAGGAAAAAACAGAGCATAAAGTTGACTATCAAGGTAAAATCTACCGCTTCAAATCCCAGAGCATCCTCCCTTGGATTAGTATGAGTTGGGGAGAAGATGAATATTTTACTTTTCCTAGTAGGGAAAATTATGTACAACTGACCTGGAGTCATAGTATCAGTGGTGAGGTAAAAAATGAGATCGCTGCTGAATATGCAGGGAAAAACTATCTTCCAAAATACTACTATGCGGGAGAAAATACCCTTAGAGAATTGACCTGGACTGAGAAAGGAAGGACTATTGGTAGCAATCAAGGACAAGAAAGAGAAAGCTATCTTTTCTTTGATCTCCCAGAACTGGAGGAAAAAGACCTCAAAAATCTGAATTTTACTCTTGGTGAGCAGAAGATCTCAGGAGAAAAACTCTATATTAGACCTGGTTTTTCAGCTCACTATATTATCAAGGAGGAAAGTCCTGCTTTCAACTACTGTAAGGCAGTAGCAGCATGGAAAGGCGAAGCTTCAAAAACGAAAGAATACCCAGAAAAAGACTGTGAAGCTGCTGTAAAACTTCAGTTCTCTCCAGAGATGCATGAAGATATTCTTGACTATGCAAAGCATCTTTACCAAAAATAAGAGATATATGCCCTTGCTCTTCCCCTCTCTGAGTAGAGGGTTTTCTTTTAGCTAAAATGACCTCTCATGCTCTACGATGCCCATACTCATCTCAATCAAGAAATACTTTTCCCAGATTGGAAGTCTCATCTTGAGGTCTTTATTGCACAAGGAGGAAAAGGACTCGTCAATGCCTGAGCAAGTGCTGACTATAATAGCAGAGGGCTTGAAATCGCTCAAAGCAGTGCGAAACTCTTTCCTGCTTGCTGGGTAAAATGTGCTCTTGGCTTCCATCCTTGCGATGTAGAAAGCTTGTGAGAAGTGCGAAGCGATTTTCTTGCTATGCTCAAAAAACAGATTCTTACTCATCCTGAGGAAGTCGTTGCAATAGGAGAATGTGGAATCGATCTTCATTATGATCAAGAGAGAAAAACGCTTGAGCTTCAAAGAAACGTTTTTACCGCTCAATGTGAACTTGCAAGAGAACTGGATCTTCCACTGGTTATTCATTCAAGAGAGGCTTTTGAAGAGACTGTTGAGATTTTGAGACATTACACGGACCTGAAGATTTATTTCCATTGCTGGGGCTATACAGAGAGAGAGCTTCAGCTTTTATTACCGCTTTTCCCTAGACTTTTTGTGGGCTTTTGTGGAAATGTTAGTTATCCCAAGGCAGAAGATTTGAGAAGAAGCCTAAAAGCCCTTCCAATAGAGAGAATTCTGATCGAAACCGACGCTCCCTATCTCGCACCGCAGTGCTTTCGTGGGCAGCTCAATAGTCCGCAGAGAGTCAAGGAACTTGGAAGCTTTATTGCTGAGCTGCTGGAGATGGAGGAAGGAGTGCTTTGGAAGCAGATTGAGCAGAATTTTTTTTCACTTTATCATAGGAGCTAAGCGGAAAAATTTTTATTGGCAAAAGGTTTTGGCTTTTTAGGAGAGACTATTACTTTTTTGTATAAAATAAAAATTTAAAGTTATGGAAAGATCTTTGAGAGATCAAGAAGAGAGAATTACCCTTGAAGAAGTGATCATTTTCCCTTTTGTAGAAAAATGCTTTGAAAGCAAAGAAAAGAACGTTCTACTTTAGAGCTCAGGTTTTTGTTTTTTTCTAAATCACGGTCGTATCCCAAGGTCTCCACTCCTTGTAAAGCAGCTCATGATCTCCCACTTGCAGCACTTGATTATTGAAAAGATTGGCAAAGTAATTATATTTATTCTTCATCACGGGAGTTTCTCCTGCCATAGCTTTGAAAAGCTTTTTATTATTGAGGAAAAGGTTGTGGCACTCAGCGAAATCTTCAAAAGGGTTACTCATTCCATAGCCACTACAGAAATCCTTTTTCTTTGCTGTTGCAGATCTGATCGTTTCATTTTCTCGGGAGTAGCGGTAGTATTCCAAAGAGGGATCATCAATCGCAAACTTTACTTTCCCAAACTCTGTATAGTTGCCATTTTGTGTACGGCTTAAACCTTGTAAGACCCCAAGGTCAACAATATGTCCAAATTCATGGGTCAAAACTCCCCAAAATTCGCTTGGATCGCCCAGAGATGCGAGGTTCATCGTAATTCTTTTCCAGGTCGCACCGCCCCTTCTTTTCCCTTTTTCTCCGTTGATAATGAGGGTTTGGAAGGATTCTTTGATATCCCCTCCTTTCTGGAGATGTTGATCAAGAAAGTTGATAATCTTGAGGTATTGAGCGGTATAATCAAGCCTTTCTTCTTCACTTACCTCGCCACTTCGGACAATTTTCTCACATAAAGAAGGCTGACTGAAGCAGAGATGGTCTCGCTTTTGAAAAGGTTGTTCTGCACTCGGGTGTTCAGCTTTTTCTTCTTGTGAAAAATAATCAACCTGGATCATGGATTCTTGCTCTCAAAATATCCAAAAATACAGGTGTAAAGCTAAAAAACAAATCAGTGTAAGTCCGATGAGTTTCCAAAGGTCAGAAAGCGTGAAATTAAAGAAGTTGCTCTTGCCCATATCGCAAAATATCACTAAAAATCAAATCCTGCTGATTTCATTTACTATTATAGATAATCAGCTGCGAAATTGCAATTTTTTCGGCAAAAAGTTGGAGCAAAAAATTATACCCTCCGATGACAACCTTCGGACCTTGCATTTTCGCTTTGAAGAGATTTTTCCCGCTTCCTCAGGTGATATTTTCTACCAAAAGTAAAAAAGTCTGATCCAAGTCCTGAGCAATCATCGCCTCAAAGAGCGCCTTGCTTTCCTCTTTCTTGACTGAGAGGATAAAGATCAGTCCATTAGGAATCTGCTGGAGATCAAAGTGCTCAAGTGCTTTTAGGACTGATGGTGTTTTGCTGAGATGGAAAATCTTGCTTTTATCCTCTTCTTTTTTATTGCTTTTCTTTTCTTTATTTTCAGAATTGTCTATTGAAAGCTGGATCTCTTGCTCTTTAGCTTCGATTCAAAAGCTTGATTCAGCTTTTTTTTCTTCTTCAAAAGAGATCAAAGGTGGTAAGCTACTATCAGTATGCGAGAGAAAGACTACCTGATGTCCTGCGAATTCTTCCAAAAATTCTTCTCGATTGGTGAATTTGACCTCTTCTGCATAAATAAAATAGAATCCTGATTTGCTGTACATTTTTTTCTCCACCAGCATCATATTCTCAAAAATGATTTCCATATGCTCGACCTGTTTCCAGATACTTTTAAACTCTCCAGCTTCTAAAAGTTCTTCCAAAACTGGGTTCCATTCTCTAAATCTCTCCAAAAGTTTATTTGTCTGGAAAAAGGAAAGATTGCCTTTGAGGGGAGGAAGTGTTTGCTGGCTAGCATCAGTATTAGTGAAAAAGGCTTTCGTTTCCTGCCCCAAAATCCCCATAAACATCGTGAAAAACTGCTTAAACTCCTCAAAAAGATTCAGTTTTTTGTTCTGTTCTTCTGAAGGAGAAAGTTCAGTCTCTAAGCGGAATTTATAGCTCAGCATATCAAGATAATTGAGTGTGTAGTTGAGATCATAGGGACGTGAAAGATAGAAATTGTAGCTCTTGTATCGCCATTCACAGTCAAAAAAAACCACATCATATCCCGCATATCTCTCCTTTTGCTCCAAAAGCGAAAATAGTCCGCCATGTGTTGCTAAGATCACGGGATAATCTACACTTGATCTCTGATCTTTGAGTGCGGTATAGATTTCGTAGTCACCCTTGCTATTTAAATCCAAGACGCCCAAACCTTGCTCCAGATGTGAAAAATATTTTAATATAAACAAAAATTCTGACTCCTCAAAACGTCCTTTCTTCACAAAAGCTTGTAAGGACTCGCTATTTAAGGTTTGCTCTTCCTTGACAAAACCGAGATTCTTGAGCCCCAGCTCATTGAGCAGGTTTTTGGCAATATCAAGCTTAGAACGATTGGAAAAGGCAAAGATTGTGCGTTTATTCGTTGCCAGAGAAGCGAGGAGTTTTTTGAATTCTAGGTCTTGAACTTGAAATTTTTTGCCATGTAACGTTTCTGTGAAGCTGAAAGGGTAGTCGGCATTCAGCATCTGGGTATGTGGAGGAGTAATTCTTTTGAGTGCAGGCAAAACGAGCTCTTCTTTTCAGATTTTTACTCTTGGCTCTTGAAAAAGCTCAGCAAAACTGCCCTCACTCTCTGAGATCAAGGTAGGAAGTAGGGGATATTTTTCACTCAGAAGCTTTACTCTTTCTACTAAGTATCTAAAAAGAGCAATACTCAGCTTTGCATCAAAGAAGGCATCATGAAAAGTTGCATCATGATTGAGGTTCAGATGAAGTTCTTGAAGAATTTTTTGGAAGATTGCTTTACTTTGCAGGCTTTCACTGAGGATTTCTAGCGCATAACTCGGAGCATAGTGAATAAGGCTCTGTGCAAGGCGAAAAGTGTCTATTTCCGCTTTCCATCTCAAGTTAGGAAAATATTTTTTTAGAAAATCAAGATCAAACCTGATATTATGCCCGATAATAATCGTATTTTCTCCGAAAAAAGAAGCCATCTCTTCAGCAACTTTTTTACGACTTGGTGCCTGAGCAAGCTTCTCTACAGATAGTCCCGTGATAAAGCTAACAATACTTTTGAGCTCCTTGAGCGGTTTCTCAGGATGAATCAAGGATTGAAATCCACCAATCACCTGCCCCTCTGCATTAAACTCTACAATTCCGATCTGAATCGGCTCATCATTTGCTACTTCTAGCCCAGTAGTTTCGAAATCCAAGGCAATCATACGCATATCCTTCCTGAGCATGCTTGTGAGAAAAGATAAAAAATCTGATTTAGTCTAGGGATTGAGCCTTGAATTGCAATCAGAAAAGAGTGGAGTTTCAGTTTTCGCTTGATTATCCTTGTTTTCTACTGTTTTTACTTTTTATAAACTTGTTTTGTTCTTCAGTTTTATAGATTTATAGAGAAATAATGATGGATTTCTGATCAAATCTATTTGACTTTTAGAGACATTTACATACACTTCCCCTCGTGGGCAGCCGCTTATTTGTTTCTTATTACTCTATGAAATCATCTCAACATCTAAAAACATTTCTTATTTTAGTTGTAGCTCCTTGCCTTGCTTTGAGTCTCTTTTGGCTTACTCGTGATTGGTCAAGATTGACCGCAAGCGTGCTTGATTTACAAGAACTCCAAACAATAGAAGAACATCACCGAGGACTTGCCTACAAAACCAACAACCAGCAGTTTGAACTCTTTGGTTCTACTCAAGCTCAAAATGCTGATCGTTTAACATTTGAGGTGATCTATCATCCGGAGAAAGTAGAGTTTAAGCTCGATCAGGCTTCAGGTTTCAATCTTCTATCTTTGACTCAGAAAGAAGGAAGGATCCTTGGAATATTAGGAAAAACTACCAATCTTCCACTTGAAGAAGGTTGGTTTCAGCTTCCCTTCTCTGGAGATGCAGAGCAAATAGTGCTTGGGGAAGTGTCTTTTTTTGATGGAGCAGTAGAAAAAGAACTGAGTGTCGGTAATCTCAATCCTGCTCATGATCATACTCTTTTACCTTAATTCTTTTTTCCATGAAAAAGTTGCTTTTCTTGTTCTTATGAGGAGTTTTGAGTCTCGGACTCTTTACCTCTGCAGCAGACTATCCAGATAGTTTTCAGGTAGAAGTAAATCCTTCAAGCTTTAAGGTGAATCAGCCGGTTGATCTGACAGTAAAAGCGATCAAGAAAGGACAAGTGATGAAAAATTATGAAGGAAGATTTTTTATTGAAATAGAAGGAAATGGTATTTCTCCTCATGATTATACTGTTCCAGAAGATGGATTCGGTGAGATGAAGCTGACCAACCAAGGAACTAAAACCTATTCCAAAGGGCTTCAAATCAAAAAAGCAGGAACCTTTAGCCTTAAGATTTCGGATTTTATTTTAGATGAAATTGTAGGATCAGCAACAATTATTGTGAGTTCTGATGATCAGCTCAATCTCAAAACAATCCAGCTTCTTTCTCCCCTTCAAAATGGAAAGGAAACCGAATCGGTCATGAGTGTTATGGCTACAGCACCTGAACTTTCTAATTCACGTATTCAGATTTTTCTCAATGATCTGATGGTCAAAGAAGGGATGACAGATCCTAATGGACTACTCAACGAAACGATTCCTCTTACCAAGGCAGGAACAAATGTCCTTGAACTTAAGGCACTTGCACTCAATAATCAAATAGTTGGAATCTCAGATAAGAGGACTTTTCTCTATGAACCCCTTTCGGATAACCTCTTTAAATCTATCGCAATGACTCCAAATCAAAACCTCAAACTCTGAGATAAAGTCCGTTTTGAAGTATTTACTGATACTCGTGTGAGTTCGGCAAAATTAATCTTTTCTGGGCTTCAGGACTATCCTCTTGATAAAGAAAAAGATGGACTCTTTACCAAAGAAATTATGCTTACGAGCACTGGAACTATCACGCTCAATACTGAACTAATCGCTTCCACGCTTACCAAAAAATATGATGATATTTTGAGCTTTTCTGTCAGAGATCATATTAGGATTGGAGAGGTAAAAATCAGTTTAAACCCTGATGTTGCGAAGACACTTGACCTCGCTTGGATTACACTTGGAGGAACGAGTAAGGACTATGCAATCAAGTATGGTCTCAGTAAAGAAGAGCTTGCAGGACTGGCTTTTACTCAAGAGCCAAAGGCGACTCTTTCTGGTTTCTCATATGGGAAATCCTACTTTTTCCAAATTTTGGCAACGACCCCAGAACATCTTCCCGAGGGTTTGCCTTCTGAGATTATTCAGTTTGATATGCCTATTCTCTGAGGAACAGGAGCAATTGGTGAAGTGCTTTCCGGGAGTTTGCTTCCTGAGGAAGAAGATCCTGCTACAGATCATCCTGCTGCCCCAATTATTGTAGATCAACCAACATGTGTTGTCAAAAATATCCAATTCAGCACCAAAAAAATAGGAAATAAATACTACCTCATGCGAAATAAGGTCAAGAATGTAGAAAAATACCTCGTGTATAGATCCGATTTTGCCGATGGAAGTAATAAACAGTTTGTTGGAGAAACAGAGATTCCAAGATTTGAATATCCTTTTGATACTACCGCAGAAGAGGATGTCTATGCTTATTATTCTGTAGAGGCGATTTGTAGTGATGGGAAAAAGTTTGTTGTTGCAGATGCTGAGAAAGTAAAGGTAGGACCCTTGGAAGATATGATGCTCATTCTTGCTTGCACCTTTCTTTTCTATCTGATGTACAAGCTCTATACTTACCGTGTAGATTAATCTTTTGTTTGTTTTTCCCTTCCTTATAATGAAACTTAACAAAAACTATCAAAGCCCTACTCAACTTCCTTCAAAAACTCAAAAAGCTGATGCCTTCTTCCCAGTTTTCCTTCCTAGTTATGAAAAGATTAATGGGAAAAATGCCACTCAGCTTCTCCAGCTGTCTCTCGAACGAAAACGAAAAGCTCAGCAACTAGGAAAAAATATTCTTCCTGTTTTGTTTACCTCCACAAGAATGGATGGAAGTTTTAAGCTACTAGCTTCCAAAACTCAGCTTCCTCCCTCTGCAAAGCGTCATAGACTTGCAACTCACAAGCAGAAACTCCTCAAAAAACAAATCTCTCTCTTGAATCAGCTTTTTTCTTGTTCTCAGCTTGAGCAGTATGATTTTAATCTTTATCATCCTCAGTTCCAAAAGCTTTTAACTTCGATTGAAGAAAAAAAACTCCGAAAGTGGACCCAGGAGCTTGTTTGGCGAGATGTGAGTACTCAAACTATCGTTGCTCCTGAGGATATTGAACGAAGAGAAGAAAAACAGCTTCAGCTTGAGGTCAAATGCTTTGTGGAGACAAAAAATGATGTTTTCCCTTTGGTTGTGACAGATCCCATGCTTCTTTTTTCTGACGTTGGGGTCATAGTACACCAAAACGATAAAAGATATAAAAAACATCTCGGCAAAAAAATTATTATCCCAGTGATCAATAAGTCGATCCCGATTTTTGGGGCTTCAGGGATTGATACCGTAAAGGATAATGGAATCCAAAGACTGAATCCCCTTCTTAGTCCAGAGCATTTGGAGAAGGTGAAAACTTATCAACTCCCTATTGATGAGCAGTTTATAGATGAAGAGGGAAAGTTTACAGATCAGCTGGTGCATTTCGCAGGGAAATCGGTTTTTGACTTTACTACAAATATCGTAGAAACCTTAAACACTATTTGAAATCTTCTAAGTCAGCAGGAGATTCTTCAAAAAGTACCTTACTCAAAGGAAACAGGGCAGCGTCTGATAAGGAGAGTACTTCCTATGGCAGTTATTGACCTTTGTCCTGAGCAATCAGCTTTTTCAGTTTGGCTTGCAGAGCACTTTCCTGAGCAACTTGAAGAATTTCAAAACGTTCTTTCTTCCCCTTTGATAATAGAAAGCAAAAATCCTTATGCAGCTCAGCTCTTTTTCCTCAAAACAGGAGAAAACCTGAAACTTTTTCGCTATTCGGATTATCAAGGTCAGTTTCCTGAGGCATTAGCATTTGTTTTGCTGTATGCTTTGATGAGAGGGGATCTTGCTTCTGAATTTTCACTTGAAGAGTGGATTGATATTTTATTTCTTCTTCCTGATGAGGATCGAGCCTCCCTTGCTACTTTAGCTGGTTTTTCAGCAAAAGAGCTTAGAGCCCTCCCTCAAGAGCTTAAGTGTCTTGATGCTGATGTATTGGTTGAAAAGCTTCAAACGCTCCTTCAAAATTTGCCTTGGATCAAAGAAAAAGGAACACAATATTTTGTCTTTCATCCAGAAATTCTTTGGTGAAGACAAGAGCTTATTCGCTGTGCTTGTAATGCAAGTTTTTTAGAGGTCTGAGCCCTTTTGACACTTGATCAAAAATTTCTCCTTCAAAGTGAAAATAAAAGCCCAAATACGCTTCTTACTCTGCTTTTTTTACTCTTTCTAAGTGGACAAGAGGGAAAAATCAGTTTGCTGCCTTTTTGAAAAGAGGAAGTGGAAAGACCAATCCTTCCTGATAAATTTACAAAACTTGTAGAAAGCTATGGACGAGAAAGTCTGAGATTGACTTGGGCTCAGCAACAAAAATGCGAGGAAGCTAAGGTGCAAGCCAGTTTTAACTATCTCAAACATCTACGAAATCTTTTCAAGACCCTTTATGAGGAGGGTGCTTTCCCCTTTGAGCTTCCTGAGCAGCTTCGTCTCGCTGGAAAGGAGTATTGGATTCTCGCTCAGTGGTGGGAGCTTGAAGGGCATTTTGCTCAGCTTGAGCTACGTAGTGCAGAGTTTTTAGCTCAAATTGAGGCTTTACAACAGTTTACAAGAGCTCAGTTTTCCTGGTATCTTGCCCTCAGTAAACAGGAAAAAAATCCTGAATCATTCCTTGTTGCAGGTCAGATTTTTCTTGCATTGCTTGACTTGCTTAAGCCTATTATTCCTGAGTTTTTTGCGATGGTAGTAGCGACTTTTACTGCTCAGATGCCGCCTCGTCTTAGTAAAGAAGCTTGGAGTGGAGTTAAAGACTATAAAATTCATCTTCTTTTCGATATTCTCCAAGGGATTAGTAGCAAAAAATCTGAACTTCAGCTCAAGAAGCATCTTCCAATAGAGCTTGTAGTACAGGCAAACCCTGAGATTCTCCGTATGCTGGAAACTCATCAAGCAAGTCTGAAACTTCTCTTTAAAACTCAAGAAATCCATTATCTTACAGCGAATGAAGTCTTTCCTTCAGGTTTTGAGACATTTTCAATCCTTGATATACAGGTTGGGATCAAAGCTCTTCTCGCTTCTCCTAAAGAAGATGCCTTCGCTGAGTTAGAGAGGGCCTTTAAAGCAAAATCTCAGACTCTTGAGTATGTCAGATCAACTCTGATGGCACTTTCGTTCAATCCTCTTAGCGATCCTGTGAAGCTTACCGAAAAAGAGGCAGAACTCGAACATCTAAAGACCGACCTCCAAATCTTAGAAATCAAAATCCAAAAGGCAAAAATGGAAAAAAAAGGCTAATACTTTCCTCTATTTTTCTATACCAAAATTGGCTTTTGCTTTTTTTAGTACACGCAAATAGTAGTTCTCCCCAATAAATTGACGATCAGTCCAAGGTTTATTCTCTGGGGCAAGTGGCATCCCAGGAATCAAATGAAAGTGCATATGATTGACACTTTTCCCAATACTTCCTCCTATAAATCCATCTCTCAATAGGAAATTCACATCAGGATGCTTTTTATGAAGCTTTTCAGTTCGTTTGCTGATGAACTGCATAAGATCCTGGATTTCTCCTCGTTCCAAGTCGTTGAAGAGTATGACATGCCTATTGGGAATGATAAGCAAATGATCCTCAATATACGGAGCACGAGCTAAAGTTACGAAAAAAAAATCTGATTGCTCCAAAACAAAATCCTGAGGCATATCGCAAAAGGGGCAAAGATGATGTTTGAGATTATGAGCAACAATATCGTGATATTTCATGAGAAGGGGCTTAATATGTAGAATCTAGAATTCGCGAAGAAATGCACTGATTATTATGAAGCAAATAATAAGCCTCGTTTACTGGTCAGAAGAGAGTAATTAACTAAAGCGGATGCAAAGTTTCCTCTCCTGTTGTCATATTTTTGAGTTTATAAATACCTTGCTGTTTCTCTCCTTCTCAGTACACAACAACGAAAGGAATTCCTTTTTTATCGGCATAAGCAAACTGTTTTCCGAGTTTTTCTGGGCTTGGGAAAAGTTCAAAAGTCTGACCTTTTTGAGCGAACTGTCCTGCAAGCTGCAGAATATTCTCAAAATTTTCCTCAAAATGGAGAAATAAATAGTCGGCAACAGTCTGTTTTTGATTTTTTTGTTCTTCAAAGACTTTTCCGAGGATTCTACTGATTCCAATGCTTCAGCCGACTCCGCAATAGTCATTCCTTTTGGGATCAATATAGCCTGTCAGATTTTCATATCTTCCACCTCAGCAGATAGAGCCGAGTTTCTCATCATTTTTCAACACAGCCTCAAAAATGGTGCCCGTATAGTAGTCTAGTCCTCTAATGATTTGGAGATCTACTTTCCACTCAAACTTGAGCTGCATTGCAGATTTCATCTGTTCAAGGAAGCCAAGCACGGTTTTAAGCTCCTCCAAACCTTCTTTAAAAAGTTCACTCTGATCAAACTCCGCAATCTCTTCAAGCTGTCCAAAATCGCTGGTCTGAAAAGCGATAAAAATCAGAATTTTTTTAACGGTTTCACTTGATATCCCCAAATCCTGTTCCAAAGTCGCTATAAAGTTTTCTTCACCGATTTTGCTATATTTATCAATGAGATTGGAAATCGCTTTTGCCTGCTCCTCATCGCTACTTACGCTCGCTAGGAAGGCTTTGATCAGTTTTTTATTGCTAATATGAAAAACTGCCTGATCTTCAAGTTCACAGACCTTCAAAACCTCGCTCAAAGTCTGACCTAAAGTCGCGATAATCTCAGCATCATAGTAAAGATACGACTTCTCGCCCTTCCAAATCACATCAATATCGCACTGAAAAAACTCTCTATATCTCCCTTTCTGAGCCCTTTCTCCTCTCCATACGGGCTGAATCTGATATCTCTTGAAGGGGAAAGTCAGCTGATGCTCCCAGTCCAGAGTATACCTTGCAAAAGGCACGGTCAAATCAAAGTGCAAACCGTAATCCTTCAAATCTTGGCTTCCTTGAGCCATTCCATAGAGCCCAAAAATCTGTTTTCCAGTTTCTTCTCCGTTTTTGGAGAGCAGAACTTCATTTTTTTCCACAGCAGGAGTATGAATATGCGTATAACCAAAAGCCTGATAGCTCTGCTCAATCGTTGCCTTAAGCTTATCAAAAATGAGCTGCTGAGCTGGACTATACTCAGGGAATCCGCTTGGACGAAGTTCTGCCATAATGAAAAAAAAGAAATTAAAACTGACTCCTTTTTAGCGAAATGAAGCGAGAAAGCAAGCTTTTCAAAATTTTTAGAAAGAGCCGATGGTTAGATTTCCATCAGCTCTTACCCACTTATTGTTGTAAGGTTTTATTTTTTTTGAGTCCGATTATAAGGTGGGGTCACTCCTCGTTTGGGAAGTTTTTGATTTTTTTCTTTTCCCTGCTGTTCGTGGGGAAAAATGTCCCTCTCAAATGGTTTTGGAACCTGAGGTGTATCTCCTAAAACTCTAGGGATTAGGTTTTGACATTGACTTCTTGACATATTTAGTTAGACTTTTGTTTATTATCACAAAAGTGATGATAGTGATTTCAGAGAGAGAGTCAAACATAAAAAAAGGAAGCCTCTTTGAAAACTCCCTTCTTATTTTATTCTAAACTTTATATTCTATATTCTGAATTATTCATTATAATTTCATTTTCCTCATCAATTTATCAACGCTACTTTGTTCATAAGTTTCCAGATAAGGAATAATCTTGGAAAGCTCGGAGAAAAACTGTTCTTGGTGCTCAGGAGTATCATTAAGGGTATAAATCTCTATAGACTTTTCGAGGACAAATACGATATTTCTCAGCTTTCAGCTTTTTTTCTCCATTTCCAATACAAAGCCTTTTAGCAAAGGAAAGGCTAGCAATCTGTCTGCTATCTGTATTCCTTCAGGTCTAAGGCTAAGCTCAATCGTAGTCGTTGTTTTCGCCTGAAAAAAGAGATAGCCCCCAACAATCATCAAGAGGATAATTGCTCCAAGCATACCTTCAATTCCCTGTCCTGACTTGTAAAAAAGAGAAAGAAGAAGAATAAGCAGAATCACTCCTGCGAAGCTAAAATATCGCCATTTACTTCTTTCAAAACATTCTCCATTATAGACTTTGAGGCTTGGCATCGAGATAGGAATAGGAGATAAAACTAGGCTTGAGGAGTAATACTTTTGATAGTAATATCAAAGATGAGAGTCTTCCCAGCAAGTTCAGGATTAGCATCAAAGACAATTTCCTTTTCTGTAAGTTCAGTAATCGTAGCAGGATACATTCCTCCGAGCATTACTTTCATACCTACCTGTGCACTAGAAGTATCTCCTGCTTCCTCAAGAGGAACACGGAAAATCATTTCTTCTTTTCTCTCGCCATAAGCTTTTTCAGGAGGAAGGGTAATTGTCTTGGTTTCTCCGACTTTCATTCCCACGACCGCTTCATCAAATCCTGCAATCATCTGTCCTGCTCCTACAGTAAAAGGCAGACCTTCAGCATAGTTCCTCTGAGGATTAAAAACTCCTGCAGCTTGGGCCACACTTTCAATGCTTGTATCAAAAACCTCAGATTCATTAAGTCTTCCGATATAATCTACGAAGATCGCATCACCTTTTTTTACGATTTGATCCTCTTGGATAGCGGTATTTGCCTGATCTAAATAGGTTTTAATTGCTTGCTCTGCGTTCATGGCTGGTAAAGAAGAAGATAAATCTGAATCATCAAATTGTTCAGTCTGTGTTTGGGTGCCTTCATTTACAATGTTTTCTGAAGTTGCTAATCCGAAGATAAAATAAAATACCCCACCAAGAATTACAAGTCCGAGGAGTCCGAGAAGTAGCTTTGCTCATAAAGAAAGGGATGTTTTGCTTTCCGTTGTTTTCATAGTATGGTAAAAAGAATAAAATCATAAGAACTATAGTCAAATCGCTATTAAATAGCAATGCTTTCTCTCAGAAGATTTGAGGAGCTTAATCTTGCTGGAGGAGACGGAGATTTTGAGGGAGTGGTTCTTCTAGTTCTACAAATGCTCCCCAAACTTTTTTGATCTTTACCGGATAGCTTTCAGTTTTTCCTCCACTTAGGATCTGGAGACTTCCTGCATTGGCATTCAGAATTTTTACCCTTTCCAGAGGAACTAAACTTTGATCTGGGAGCTGGATTGGAAAACTTACCTTGGCAATTTCTCCAAGCAAAGGGAGATCAGCACTGAGCTGGATCGTCGCCTTAAAAAGATTGGTTCTATCAGCTACCGGACTCATAGCATCAATCATCCCTGTCAAAAGCTGATCTTGATAGCGAATCTGGACAGGAAGCTTCTCCTGAATATAGCGATACTCTTCAGCTGTCAAAAAGACCTCAATCTGCTGTTTTTTATTTCCAGATACTTTGAAGATTGGCGTTCCCACTCAGATTTCCTGCCCCTCACTGACCATCAAGTCTCCGATCACCCCAGAAACTGGGCTCCTGACTGCAAGTTTATTAAACTGAATGAGGGCTGATTCATAGGCGATTTTTGCATCAGCAATAGCATTACTCAAGAGATCAAGCTGAAGTTCTTTATTGCTTAAAAGCGTTTCGTAGTTAATTTTTGCATTTTTGAGAGCAATTTCTGCTCAGAAGAGGGTGTTTTCTGTGCTAGCAAGGGTGGTTTGGTAGCTGAGTTGAGCATTTTCTTGACTGAGAGTAGAAGTTCCATCAATCAAAGCTTCTATCTGATTGAGATAGGCAGTAAAGCTCCCTTTTGCCTGCTGAGTTGCAGGTCAGGATTGAAGATTTTGGAAAATTTGTAGCTGGGCATTGCGTTCTTTTTCACCAAAGGAGCCTTCAGAAGGTATACTGTTTCTTATTACTTCTTGCATCAGCACGGTAAAATTGATTGTTTCTTCATATCCACGCTTGAGTGTTTGGGTTGCAAAGCTGAGTCCAGAGCCTTCTTCAAGATATCCTGGAAGTTTATCAATATTCTCTTTGAGTGTATAGAGATGCTTTAATTTTTCCTCTGCCTGACTTTTTTGTGCTTGGTCTTTCGCTCCAAGATAGATTTCATGCCCCTTAAATTGATCTTCATAATAGTTTGTTACTCCCAGTAGTGCATCTGCTTTTTCAAGAACATTCTGCATGAGATTAAGGAGAGTCAGTTTCTGGGGAGAAAAGCTATTTTTAAGCCCTTCAAGCTGATTTTCTGCTCCACTGAGTCCAAGATAGGCTTGTTTAACAGCATTTTCAGAGCTGGTTTGTGCAAATTTGAAAGCTTGCTGAGCATTTTTGTAGGCATTTTCCGACTGCTGGAGCTGCTGATTGAGTGTTAATTCTGTTTGCTCTTTCATCAAAAGTGCTCTATCAAGTCAGTTTTTTGCTCTTTCTACTTGAAGTTTATAACTTGCAATTGTATCGGCGAGTTGAACAATAGGTTCTCCACCTTTGACCAGATCTCCTTCTCTCGCAAGAATTTTAGCGACTTTACCATTTGCCTGTGCAGTAACGAGGATATCTTGACTTGATGCAATAGTTCCAGGCTTTTCAAGAGTTAAATCATGATTCATCTCAGCAGGAGATAGTGTCTGATAGGTTTTAGGATTTGAGATTTTTTCCTCAGGAGTCTTTTGTTTTCCGAAGAAAAAAAGAAAAAAAAGCAGACTAAATACGAGTAAAAAAGCTCCTGCTCGAAAAAGTCAGGTTTTTACTTTTTGTTGCTGAAGAAGGGTAAGCATGTGATCAACTCAGAGAGGTAAATATCTTAGTATTTTAATGCAAAAATTGAAACCTCAGGATACGACTTTCCTTAGAGAATGCAAGGTTAAGTTCAATTGTTTGGTCCTATGAGAAGAGTGTTCCTTTGAAAAAAACCTGATTATTTCTCAGGCTTTTTTCTTGTTTTCTATTATTGAAGCTCAAGGGTTATAATTTGACTACTTCAGAAAAGACTTCTTTGGAATACTTCAATTAGCGCCTCCTGCCCCTTTCCACTTGTATCTCTTAGGGCTCTATAGAGTAGGATATATTGTGTTAGAGCCTGTCTTTCATCTTGAGAAAGCTCTTTGATTCCTTGAGGAGCTTTTTTAAAGATAGTTTGGAGGATGCCAAACATCTTTGCTTCATCAAGCTTTTTCCCTAGAATATTTCCAATATCACTAAGACCTTGTCCATTCATAATTCTTGCTTGGAAAATTCTAAAGAGTCCATCCAAAAGCTCTTCTTCCTCATAGAAGAATTTTGCAACAGCCATTTTGGATCTGAGAAGAAGCAGCTCTTCTTGGCTTTTTACGCCATAGACTGTTTGAAGCTCTTCATCACTAAGTTCAAAAGCATATTTTGCCCCAAGATTATTGGTATAAATAAGCTTGATATAGCCTTCTTCTGCCATTTTCATCAACATAGTGAGAGCACCATGAGTTTGAATTTTTTGCTCATCAGCACTGAGTCTTGCGAAGAATCTATGGAAAAGGCTTTCATTTCCTTCCCCAGCTCTTCCAACGGTTCCGATATTTGGGTCAATAACGAGATATTTGAGCTTTTCATTTTTAAGTCTTTGGTAAGCTCTACAACTATTGAAATCTGATATTTCCTCTCGGAGTCGAGTCAACATTCCATCCATTCTCAGATTTTTTTGATTTTTGAGGAAGTATTGTAGATAGGTTCCAGCAATCAAAACCCCCTCCTCATCTTTTCTCTGAGCGATGGCCTCCATAAAAGGCTGATACTGACCAAATTGTAGAGCAAAAATATCTTGAGCATCAAAGGAATAACTCGTTTTGATCGTATACTCCAATTCATCAGTAATCCATTGGGTTTGACTCACATTAGACTTATATTCAGCAAAAGGACCTTCACTTGCTTGAGAAGCGATTCTAACTGCATTCAAAAGACCTTGAATTGCCATGTAAACAACAAAAAGTCCTAAAAGTCGAAGATATCGTGCATTCAGTTCCTTTTCCTCTTTACTTTCCCATTCTTGCAAAAGTGCAATCAATGTAAGGATTGACCAGATCATCAAACCAAGTCCATACCATACAATTCCTCCTCCGATCGCCCACCAAATTGCCCATCCAATCACAGTGGCAAAGCTGAGGAAAAGTAATTGCTTATGCTTGCTATCATAGCTTATTACTGCATATCCGAGCCCTCCAAGCATTAAAATAAAGACTGCAAGCCAGATTAACCCAATATCGGTATAATAACTACTTAAATTCTGAAGTGACCAGTTGAAAACTACATTTAGAGGAACAATATATCTATAAGGAATCATCACACTACTTTCTGTCGTCAAAATACTGTGTTCCTGATAGTAGGTTTCAAGAGCTTTATAAGCATCTCTGAGGTCTTCTCCAGCTTTCTGTTTCTCAAGCAAGTTCTCTAAAAGTTGAAGTGCTGCGCTTTTTTCTGCTTTCAAATTTTTATTAAGGAGCTGCTGTTTTGAGAGCTGAAGGGTAAGCGTTTTGAAAGCTTCAAAGTTTTGTTTACTAATCTCATCACGATGCTGACAGAGGAGAAGTCCATCATGATCTCGTCCAAAACAGCTATTATTCTTTCGGAAAAGCAGCTTCAGTAGCCCACCTCCTACTCCTGTTTTCTTAAATTCTCTCCAAGCATAACCGACATACCTTCCCACATCTTCATGGATCGCACTTCCTGGTGCCTTTTGCTTTGTACTTTCAAGGTCCATAGGATCATCATGCTCAAGTAAGCACTGTTCATAGTTTAGATCCTTTACACCAGCTTGCAAGGCTTCACGGTCAATGTCCGACTGGTTTGTGAGATCCAAATTTTCGCTGTTTTGAGCAAGGAAAACCCTTGGATGAGCTTCAGCTTCTTTTTCTGTTTGAAAATTACTTGCCAGCAGAGTGCTTTTTACAAAGTCTTTGAATTCAAAGTTGTTATTGATGATTTTAGCGACTGCAATCCAAGGTCCTTTGAAGAGAAAAAGGGCAAGCAAAAAGCTGACTCCTCGAAGTACGAGAGATTTGAAGTATTTTGCAAAGTGGGCATTCCTCCAGATCAGTCCACGGATTCCTCCAATTACAACGATCACCATCCCCACGATGAAAAAGAGTTTTCCAAGGCTCGGATCAATAAAAGCTGCCGTAAAAAGTGGCTGGATTACTCCCATGAGCCCAAGGAGAGCAATTCCGCTTCCAATAAGCGTTGTGGTATTAAGCCAAAATCCAATCAAAATGAGTCAAAAAACAACCACATCAATAAAAGCAGTTGGTTTCGCCATCACAGCAAAAGCAAAGAAAAGAGCTGAGAGCATCAGATAAATCGTACTCTGCCTGCTTTCGGTATGTACCCCTTGCTTCTGAAAGTGGTTGAGAAAAATCAGTCCTCCTAGCAACGCAAGAATGCTGAGTGCGAGCACTCCCATATCAGTTTTATTATCAACAAAAACGAGAAAAGCCCCCATTCCACTACTAAGCCAAAGTAAGAGCAGTGCCCATCAGGTCAAAAAAGCTGAACGACTTGTCTCATTTTCCTCTTTTTTCTTAAAGGCAAGGAGTGCTTCTTTTAATGTTCCGAGTCCAAAGAGAAGGACAAAAATCCCGCTTAAAGCATTCAAATTCACAGCTACGGTGTCTTTCGCAATATTGAGGAAATTTCCAAGCGGTGCCCAAAGTGAAAAGAAAAATCCGATAAATCCATGCCAAAGATAGGGCATACCTCCTCCAGCACCGAGATTTCCTCGAAGAATCCCAGCATTTTCAGCGATAATTTTTGGAACATACATATATTCATGATTGGCATCCCAAGCAGTAGAATAAGGGATATAAGAATGAGAAAAGCTAAAGAAATAGTAGCCAACCGAAAAAAGGAAAAGAACCGTGAAAAGCCATCAGACTTTACTTTCTTTTTTTGCTGTTTCCCAAGATTCTAAGCTTCAGAGTAAAGGTTCTGCCATCTCTTGGATACCCTTTCTCTTTCGCCATGCCAAGCCCAAAAGCCCAGCAAAAACTAACCATATTATACCACTATAAAAAAGCTGAATTCCCATCAGAATTTGCATAAGTAGGAGGAAAACGACTAATCCAATTCCAAAGGTCAAAAGTGATTCTTGCCATCTGATCTGTTGAAAAAGCTTGAGTTTCTTTACTATCCAGCTTCCTCCTGCGAAAATTCCAATCACAAAGCCGACTGCTAATGCAAAAAGTAGGAAAGTATTAAATAACAAAGGAACAACTGCGAAGAGATTAACCAATCCTTTACTAAAAAGGGAGTGGAGAATACTGAAAGTACCAAGTCCTGCTCAGAGATTGAGAATAAACCCTTTGAAGCTCAACTTTTCTCTTTTTAGCACATAGCGGAGTGGAAAAAGCCCTGCAAGAGCTGCACTTATGATGAGTGCGAAATTTTTCCAAGAGAGAAGCATTGCAGCATAGTAGCGATGTTCAGCTCGGAAAGCGACCATTCCCTCGATTCCTATGATAACGAGGAGGACGAGTAAAATACCGATAATGATTTTTTTGCTTTTCATTCCTTTGACAAAATAATAAAAAATTTAATTTTTTATAGTGTTTTAGCTTGCTTTTTCAAGGATAAGTATAGTCGCCACTTTCAAAAAAAGGGCTTGATAGCCCTTATCAATGAGAGTGTTCTTTTGATGAAAAAGGATTTGAGCTACTAGGTATTCTCTTTTTGAAGAAGAAAAACTAGTTAAGCTTTTTTCCCTTGATTTGCAACAGCGTTCATTAATTGTTCAATTTCTTCTGGATCTCAAAGAAAGTAATCTTTTACTATTTGCATAGTATCATCAAACTCAAAGACATAAGGAATAGCTGTTGGTAGATTTAGTTTTAGAATTTCTTCTTCGGACATCCCTTTGAGAACTTTGATAATCCCCCTAAGGCTATTTCCATGGGCAACTACCAAGATTTCTTTTCTCTCTTTTAAGGCTGGAAGTATGATATTATTAAGATAAGGGAGTGTGCGTCATACACAGTCTTTTAAGGATTCAGTAAGGGGCAATTCTTCCCTAGACACCTCACTATAGCGTGTATCTTGAAGTGGAGAACGTTCATCTGATTCCTCAAGAGGAGCAGGAGGAGTATCATAGCTTCTTCTTCGTATCAGTACCTGCTCTTCTCAATATTTTTCAGCAGTTTCTGATTTGTTCAATCCTTGTAACATTCCATAATGTTTTTCATTAAGTCTTCGTGATTTTTCCACAGGTATTCGATCAAGATGCATTTGGTCTAAAACAACGTTTAGTGTTTTGATTGCTCTTTTTAAATATGAAGTATATGCTTTTTGAAAATGGAACCCTTCTTTGCTAAGGATTTTCCCTGCCTTGGTAGCTTCTTGTATTCCTTTTTCTGTGAGATCAACGTCAGTTCGTCCTGTAAATCTATTTTCTTGATTTCGGGTACTCTCTCCATGACGAAGAAGAACAAGTTTTTTCATGAGTATAAAAGCTTATAAAATATAAAACTGATTTTTTTATACGGAAATGCTCAGTAAGTTCAAGGAAGTTCTTCATTATCCGAGTGCCCTCTGGATCAAAGCATATTCAACAAGAATGAGAATAATTCCTGCTACTGCTAGAATTGACTGAATGAGCCAAAATTTCATAACAATCGTTGTTTCTTGCATACCTTGATGTTCTAAAAGATGATGGAAAGGAGCGACAGGAAAGAGTTTCCTTTTGAAGACTTTTTTCCAGGTAATTTGGAGTCCGCTTGAAAAAAACTCAAGGATAAAGATACCGAAGATAATCAAGAAAGGAATCAGAATTCAGAACCTCATATTTAGAAGATAGATCAAGGACGCAAGTAAACCTCATAAAGCAAAGGCTCCACTATCTCCCATAAAGACTTTCGCAGGATTGATATTGAAAAAAAGAAAAGCGATCAGGACAGCGATCAATATCCCAACAACGGTAGTGGCAATATAGGTTCAATTAAGGAATGTTACCAATGCTAGACTCGTCAAAATCGTTGCCATAAGTCCTCCTGCGAGTCCATCGAGTCCATCAGTAATATTGATTGCATTAACGATAGCAATTGTTGCGATAAAGGTTAAAATCGGAAAAAAGATTCAGACTTCAATTTTTCCTGCAAAGGGTCGAAGATTAATGTAATCAACTCCGAGTTTTACATAAAATCGGTAGGAAATCCAAGCAGAAAAGATAATCATTCCAATAAGCTTTGCCCTCGCACTGAGACCTTTTACTTTACCATAATTTTTAATATTGAGGAAATCATCAAGGAGACCGATACAGCCCATACTAAAAAAACCAAAGAGCATAATATAGGATTCTTTTGAATTCCAAAGCGAATTTTCTATCCATCCAAAACGCTGAAGTAGGAAAGAAACAAGTACCATAATTAGCATCACAATCAAAAACATTCCTCCTCCCATAGTCGGTGTGCCTTGTTTATGAGCATGTAATTTTCTAAAGATTTCAGATTTTTCTCCTGTCACAGTATTCTCACGGATGGTTTTCCCAGCTTTTCCCTTTTTTAGGAGTCTGATATATGCAGGATAGAGGAGGAGTGAGCAGCCAAAACTAATCAAAGCATAAAAAAGAATTTGGCTGAGTTTGATCATAATTCAGGAATTTTCTCGCATCTGAGCTTCAAAAGATAAAATCAATTACGGATCTAGAGTGTAGCGTTTTGGGATGCAAAAAGCAAGGCTATTCACAATTTCATGATGCCTGAGAGATGCAATTGAAGTTGCTGAGTAATTCACTACACTCAGCTTTGCTTTATTTTTTGTTTGCTCCATGGAAATTACTATTAATGAAAATCAAGCTCAGCAGAGGTGTGATAGATTTTTGAGAAAATACTGTAAACCTTATCCTCAAGTTAGCTTATCCGCTATTTATTCTCGGATTCGTAAGGGACAGGTCAGAATAAATAGCAAAAGAATCAAAGAGGAGACAAGACTTCAAGAGTGAGATTTGCTACTTTTACCTGAAGAATTATTAGGGAAAAAAGAAAAAAGGCTGACTCTCACGCAGCAAGAAAGGAAGCTCAAGAAAATAGATCCTCAAAGTCTGCAATCATGGATTCTCTATGAAGATGAAGAATGGTTAGTGTTTAATAAACCTGCAGGGATTGTTATCCATCCTAGTCAGAATCATCGAAATGAACCTTGTATGAATGATTATCTTGAATGCTATTCTCAGCAGCACGGCTACCAGAAAGATAAGGATCAGACTTTTAAGCCTGCTTTTGGCTATAGATTAGATAAGGATACATCTGGTGTTTTGATCGCAGCTAAAAGCTATGAGGCTTTGCAGTATATCAATCATCTTATCAGAGAGAGAGCAATTAGCAAAAATTATATAACACGAGTCAGTGGAAAATTTCCTCAGCATTTGCTTATTGATAAAGCAATAGAAAAGACCTATAGCGCAAAATTTGGAAGGGCACAAATGCAGGTTAATACTGATGAGGGTTTAGATTCAAAAACTGAATGCTGGCTTGAAAAGTCTTTTCAGCATCCCTTACTTGGTACGATCTCTTTAGTTAGGGTAAAACTTTATAGTTGAAGAATGCATCAGATAAGAATCCATCTCTCAAGTGAACACTATCCTGTGCTGGGAGATATGATTTATGGCAATCCAGCGGTCAATAGAATCCTTACCAAACAACTCAATATCAAAAGGCAGCTCCTTCACTGTCAAAAATACGCCTTTGTTGACCAAAAAGGGAAACAAAGAGTTTTTGAGGCACCACTTCCCCAAGATTTTTCATTTCTTGTATAAATACTGCTACATACTTTTGATTACTTTTTTCACTACGCCAATTACCTTCGTTTCATCGTAAGGACTAATTTCCACCTTATCAAAAAAGCGATTGATAGATTCTAGCATGAAGCGATTCTCCTGTTTAATAATTTTTTTAAGCTTAGGAAGCTGATTATGTAAAACAAACACAAAATCTGATTCATCATAGCTCGCTTGCTGACGGATGAGAACAAGGTCGCCATCTTGGATTTTGGGCTCCATACTATTCCCTTTTGCTCTGACAAAAAAGCAATTCTCCAAATCACTCGTTCCTACGAAAGCAACCGTTACCGGCATTTTCTCCTGAGAATATTCATCAATGATCTGCCTTCCTTTGTTTCCACATTGAGCGAAACCATAGATCGGAAGCTGAACAATATCATCAAGCTTATTCCCAACCTCTTCTCTGATCAGTCTATAACCATGCTCATCTTTGACAAAATAGCCCTTAAAAACGAGCTGATTAAGCTTATTCAACACGGTTTGCGGGTGAGAAGCTCAGACTTCATTTGCAATTTCTCTGAGAGTAAGTCCTTCTTGATTCGTATTCTGCTTAAAAAATGCAATCAGTCTTCTTTGTAAATCATCAAGTTTATTCGTTGCCATACTATTATAGTCAAAAGAGATAAAAGTCAGATTAGCAGCCCTTTCGGGAAGTTTTTCGTTCATTATCAGGATAGTGTTTTTCATAGGTTTTAACTGCTTCCTCACGAATCAGATTTCGTTTTATTCCCTTGCATGCTCCAACAATACTCGCTAAAGCACAGCGACAAAAGCTGCGATCAACCTTGATTTTGAGCTGATGAAAGACTTCATAAGGATCTTGTGCCAAAAATTCTTCTGGTGTCGTAATTCAGATTTTTATCAGATTATCTGCAATCCTTGGTCAGATATTCGGCAGTTTGCATAAAGGAGAACGAGGCATGAGCGAGGGAAAAAGATAAAACATACTTTAGTCTTCAATGGTGCTAATAATAATTTGTAGGCGATTATGCTCAAAGTCATAGATTTCAAGGTCTGCAAGATAAGCTCTTTTGAGAGATTGGTCTGCCCAAATCGTTTTTCGTGCTTCAACGGTGTCTTGAGGACTATAATAAGGAAAATCAAAAATCTGATACTTCTCAAGCTTGATATCACAAGATTCAAATCCTGTAAGGGTACTTTCACTAGCTACTCCTAGATAACAATCATAGTTGCCTTGGTGAAAATCTCATTGATAATTAGTATACACAACATAGGTATAAGGATCTTTTTTTATCGTTTGAAGCTTATTATCTATCCTTTTATCAAAAAAGGTTTTCCAAAATTGAGTAAGATCTTCCTGTGCTTGATTATTCTCATTTGTTGTGGTAATTTTTAGTCCAATAATATATTTGTTGATCATTTACTCCAGATAACAATATAAAGATATAATCATAGTCTACGAATCTCTTTGACAATGTCAAATCTTTTTTGACGAAATCAATTATTTTTTTGACAAAGAAAAAATACTAAATAAAAATTGTAAAAATTCTCTTGATTTTTTATTTTTTTTCCTTAAACACCATCTCAGTCGCTCTGGCAGGAAAAATTTCTTGCTGGAGCAGACGACTAAAAAAGTTTTATACTCTTACAACAATAGTTATGGCAAACACCAACAATCAAGCTCTCAAAGAAGCATTTATGAACATTGAAAAGCAGTTCTGAAAAGGAGCTGTGATGAGAATGGGAGATAATGCAAATGTCGGACTGGTAAATACCGCACACAGTGGATCCTATGTCCTTGATTTGATTCTCGGAGGGGGGTATCCTGAGGGGAGAGTGATTGAGATTTATGGTCCAGAATCCTCAGGTAAGACGACGATAGCTCTCCACGCGATCGCTGAAATCCAAAAGAGAGGTGAAACGGCAGCTTTCATTGATGCTGAGCATGCTTTAGATCCTCATTATGCGAAAAAGCTTGGAGTAGATACGGAAAACTTGATTCTTTCTCAGCCAGATCATGGAGAACAGGCACTACAGATCGCAGAAGAACTCGCAAAAACCTGAGCGGTGAAGATGATCGTGATTGACTCGGTAGCGGCGCTCGTTCCAAGAGCCGAAGTAGAAGGCGATATGGGGGATTCCTATATGGGACTTCAGGCCAGAATGATGTCGCAAGGGCTTAGAAAGCTGACTTCCGTCCTTGCAAAAACAGGAACGATGTGTATCTTCATCAACCAAATCAGAATGAAAATCTGAATTATGTTTGGGAATCCAGAGACAACCACAGGAGGAAATGCCCTCAAGTTCTTTGCTTCTCAGAGAATAGAAATCAGAAAAGGGGACAAAATTATGGAAGACAAAGAGCAAATCGGTTATTTTGCCAAGATTAAGATTGCTAAAAATAAGATCTTTGCACCGTTCAAGACTGCAGAACTCCCTATCAAATGGAGCATGGGATATGACAAGACAACAGATATTATTGAAGCCTCTTTGATTCTCAAACTGATTTCCAAGGCAGGAGCATTTTATACCGTAGGAAGCGAAAAACTCCAAGGAAAAGAAAAGCTCGCAAAATACCTAGAAGGAGAAGAAAAAATCCGTGCGAATCTGGAAAAAGAAATCCAATCCAAAATCAAAGATATGAGAATGGGGAAAAAGGTTCTTGATGATGAAGCTTTAAGTAGTATGGAAGCTATTATTGAGGAAGAAAGTCAAGAAGTGGAGGAATAATTGTATATGAAAAAGCCAATCTGGACTAACCATTGGCTTTTTTTAGAGAGAAGAGAAAAACTAAATAAACAAATCGCCTTCTCAAGTCTAATTGCCTGCTCATATTGAGCTAAAATTCTACTACTGGAGCAATTTCACTACCTTGAGCGGATTCAAAGAGATTTGCCTTTTCAAATCAGAGCCATTTAGCAATAAGGTTTGTAGGAAAACTTCTTAATCTGATATTATATTTCTCCACAACCTTATTGTAGTTCATTCTTTCTACAGCAATCCTATTTTCACTGCCTTCAAGTTGGACTCTCAGATCACTAAAGGCTTGATTTGCTTGAAGGGTAGGGTAGTTCTCAGTAAGCATTAAAAGTTTTCCCAATGCTTGAGAAAGTTCTCATTGTGCAGCTTGAAATTTAGCAAAATCCTCAGCATTATTTGCTCTTACATTGAGCTGTGTAGCAGATGCTCTTGCTTCTACGACTTGTTTCAGAGTTTCTTGCTCAAAACTAGTTTCTCCTTTGACCGTAGCAACGATATTCGGGATGAGATCTGCTCTTCTTTGGTAAACAGATTCTACTTGTCCTCGCTGTGCTTTGACTGCTTCATCAAGTTTTACAAGAGAATTATATTGATTAGCAACAATCGCAATCATAATAAGGACAAGGGTAAGAATAATTGTCCAAAGCATTCATTTTTTCATGATCTTTTTCTAAAAAAAGGGTAAAAAATCTGATTCTTTATATCATTTTTTAACTCAAGTGCAAGCTAATCTCCAGCTCCTCCTCCTCATGAACACCCTCATCCTCCAGAAAACCCTCCTGATGAGCGATATCTTCCTCACCAAGAGCCTGAGGAACGCCTACTCCAATAGTTATTTCAGGAACTTCTTCCTCTATTTCCACCTGATCCCCAGATTACTAAGAGTACTATAAAAATACTCCAAATGATCAAAAAAACCATCTGGGAATCGGAATATTCTTCTTTAGTAATTTGCTGATCAAGCTGAGTTTTTAGATATTCATCAGTAAAGAAGCTATAAAAATTCCTTACTGCTTGATAAAAATTTCAACTATTTACTTCAGTTCTTATCAGGGTTTCAATGATTTTGCTTGCTAGCACATCTGGAATTTCTCCTTCCAATCCGTATCAAACCATAATTCTGATTTTCTTTTCTTCAGTAGCAATTACGAGTAAAAGTCCATCATCCCTTTCCTTGTCTCCGATTTCATTCTCATTAAAAGCTTTCAGGGCAATATCGAAAAGTTCATTCCCTGCTCTATGAGGGAAGAGGACGGTGACTATTTGATGTTTTGTTGCTTTTTCTGCTGCTTCTGCGAGCTGGTTTAGTGTTTTACTTTCCTCTTGGCTAAGAACGCCAGCATAATCATTCACAAAATATTGGAATTTTGGTAGTTCTAGGGGCTTGATTCTCTTTGCAAAAGAAATCCCAAAGAGAAAAAGAAAAACTAAGATAGCAAGTCAGATTTTTTTCATTTTTTGGAAAGAGTATAATAATAGGACAGAATAGCATATTTTGTTTTTATATAACATACATAAATTGATAATTTTTACAATCTTTTATGCCACAAAATAATGCAATTCTTTCAAGAAATATAAAGTAAAAAGTGTTTTTAATATTTTGCGAATACAGGTAGATTTTGCTTTATCCCTTTGCTAATACGAAGAATTTCCTCTTCAGTCAATGAATGAAACTCCAAAGCATAGCAAATTTTCTTTTTTATGCTATAGATTATTCTTTCAAAGTAAGATAAGAGATGAAAAGTCTGTCACTATATTTATAAAAGTTCTCAAGAATTACAAATTTTATTGATCATTCTTTCATTATAAATAAGTTTCATAGTAAAGTATTAAGTGTTAAAATCTTTGTTTATCTTACTGACATATTGATTTTTATAGAGTATTGACATTGTACCTCCACTAAAAGAGCAAAAATAGACTATACTTGACTTTTTATACTAAAACACTATATCTAGTCCGAATTTATCTTAGAAAAATTCTTATGGCGAGATCCCATAGTTATCATAAGCTAATTATCAAAATGTGTAAGCACCAGCATCTCAGCGTTGAGCAGATTTTTGCTGAACTAAAAAAGTATTTTCCTAGCAAGGTTGGGCGTTCTACGGTGTATAGAAATATTCAAGAGCTTCTTGCATCAGGAGAGCTTAGAGAGGCGGTAGTTCTTTCTGGGAAAAGTTATTATGAAACTAATATTGGTACGCATGCTCATTTTATTGATGAGGAGTCGGGAAGAATTTATGATCTTGAGCTTCCCGATTTGCAATTACGCAAGCTTTTCCCAAACTTTGATATAGAAAAAGTAAGTCTGAATCTCTATGGAAAGCCTCTTTATAAATAGGCTTGATTTAGAAAAGGAAAAAAATATGATAAAGGCTGTTCTGAATAAAAATTAAACACATGCTTAAAAGGAGGCTGTTTGAGATAAATCGCCTCTTTTTCTAAAATTTCCTTTCTAAAAAAACACCCCACGACGAGGTGTCTTCTTATTGATAAGAATCAAATTTTTTCTATTCTTCATCCATTTTCTTCACTTTTCCAGCTCTTTCTTCAATAATTTTTTTCTCAATCATTCCAGGAACTTTTTCATAATTTGAGAATTCCATAGAGAAAGCAGCTCTTCCCTGAGTATTTGATCTTAGATCCGTTGCATATCCAAACATCTCAGAAAGTGGAACTTTTGCAGCAATTGCTGTAGCATTTCCTCTTGGAGTTTGTCCAAGAATGATTCCTCTTCTAGAAGAAAGGTCTCCCATTACGGTTCCAACATATTCTTCTGGAGTCACGATTTCTACAGACATGATTGGTTCAAGGATTGCAGGTGAAGCCTTCATAAATGCCTCTTTGAACGCCTTATAAGTAGCAACTTTAAACGCAACTTCTGAAGAATCCACATCATGATAAGATCCAAAGAAAGGAACAACCTTAATATTGATGATAGGGAATCCAGCAAGGATACCTTGGGCCATAGTTTCTTTCGCTCCTTTATCAATCGCAGGGATAAATTCATTAGGGATTACTCCACCTTTAATTTCTGATACAAATTCGTAATTCTTATCTTCAGGAAGTTTTTCAAGTCTGAGTTCAACATCTCCAAACTGACCTCTACCTCCTGTCTGCTTTTTGAAGATTCCTCTTGCTGAAGCTGTATCAAAGATGGTTTCTCTATAAGCTACCTGAGGTTTACCAGTATTTACCTCTACTTTATGTTCTCTTCTAAGTCTATCTACGATCACATCAAGATGAAGCTCTCCCATACCTCCAATAATCGTTTGTCCGCTTTCTTCATCAGAATATGCTTTGAAAGAAGGATCTTCAGCCATCAACTTTGAAAGAGCCAAACCGAGTTTTTCTTGATCAGCTTTTGATTTTGGTTCAATAGCAATTTGGATCACTGGATCAGGGAACTCCATTTTTTCAAGAACGATAGGTTTCGCTGGATCACACAGCGTGTGTCCTGTCTGAGTTTCTTTAAGCCCTAGGAAAGCACAGATATTACCTGCTGAAATCTCAGAAATTTCCTCTCTCTTGTTTGCATGCATCAAAAGAAGTCTTCCTACTCTTTCTTTCTTTCCAGTAATAGAGTTGAGCAAAGTATCCCCTGATTTAATCGTTCCTGAATATACTCTCACGAAAGTCAAAGTACCTACGAAAGGATCAGTCATGATTTTGAAAGCAATCGCAGCAACAGGTTCATTGACATCAGAAGTTCTTTTGATTTCCTGTTCTTCATTATCTGGGTTATGTCCTACGATCTCCTTTCTATCAAGTGGAGATGGAAGGTAATCAATTACCGCATTAAGTACAAGCTGAACTCCCTTATTTCCAAGTGCAGTTCCGCACATTACTGGGTAAAGTTCATTTGCAATCACTCCAGCTCTAATTGCTCTTTTGATGAGTTCTACACTTACTTCTTCGCCTCCAAGGAATTTTTCAGCAAGTTCATCATCAAACATAGAGATCGTATCAATCATTTTTTCTCTCCATTCTTCTGCTTGAGCAAGCATATTTGCTGGGATTTCACTTTCAACAACATCTACTCCCTTTTCTCCTTCAAAATGGTAAGCTTTCATCGCTACAAGATCAACTACTCCTTCAAAACTATCAGCCTTTCCGATAGGAAGCTGGATAGGAACCGCTTTAGTACTCAATCTCTGTTCTACAGATTCCAAAGACATAAAGAAATCTGCTCCCATTTTGTCCATTTTGTTTGCGAAAATGAGTCTAGGAACTCCATATTTATCAGCCTGTCTCCAAACAGTTTCTGTCTGAGGTTCAGCTCCTTGAGAAACATCAAGCAAAGCTACAGCACCATCCAAGATTCTAAGAGATCTCTCTACTTCAATTGTAAAGTCCACATGCCCTGGGGTATCAATCACATTTACCTGAGTATCATGCCAAAAACAGGTTGTCGCAGCAGAGGTAATCGTAATTCCTCTCTCTTTTTCCTGTTCCATCCAATCCATATCAGATTCTCCATCGTGAGTTTCTCCGAGCTTGTGCTTTTTCCCAGTGTAATACAAAATTCTCTCAGTCGTTGTTGTTTTACCAGCATCAATATGCGCCATGATACCGATATTCCTAATCTTGTCTAAAGGTTTTTTCTCGTTTGCCATCCTAAAAAATAAAGATAATAAAAAATGCAACCGACCTTACTATAAAAAATCGCTTACTTTTTTCAAGAGTTTTTCCGTACTTCTTATTTTTTGATATAAGAATATTATTCTAACTTTTTTATTCTAATTTTAAAAATTATACAGAAAAGTTAATATTATCCTTATTTTCTCCTTATTATTTCTTCTTTGTGATGGCAGAGAAAAATCCTCTTTACAATACCTCTTGATTTTGCTATACTCAAATTCCTTTAGTTAAACTAAACTGATGGAATTCTCTTTTCTTTCCTCAGATGAAATGATGCAAGATTTTCCAGAGCTTTTCAAGGTTTTGAAAAGATTTTTTCCTCAATCAAAAAAACTTGCAGTTGGAATCTCTGGAGGCTCAGACAGTATGCTCCTTGCTGGGATTCTTGCAAGTTTTTGGCAGGAGAACAACTGGGAGCCTGATCAGCTTTTTTTCCTGCATTGTAATCATCAGATAAGACCGGAAAGTAAAGAAGAAGCTGAATTTCTGAAGCAGTATTTTCAAGGTCGGAATATAGAAATCTTTACCAGAACTTCCGAGGAAAGAGCTTCCGAAGAGCTACTAAGAAATTGGAGATATGGCTGTTTCCAAAAATTTTGCCAAGAGCATGATATTCAGACTCTTGCTTTGGGGCACCATCTCAATGACAGAATAGAAACCTCAATGATGAACTTGCTTCGTGGATGTTGATTGCAGGGATTTATGAATATGCAGATACAAGACCAGCATCATCTTCTACAAGGGATTGAACTTCTCAGACCTCTGCTTATGCTAAGCAAAAAGCATATCGAAGCTGCCTGCAAATCACTCAATATCCCTTTTATGCAGGATCAGAGTAATTTTGACACTACTACGAGCCTGAGAAATAAGCTGAGAAATGAGATTCTTCTGCCTTTAATTCAGCTGAGTTTGGCCAATTCAGAGTGAGAAAGTAGTTTTTTGAACAGTCGGAATCTACTTTATCATGAGCTTGAAGAACAGAAAAAATCTGATATTTCCCCTCGATGTGTTCCTCTGAGAAAGAATCCCTACCGAAATGCCCAATATGCTTACGAACGGGCTATTCCAGAAGCAAAAAGGGCTGAATCTTGATCGCTTAAGAGGCTTTTCCAAGAGCTCAATATCCCCCTTCATCAAGCTGAACTTCAAAGCTTTCAAAAGCGAATCAGCACAGGAAAAGAGGGCTTTCGTGAATTTCAGGAGCGAACTTTCTTTCTTTGTCATGGAATTTTTACTGCTATCAAAGCCAAAAACCGCTTTCGAGAAAAAGAATTGCACTTAGAAAAGGAGCTAATCCAAAGCGGAATTCAGACTTTTGGACTTTTTCAGCTAGAAATTCCGGAAAACTTGCTAGGAGCGAAGCTCAGATTCCCAAAGCAAGACGACCATTTTCAAGGGAAATCGCTAAGCAAATGGGCGATCAACCATAAAATCCCTCTCTACTGGAGAACAACACTTCCTCTTGTAGAACGCGACGGAAACATTATATTCATTTTCAAACCGCAACAACTTATTTTTTAATTTTTCTGCTCTCCATGGATAAGATTAACGCTTTCCTAGCTCAGATTCCTGAATATCTTGATCGGATGATCGGGTATTTTCAGACTTTTACGGGGATTGCTCCTCGCTATGCTCCACTGGTTTTTTGGCTCATACTGTCGTATTTTCTGCTTTTTGTGTTGATTCTTCCTCTTCATAGACAACTTAAAAAGAAAAAAAGCTGACTTCAGCAACAATTGGTAGCACAGGTCGATGAAATGATCTATCTCCTCGCAAAAGCTCAGCATCTCAAGCAGCTTGATCTGAAAGCACTCGGTGGTAATCCACATATTGCGCTCATGAAAAGTATCTTCACGAAAGGCAATTGCGATTATATTCAAAGTGCATTTCTAATCCTTGATAATATGCATAAGGTAGAAACTTTGCTGGGAGAAAAGGTCGTCCCTCAGGAGAAAGAGGCTAATTTTCTGAAGGGAATCAAGCGTTTTCGTAGGATCAGCTTTTTTGAGGCGTTTTTCAAAATGCTTTTGATAATAGGGACTTTGGGAATCTATGCACTTTGGGGGTAAATTTTCCCTCCTCATTCCTCTACAAAAGAAATTTTCTTGAAAAAGACTTGAAAATACAAGCACTATTTATATAATTACTTTCGTGGCGCCCTGACAGAGTGGTCTATTGTACAGGTCTGCAAAACCTCGGTTCATGGGTTCGAATCCCATGGGCGCCTAATAAAACTCTGTCTGAACTGAGCGAAAACTTTCAGTTCTGTACACAAATCCTTATGAATTGTGTAGCCTACTTAGCCGAATATCTGTGAAGATATACGCTTTTTTTTAAAACAAAAATGAAGACTATTAGAAGTTTCTTAAAGCATAGGAGTAGCATACTACCTATTTTAAAATTCTTTTCTATTTATTTGGCAGTATTTTCTACAAAAAAAGAAGTAAATAAATAAGTTATCTACCCCTATTTCCTTAGATTTTAGCTATTCATTTTTTAAAATCATACCAAAAGTACAATTCACTTCGTTTATTTACTGTCCAATGATAACTTTTGCTGGGAGGAGGATCAGCTTTTTTTCTCCTTGTTCATAATAAAAGCCTTGTTCAAATTCCTGAATAATTTTTCCTTTTAAGGTTTCATCATCTGTAGCTTGAATACTAATCGGCTCATGAAGCTGTGGATCAGGACCGAGTCCAAGAGCTTCAATTGGCTTTACTTTAAGTTTTTCAAGGCTTTTAAGAAAGTGGTCATACATCATCTGAAGCCCCTGTCCCATACTAGAATTTTTTTGTTCCTCACCAAGACTAAGTAGTGATTTTCTTAGATTTTCTATAAAAGGCAAAAACTCTTTTACCACTTTGATTGTCGCATCTTGCTCCGCATTTTCCATTGTTTGTTGGCTCTGTCTCTGGAGAATGTCAAAATCTGCTTTCAAATGTAGGTAAGCAATCTGGCTATTTTTTGCGATTTCCTCTTTCTCTTGAAGTTGGTTTTCAAGATCTTTAATCTGATTTAAAAGGGGAGTAAAATCAGCTTTTGCTTCTTTTTCTACGGCTTGTTCTGCTGCTGCAAGACTATCCTCTAGTAGAGTATTTGAATGTTCCACTTCTGGAGCCTGATCTTTTTTTTCCTTATCTGTCATGGGATATCAAAAAAATAAAGTCTAGAATTCACTATAGGGATTTTCCTAGTAATTTTCAAGCTGATGATCGCATTGGAAAAATATAACTCAAAAGCAGCACTGAGATTTTTGCTTGTATCTTTTTCGCCTTTTCATAGACTAAGATCAGATTTTTTAACTTTTGAAGCGTAGAAAACTATGGATTTCTCTAGCATTTTAGAAGATGCGAAAAGCACGATCAGCAGCTTTAAAGATCAGAATCCTGATGGGGCAATCATCATTTGGGGAGCGACCGCGACAGGGAAAAGTAGACTTTCTGTGGAGCTTTCAGCTTTTTTTGATATGGAAGTCATTTCCAGCGATAGCAGGCAGATTTTCAAGAAAATGGACATCGGAACTGACAAAATCCCTACTGAAATCAGAGCGAAGATTCCGCATCATCAGATTGATATCGTGGAACCTGATGAAACTTATACTGCAGGACAGCGAAAAGAAGCCGCGGATCAGCAGCTTGATGCGATTTTAGCAAGAGGGAAAGTGCCTTTTATTGTCGGTGGGACTGGGCTTTATATTGATACGATTTACAAAAATTTTTCGCTTCCAGAATGCCCTCCTGATCCTCTTTTAAGAGCCGAGCTTGAAAAAAAAGAAGCTCAGGAACCGTGATTTCTTTACCGTGAGCTCATGCACATTGATCCTGAGGAAGCTCAAAAGCTCCATCCCAACTCTACTAGATATCTGATCAGAGCTTTGGAAATCTACAAAAAAACCTGAATCACCAAGACTGAAGGCTACATTCAACAAGAAGTTCGCCATCCGCTTTTGATGCTGGGACTTTGGAGGGATAAAGAAAGCACCAATCAGCTCATCAATGCGAGAATAAAAGAAATGTTTCAGAATGGATTGATAGAGGAAGTAGAAGGGCTTTTGCAAGTAGGCTATCAACCCGAGCTCCAATCTATGCAAGGGATCGGCTACAAAGAAGTCGTTGGCTATCTTCAAGGAGAATATAGAAAAGAGAAAATGGAAGAACTCCTCAAGAGAAACACCCATCATCTCGCAAAAAAGCAGAGAACTCGGTTTAGAAGATATATTGCTGAGGGAATTCAAATGCCGAAAACAAAGGTAAGCTATAAGGTTTGGGAGCTTTAAGAAGCTTGAAATGGCAACTCCCAAATCATTTCCTGTTCGGCAAAAAGTGCGATACGGTCAAAAATCAGCTTTTTTCTTTTGAACTGTGAGGAAATAAAGCTCAAAGCTTCAGCACTTTTCTGTGGATAGGCATAATTACAGAGGTTGAGATGATTTGCAAGATAGTCAAAAAGCTGAATCTCTTCATCAGAAATCCCCTGCAGTTGAGCGATACCCTGAGCATAGGCAAAACTCTCATCAAGATTCAGATTCTGTGCTCTTATCATTAACTTTTTTGCAAGCTGTTCTAAAGCAAAACTTTTAAAAAGAAAAGCAATCCAAGTCGCGCCTTGGGGATATTTTGCTTTTCACTCCGGAATTTTAGCGATCCAAGTATGTTCTTGAGCAATAAGAGAAAAATGATCAATAAGGATTGTAGTTTGATGATTGATAGCTGAAGCAAAGAGAGACTTGAGAGCTTGAGGATCAGAGGAAATTTTGAGCTGAGTGAGAGTGACATGACTGGTCATTCTTAAGGGGTGATTGGTATATCTAAAACCTCCTTGGTAAAGAAGATTTCTAATGTTATCAAGCTCATCTCCTATAGACTGCTCAGGGAGAGCGACCAGAGTATAATTCATTATCTCAGAGAGAATAAAAAAATAATGCCACGAAAAAATTTAAGCATTATTTTCTCAAAAGCAAGAGAAAGCCTAAGCAAGCTGCCTTTCATAACCTGAAGAGGTATAGAAATGGCTTTTGTATACCTTTTTTACTTTCATATAGTCAGCTAAAGGTTTTGGTTCTGTACGCTCAAATCCTGGAATCCTGATATAAGGATCAAGAACGAACCATTCTCATTTTGGATCCCTAAATGCAATAGCTCTATGCCCATGAGGAGATTTAGAATCAACATAAATATCAGCAACATTCACTCCTTCTACTTCATTAAAGGTATCAATAGCTAAGGGACTCCAATTTGGAGATGGCCTTAAAGCCTTTTTAGATTCTGGGATAGTCATTTGATAGTTAGGAGAGTTTGGCACTACCTTCCCTGCATCATAAGCATTTCCCGAAGGAATCTTAAGACCAAAGCGAAGAGCATTCTTTTTGGTAGTTCTAGCACAGAGCGTTGTTCCCGAAGGACTTCTTTCTAAAGGAAAGGAGATAATATCATTTGGATCAAAACCGATAGCATCTCAGAGTTTATCAGCCTTTTGTAGTTCTTCATAGGAAGAGACTCCGACAACTACCGCACTTGCGACTTTATTTGATTGAGTAGAAGATGAATGCTGACTTTCCCCTTTATAAGAACCCAAGACTGAATCCTGCTGTGGAGGAGTTCATTTTTTTTGAGGAGAAATTCAAGACTTTTGAACTGAGATTGAACTGTTTTGAGAAATAACTCAAATTTCTTGGGATGAACTTACTGGAGAGTCAACTTTCTGTTTTGACGTAAGTTTTCTCCCTAAGATTTCAGCTTTTAAGGCATTTAATTCTTCTGGAGTTCCAATGTTCTTAATTTCTTCTCTCCATGCTTTCAGATCATCTACCATCTGAGAAATCTTAAGAACTGTGTTTTCGAATACTGAATCTTTTAAACCATCCATAATGCCTTCATGGACTAAGTACTCAGCAACAAGTTCTTTGTCTAGACTAATCAGAAGGTCAGGATTTTCTTTTTCTAACTTGTCAACAATGTTGTTTGCAAGCTCTCTTTTTAATTTTAGCAGTTCTTCTGAGGTTTGCGGATTGCCAGATACTTTTTCAATAAAATTCTGGACTCCATCTAGTAAGGTATTCATGACTATAAACTAAGAAATAAAAGAAGCCTATAATTGGGTATTGATCCAATTCATAATTTTTTTCATTATAGCATCGTTTTTGCAAACTGGGCAATAATTTTCTAGATCTCATCTTGCAATGAGCATCGTATTGTCAACATATCGACTATTTTTAAAGGAAGGGATAAGATTTCCTCGCCCATTATGATTAAAAACTCACCATCCATAGGTCATTTTCTTTCCTTTGTAGGTATGTAAACACCAATTGCGGAAATTCGCTAGCCGACAAAGCTCTTTCAAAGAGAGTCAGATTTCTAACCCCTGAAGGCTGAATTTTTCTCACTGTCTCTTGAATACAACCTGATTTCCTCGAGATGCTAATGCGGATTGCTCTGGGAGGTACTTAATATTTCCCCTTTTGCCCTGCCAAATGAGATTAGACTGAGTAGATTCTATAATTTTTTCAAATTCATGAGTATAGTCTATTGTTTTTATTTCATGATCATTGAGACTATGAATCTCAATGGGCTTAATCTGGCTCGCAATAGTATCTTGTGCATCGATCAAATCTGGTGATTTCCTGAGTTTTTCAACTTCCTCTTCTAGCTTTTTATTAAAGTTTTGGAATAGAGGACTTTGGTTTTTGTCATTAATCAAAAGTGCTGTTCGCCACTGGAGTTCTCCATGATGAATCTTACTAATTTCTTTCAGATCTTTATATTCTAAAAGACCGAATTCAAGAAAATTTCTCATCATTAGCTGAGAAGCCTGTAAAGCCAGATTTTTCTCTTTTTTATCCTTAGAATTTCGGAGCTCTTGGATTGTTTTACCTTCAATCTTGAGCTCTTCGAGTTTCCTTCAATACCAAGCTCTAAAAGCTTTATTTTCCAAGAGAGGATGATTTCCTTCTTTAAGTGCTCCCTTTTCATCAAAGAAGGACTGTTCTCACATACGAACAGCTGATTCATAATAACTCAAGCTATCAAGATCATTTGAAGTTTTGAAAAGCATCAATTGAAGTAAAATCCCTTGATAGAGATTTTCAAAATAGGAAATAAAATCTTCGTAATGATTGAGTGTCTGGATATCTACCACCTTTGAAGCATCTCTTAAGAGGAGTTCAGCTTTGAATTTTTCTCGCTCCTTATAGGTATCGCTGATGAGTAGCTCAATTTCTTGCGGAAGATCAAGTTCATCTTCTTTACTTCCAATTCCTTCCACAGATCTAAGTTGTTCTAGCCTTTGGTGGGCTGCTTCTACACGATTGATATATCGCATCTCTTGCTCAGTAAATTCTTCACGAGCTTTGGTAAAATAACTTCTCTCAGCATCTAAACCTCCAGCTCCTTCAAGTTCAGATTGCATACTGAGGATTTGAAGTTTTCCATTTTTTCGACTGAAGAACTGTCTTTGAAGATCACCAAATCCTGCTTTACGAGCCTCAATCAGCAAAAAATAAGGAAGTTCAAGCCATTCACCTTCTTTTGTATGTTGCTGAACAAAAGCTGAAATCTGATTTTTTACTTTTGTTTTATGTTCCTTTGTCCTAAAGTTTAGTTCTTTGATAAGAAGATCTTTAAGGGTTTTTGTTCGTTCTTTCTGTAGCTCTTGGTCAATATTTTCACTTGGCGTATCAATGATTGATTTTTCTTCATAATGCAGCATATTCAAAAGCAAAAGAGGTGGTACCCAAGAACAAAGGATTTTTTTTGTTGAAAAACCAAATGAAGTATTACTATTCATCTCCTTATCAAGAAAAGTATTTACCAGTTTTGGAACTTCTTTTTCTGAATACTCCGTTTGTTCTAAGCGATTAATCCCCTGATCAACAGCTCGATCTTCGTTTAATTTTCGCCTATTGTCATAGTAGAATCCATGAACTTCTCCATCTTCTGAAAAAAAATTCATCAATGCTTCTTTTTTATTTTTCCCTTCATATCCATAGAGCTGTTTTGCAAGTTGGAATAAAACATTTTGCATTGGATCATCAGAAACCTCCATCATTCCTTTTCTCTCTAGTCCTTCCTTTATTAGTCAAATTGCAGCATCAGCTTGCATGGTTGGATATTTAATTTTCTCAATAGCAAAATCAGCCTTCAAAAGTTCTTCAATGAATTTTGTATTTTTATTCATATCTAGAATCTCTAATTGAGTGATTTCTTCATAACTTTCTGTAATCTTCATCCAAGCTTTATATCTTTCCAAAAGTTGTATATTTTGTCTGTAGTTTGAAGCACTTTCCTCTTCATTCTCAAGACTATCAAGACTTCCTACTGTTAAAATCTCTTCGAAAAGCGATGGATTATCCGCTTTAATCTGTTCAAATCTTTGGATATTTTCAGGAGGAAAACCAGCAAAAAACGCTGACTTTGCAGCTTCAAGGTTATCCTCTGAAGAAAGATCAGCTTTCCATTTCTCTTTCCCTTGATAGGCATAGAGCTTTGATAAAGTGAAAAGCTTGGTAAGAAAGTTCACTCCTTGGTTCTTTTTAATCTGTTTGATTATCTCAGGAGTTCTCAACTGTGTTTCGATATACTCAAGTCTAAGGTTGATTCTCGCAGTTATTGCTTCCCATTTATCAGTAAAGGATTTGGCAGAGGTTGGAGGAAGCATACTAAGGAAATCAGATTTTTTCTGTCCTGAATACAGATAAGCAAGAAGATCGCTATCATTTTTAAACTCTCCAATCCCAAGCTCCTCAAGAAATAGCATTGAGAAGCAAGCATCTTTCAAAGACTGCGCCTTTCCATCCTTTCCTTCCACAGAAAAGAGATTTGCAAATGAGTGATGTACTTTTTCATTGAGGCTTATATTTCCCTCATGCTGGTTATAAATTCCCTGGAGGATGGCATGTTTAAGTTTTCCTCTTGATTGTCTGAGAAAATCCTCTTGATTCTGAGTATAAAAATCATGTACATCAAAATATAGACTATCTATTCCCATACTTGCAGCAGCAGTTACTCCTCCTACTGCGAGTCCAACAAGGGTACCAAAGGGACCTCCAACTGCAGTTCCTGCTGAAACCGCCCATGCAATGATTGCCGCTTCTGCAACCACACTTCCTGCACCGATCCAAAGTTGAGTATTTGCCTGATTCCTTTTGTTCTTTGCTCTGATTTCATTTACTTTTGCAATGAGATCTGCTTCTTTTTGAGTTTCTAGGTACATCCATACATCAAGACCAAAACAAGCAACATCAATTACCATTGCTCCTGCAAGAGTTTGGAAAATTCTATTGGCTTTCGTTCCATGCTTGAGGACTTGGGTCATTCCTTTAAATTCATCAATATTTTTTGCTGCACTTAAGCTCTTTATTACTTCTTCAGAGATATGTGGAATATTGTGCTGTTTAAGGAGGAAGGTAATTTCTTCAGGAGTCTTTCCGATCAAATGAGGTGCAAAATCTTCTAATCTAGAAAGAATGTGCGGTGAAAGTCCCGTTCCTTGTAAAAGCTTCCTAGGTAATTTTCCATCAAGCGATTTCCAAATTTTTATCAATTCAATCCCCTCACCATCAAGGTTCTGCAAGCCATCAGTCAGTTTTCTAATATGTTTATCAATAGTGTTTACTTGCTTTGTACTCAAACGATTTGCTGCTGTAAGAACCTGTTTTTGCTTGTCTAGAGTGGTAATAGCATTTTCAATAGTCATTTTCATCTGCCTAGCATCAATATTTTTTGCCATTTTTTTGATTTCTTGACTTTGATTGAGTTTATTAAGTGCCCAAACTCCTGCAGCGCCTCCTCACCCGACTGCTGCACCAATAGAAGTACTATTTATTTCCGATTTGTTTTCTTCTTCCAAAGTTGATGTTTTTTTATCTCTCTCGTTTGTCATTCATGAGTTAGGAGCTCCTGTACTTCCTATTGAATTTTCAGGATTTGTAGCAGTTGATCCCATCTGTCCTGAAGAGTCTTGAGAAGAAGGAGATTTCACTTCTGTAGGATTTTGCCCTTTCATTTCTAAGATATCGGATTTTAAAGCTTCTAGTTCCTCTTTAGTCTGCCTCTTTTGGATTTCAATTCTTTTCTGTTTCATAAAATCAAAAATCTGATTTGCAGTTTCTGGAGTCACAAAGCTGATAATATCTTTCCACCATCAAAACTCCTCGACCTCATCAAACTTTTCAGGTAAATCGGTCGTTCCAACAATCAGATTTTTTATCTTTTTTTCAATTGGTAAAAGAGCAATTGACTTGAGCCAACCTAATTCTTTTTTGAAATCCTTGAGATAGTATTCAGAGATTTCTTGCTTGAGTTGATCCACATTCTGCTCCATCCTCTGTTTTTATACGATAAAATTAGGTAGATTTGGTAAGTATTTTTACAAAAGCCTTGATTCCATCAAGCATTTCATCCCCATTTTTAAATAGTTTAACGCCATTCATTTTTCTAAATTTGAGATCATCCATCATTTTAATAATTCATTCAAATGCTTCATCACCAAAATCGTCAAAATGTCCAGCAGATTTGAGCTTTCTTAAGGCAGCAATATCCAGTTCCTTTAGCGCTTTTTCTAGCTCTGGAAGATTTTTACTGAGCATTTTACCTAGGGTATCTAGGTTGGCGATACTTTTATTTGGAACTAGTTTATCATATTCTTTGTAAAAATTAAAAAGCTGATCTATTTCTGCTTGTGTCTTGTTAATCGCAAAATTCTTTTTGATGAATTCTAAGTGATCAATTTGTTTTTGAATCTGAAGTTTCTTTGCATCAGAAGCTGAAGCTAAATCCTTATTCAGCATTCTAAAGGTATTTTCAAATTCTAAATTTAGAGCTTTATAACTGTTACTTTCTAAGATCGATTCTGCCACTCATTTTGCTCATGCTTCCACAACTTTTTTTGTTTGTGTGATAAGGTTTTTATGTATGTTCTCTACTTCATCTACTATTTTTCTCAGTTCATTAACGGGCATATCTCCTCTGATAGCTTCCATGATCCTCGGGGAACGATCAAAGTTCTCAACAATCTTTTTATACAGCGCTCTATCGGATTTTAGGGTCTGAAGATAACTGTCTCCCATCTTCGTAGAGCTCAAAAATTGGTCAAATACTTTTTCGGAATATTCGGTCGTTTTTAGTGTTTTCTCCGAGAGGTCAAACTTAAGTAGCCAATTTTCTCTAATCTTTGAATTTGAGAATCGGCAATTAGTCTTTCTCTTTACAATATCGGCAGCATCATTAAGAGAAATATGCCCTAGTTTCATAGTTTTAATGAGTTCATCAGGTCCATTTTCTCATCCGAATTTTATCCATCAGAGTACCCTATTTGGAGTGGCATACAGCATTTTATTAGATAATCTTTGGATTGGTCTAAATCTTTTACCTGCTTCCCAAGCTCATTTTCAAACAAGATATGCTGGAGCTAAAGTAGTCTTAGCCAATCTTAGGGTTACTTTTGCTCCAGTTCTAGTCCCAAATATTATGGAAGTAACAATTCCTCATACCACAGTAACAGTAGCTCCAACTCCAAGTAATGAGGTCAGGATGTTACCAACTCCTTCAAAACGCTCCATTATTCAATTTCAACTCACTAATTTAGAAAAGCCTTTGAGAAAATTATCCCAAGATCCCTTTGCAAATCATGGAATTCTATAAAAAATAGTTCCGTTTTCCCCTTCTTCTCTTTCTAAAGTATTTACCCCTAAAATGATTTCTTTTTTCATTGCAAGGAGATTATTGATCGTAGTTGCAAGGGCTTTGGTTTTTTCTAAAGAAAGATTTCCATTTTTGAGTTCTACCTGTTTTTCTTTGATCGTTTGTTTAATAGTATTAAAAGCATTCTGTATCCCTGCTTTCGAGAAATATTTACGAATAAATGAATCTTTACTAGCAAATAAATCTCCATAAACATTCCACATACTCGCTTCTACTGCTTCTGAAATGCCTTCATCAACATCTTTAATGATTTTATCACAGGAGGAAGCAAGCTGATTTTTCTCATTCTCAGTTAGATTTTCATCAGTTTTTTCATTGATCGTTTGCAAAATATCTTTTTCCTCTGTTTGAACGCCAAGAACCTCAGCTCTTTGCTCATCTAATTGTTTGACAGTTTCTTGTACATGCTCTCCTAGTCTATGGTCAAAAAGATGATTTCTTTTGAGAATCTCGGTAGCATCTACAATTGATGAATGGAGAAAAAGATTGTAGTCTGAATTTGCATTAAGGGCCGTAGTCAGTTTTTCTTCATCTTTGAGTATTTCTTGAGGTGATATTCCCCAAGCCTGAGCTGTTTTCTCAATAACTTTTTGCTTTAATTGATCCCTTTTCTCAAAAAGATAAGTCTGAACTCTTATTCCTTGTCTAAAGAAATATTGAAGTTCTTCTTTTGATTGTTGATTTTCAAGTACCCATTTATCTATCTTTTCTTTCAGACTCCCTTTAAAGCCTTCTAAAATTCATCGAGAAGGAAGTTTAGAAAGATAAGAATCTACAAAAACCTGTAATTGATCTGCAGCAAGATTCTGAATATAGGTTTTCATCTGATGAACTCCTCAGTTTAATATACTTTTGAAGTTGGTATTTTGGTAAAGAATCTCTTCTACAGATCCATATTGCTTATCTAAGCAGAAAGGCACAACCCCTTTATATTTTTTTTCTTTATTTAGCAGTTTGGAGATTCTTTCCATCTCTAATTCATCCTGATAGCCAGCTTTCAATTCTTTATCATACAAGGCTTGATAGGTGGCATCAATATTATTTCCAAAACTTTCGTAATTCTCAGCTTTTTCTTTATTTTCTGGATCCTTGATAAAATTTTCATAGCTTTGATGTTTTTCAGAATCACGATCTTTTGCATTAGCTTCTTTCCAGTTTTTAAAAGGATTCCAACCAAATAAATCTCGTTTTCCTGTGATAAGCCCACGACCAAGCCAAGTTCCTCCGAAAATTCCTGCTCCCCAAGCAAGAGCTTTTTTCCATCGCGATTTTTTCTTTGGTTTTGCTTCGTTTCCTTCACTTGATTCAGATTTTTCTTGCTTTTTTCCCCATCGTCAAAAAAGCTTTCCAAGTCCATAAATTCCAATACCGATTCCTGAGGCGACTAAAGCCCCACGACCTATCGCCTTTGCTGTATGGTGTTCTTCATTCTCATCTCCTTTGATCCAATCAATTCCTTTTTCAAGAAAATTTTTCTTTTCAGGTGCTAGAGAATCCTCAGCATCAGTAGCCTTTACATCGTTTGAAGTATCTCTTTCCCCCTCTTCTTGAGACTGAATCTGTTCCTTAACTTTTGCACTTAATGCTTGGAGCTCAGAACTATAGTCCTCAAGCTGTTTTTTTATTTCTTCAAGTTTAGCTCTTGCATTGCTATCTTTCTCTGTTTGAAGAAGGAGTTCGGCTTGCTGCTTCGCTTTTTCTGCTTGAGCAAAGAGTTCTTGCTTTTTCTCTTTTTGTTTGGCAAGAATGGTCTCCTGGTATAAGGCATCAAGAGAAGTACGGATATGATCACTTTCTTGTTGAAGTTTTTCAAGATTATTCATGAGATTGTTTCAGAATAAAATACTTACTTCATTATAGCTTAAAATCAAAAAAAAGAAAAAAAACAGACTTTCATTCTTTGGTTTTGCTTGACATTTTCTTAAATCTCAACTCCTTTACAATCTTGAAGAATTTTTCATCCCTACATTTGGCAATTTTCCCATCAAAAAATATCCTTTGCTAATAAATATAGATAAAATCCGTTATTCTTCCTTATCATTTTCCCTGTCTTGATTTTGGTTTTAATTTATTTAGTATGAGCATTGCTTGTTTATCTTTTAATTTTTCTTTGATGAAAAAAGGTGTGTTTTCGGCTTTTATAGTCGTTCTTTGTTGTTTTGGATCAGTAAGTTTTGCGAAGACCGAGCTTTCTCCTGCTCAGCTTGATAGCCTAGTTCAAACTTTACTTGAAAATGCTTCTCATTATGAAGAACGCCTTGATCAGCTTGCTGATGTGATTCAGGACTGTGCAGATCATGCGAAAAGTAGAGAACAACAAAGCCTTTGTAAAAGCCGAATTGAAAAGAGCTATCCTACACTTAAGGAGCAAGCTCCTGCTCAGAGAGCAAAAATAAATCTGAATCCTGAAGATATTCAGCTCAAAAAGCTAGAAACAAAGAAGCTGGAAAAAAGATTTTGGTTTTCCAAAAGTGATGGGGGATCTGCTTGTGGAGAATATTGAAAAATATGGCTAGATAAATGGGAGGTGGCTATTCCTAAATATGGGCTAAAATCAGAATTTTGGTATTTTAATCCTACCAAAAATCCTAAAAGAATTTTTACCTCTCCAGAATGTGAATTTACGAAGTATTTTCAGCAGATTATCCCTTTAGAAAAACGAGAATGGGTTTATAATAATAGCATCAGAATCCCTTTACGAAATGCCATTAGTCCAGATTTTTATTCAACACTCTATACGGAATATCAGACTCCCATGCTAACTTCTGAGAGTGAAACTGGAGCGATAGCAAAAGCTTACAAGAAAGTCTATGCTGATGTCTATGAAGTGCCAGCTCTTGAAGCTAATGCACAGAAAAATTTTGACTTAAGAATAGATGAATATTTTAGGTTTGCAGAGGGGATTTCTCAAAAAAGATTAGAAAGAATCATAGAAAATTTGGTAGCTGAGAAAAAGATGCTTGTTGATGGGACAGCTTTGAAGCCTTATTCATCGCAGGCTGAATGGTCAAAGTTAAGTGGAGATTTTAGTCAGAGTTTTTGAGCAAGCTCTCAATCTCCTGTATATTGGTGTGTAAGTCAAGGAATCTATATAGGAACACCAATTACCTTAAGAGAGAAGGGAGGGCGAATTGAGAAAGAGAATTGTAGAAGCTTGCTAGAAAAGAAATGGGGGAAAGAGCCATGCAATTGAACTACTCATGTTATTTGGAATAGAAAATATCCTCAAAAAATCTGAGTTTATATTAGATTCGCAAAAAAGGGTGATCTTTTGGTTATTGAATAGTTTTAAGTTCCTCCTTTATTGAAGGAGATTTTTGAATTATATTTTTTCCAATCTGATTTTCTCTTGATTTCTTTTCCTAAAACAATATACTCCTATCATCTTTGCCGTAGACCGTAGGTCGTCCCTTTGGGATATAAACTGTTCCTACCGAGGTTATTCTTACTATTTGAGGGATCAGATTTTATCTTTTCTTTCAAGACATGAGATAACTCTGGCAATGAGTTATTTTTTATTTCCAGGTTTTACACTACTCATGACAATCTCAAAAGAGAAAAAAGTAGAGCTCGTAAAACAGTATGTTCAAGACTTACAATCTGCAAAGAATGTCGTAGTCCTTCAGCAGTCTGGAATCCCAGTAGTGGGAGCTACTCAGATGAGAAAAGGAGTTCTTGAAGCTGATGGTAAATTCAATGTCATCAGAAAAAATCTGTTCTTACTAGCGCTCAAGGAAGCTGGTTACGAAGATGTAGCTGAAAGCGATCTTGAGGGATCAGTAGTTGTTCTCTATGCAAATGGAGATGAATACGGTCCAATGAAGGTTGTTAATAAGTATGCAAAAGAATTTGCAGCTGATAAGGAGCTTAAGGCTTCTATCAAGTTCCTTGGAGGGTGGTATGACAAGAAGTGGCATAATTCAGAATATGTTACTGAACTTGCAAATATCCCATCAAGAGAAGAGTTGCTTTCAAAATTGGCATACCTATTCAATTACCCTTTACAGTCAGTTGCTTGTGTGATTGACCAAATTGCAAAAAAAGCTGGATAGGCTTTCTCTTATCCGAAATTCCTTTTATTTATTATTCTTATCGTAGAAAATGGAATTAACTAAAAACCAACAACAGATCTTGGATCTTGTGAAAGAGATGAATGCTGTTGAACTTAATGGGCTTGTAAAAGCTTTAGAAGAAGAATTTGGAGTAACTGCTGCTGCTATGGTAGTAGCTGGAGGTGCTGCTGCTGGAGCTGGTGCTGCAGATGCTGGAGCTTCTGACGCTATGAATGTTGAGCTTACTGATGCAGGACAGCAGAAAATCGCTGTAATTAAGGTGGTTAAAGAAGCTCTTGGACTTGACCTTAAAGCTGCTAAAGAATTAGTAGAAAAGGCTCCTGTAATCATCAAAGAAAACGCAAAAGCTGATGAAGCTGAAGCTTTGAAAACTAAGCTTAGTGAAGCTGGAGCTACTGTAAACTTCAAATAGTAATTTTGAGGCTTACAAAAGTCAAAAATCTGATTTTTGATTTCTTTTATCTTTTGAAGAGGGTAAAAGAGACAGCAAAACTTAAAGGATCTCCTTTTGGAGAAACTGAAGGCGAAGCTGATATTTTAAATTTCTTAACGAAATTTAAAACCGCATGGCGGACATTTTATTTTGATTTTAGCACTACGGATGTCTGTATCTGTTCAAGATATTGTTGCTGCACAAGCTCATATTGGGACGCTCAAAAATGAAGCTCATCCAAAGACAAGTAAATACTGGTCTGAGGTAACCAACGGAGTGGTAGTGATCAATCCAGAAGTGATTGCAGAACAACTTGAAGCTGCAAAAGCACAGGTTGCTGCTGCGAAAGCTGCTGGGAAAGAAATCTTGGTTGTATGTGAGAAAAAAATGTATGCTGAAGAGCTTGAAGCATTAGCTCAAAAGGCTGGTGTTGCATTTCTCAACTACAAGGTTTCTGGAGGGTTCTTAACGAACTTTGACACCTTCAAAAAAAGGATTGATTCTATCAATGAAATGGTAAGCTACATGGAGTCTGATGCTTTCGCATCTTTGACCAAGAAAGAGCAGCTCGTGTACAAAAGAAACTTTGAAAGAGCAAATAAGGTCTACAAAGGAGTAACTAAGCTCAAGAAGAGACCAGAACTCGTAATTATTGTAGATGGAAATATGCTTTCTACCCTTATTGATGAAGTAGAGAACCTCAAGGGAAAACTTGAAGCGATCGTAATCGCAGGAACTAACTTCTCAAGATATTGGCCAGAAAACGAAATTATTACTACCAATATCAATAGTTATCAGAGTTTGGATTTTGTTTTGAAGTCTATTCTCCTCTAAGAGAATCTTAAGCTAAATCCCATGTCTTCCTGAATGGAGTGAAGCGAAATGAAGGATATAAATACTTTATTCTTCGCTATCGCTCAGAAAGACAAGGAGTTTTATGAGAACTTATTTATTCCTCTTATTTCCTATGCAAGAACAACTTTACTTGCCAAGTTCGTCTGAGAGAAAGAGAGCGATCACCGCTTACCTTTTGGTAGGTCTGCTCTTTTTCTCCAGCAAAGAGGAATTAACGGTCTATGAATACTTCCATTACAAACAAGCGATTGGTCGATATTCTGCGATGATGGCTTTTTTGTTGCTTTGGTTGCTGATTTTTTGGATTCCTATTTTGGGATGGTTGCCCTTTTTACTCGTGCTTGCTAACCTTGTTTTGGTAATTGTTTTTGTTTTCAAGGCATGGAAGGGAGAGTATCTCGCAAATGTGCTTCAGGAGCAGAAATGGAAAACCTTGTATGCTGATATTGGAGGGCGAATCCTTGGTATCTTTGAAGTCAAAAAGAGCATTTATGGAGATATTAGCATGGATCATAATGCAGGACTTGGAGAACAAAATCCTGAATCCTGAACTCACTAATGGTGTTTTTTATCCAAACTGACGGATCGTTTCAGATTTCTTTTTTTGAAAACTTCGTTCCTTTTGATAAATGGCACTATGTTGTCTTTTATTTCTTATCTGTATTCACATGCAAATTGATATTAACTTGGTAAAAAAGCTTAGAGAAGCGACTTTTGCTCCGCTTGGAGATTGTAAAAATGCTCTTGTAGAGGCAGGAGGTGATCTTGATAAAGCTCAGGAAATCTTGAAGCAAAAAGGAATTGCAAAAGCAGGAAAAAAAGCTGATAGAGAAACCAATGAAGGACTCATCAAGACGCATCAAGCAAACGGGAAAACAATCGTGCTTAAGCTCCTTTGCGAAACTGATTTCGTAGCAAAAAATGAGACTTTCCTTCAGCTTTTTGATAAAATTTTTGCTGAACTTGAAAGTGTTTCAGGAGAAGTGAGATCATTAGAAGATCTTGAGGGAGGAGTTGCAGAAAAGCTCAATACTATGGTTGCTGAAGCGGTAGGTTCTATCGGTGAAAACTTGAAAATCGGAGAACTTTTCATCACTGCTGGAAATGCTTATGCCTATGCGCATCCAGGAAACAAGGTGGTTTCTTTGGTAATGTATAGCGGAGACGAGGCAACTGCGAAAGAATTGGCTTTGCAGGTAGCAGCTTTGAGTCCTGAATACCTCAATTTTGATGAGGTTCCAGCTGATGAAAAAGCTAAACTTGAAGCTCAGTTTACTGAAGAGCTTAAAGCAGCAGGGAAACCAGAAGCTATGATCGCAAATATCGTGAAAGGAAAGATTGATAAAGCCTTTGCTGATGTGGTGCTTCTTGAACAGGAATATATCAGAGATGGTGCGAAAAAGGTAAAGGAAATTTTGCCTGCTGGATTTGAAGTAACGAAATTCTATAGATTTGCAGTATAGTTTCCAATTAACAGTGAACAATGAACAAGTAATGGTGTAGCGTTAGTTGTTTGTCTTTAATATTTTGGATATTAAAATAGAAAAAAGTCTGATTACTGTGATGGTAGTCAGATTTTTTGATTTTTTAAAGATTCGCTTGACATTGTATTTATATATCGTGATGTTTAAATCAAGCTAGTTTTAAGAACCTCTGTAAAGGGAGAGAAAACAGGCATGTCCTGTCTAGCGAATTCTTTATGGGAAAATTTAATACACAAACGGGTAAGCCTAATAGTGGAGGTAAGAATAAGAACCGCACAGGAGGGCAAGGTTATTCTGGTCCAGGACATGGTCAAAATCATACTAAGGACAATAACCATCGTGTGAGAACCCAGAAGAATCAAGGAAGAAGGCAGGGGGGCTCTGGAAGATACTAGGTGTTTTTAGTTGTTCCAACTCCTCTAGAGAGCTAGTTGATATTTGTCATCGAGCTCTTTTATTTGATTTTTACCCCTTTTTTTCTATTATTTCTTTAGTATTGAGTTTTATATAGAAGAAGAACATGTATATTTACCTTAAAACTCCGCTTCAAAATGATTCAAAATACCTTCCTCACTTGGTAGAACACTGTAGTGGACATTCAGCATTAGATGCTGTTGATTTTTTTGAATTTTCTTATGGTTTAGATGGAGTAAGCACCCCTGAATATACGAGATTTGAATATGATAAACGAGTTCCTTATGAAAAGGCTCTTGAAAAGCTTTTTACTTCTCTTCACAAATCTGCTTTTCTTTATGAAACCAAAATTTTACAAGAAGAGTTGGGGAATTCCTCTTATGACCAAAGAATTTATGAAGCAGTTATTCGTCAGTATATAAATCCTGCTATTTCGCTTAATGGTATAGAAAAGCCTTCACGAGAAGAAGTAGAAAAATATCATGCTATGCGATATAAACCAGAAAATATCATTGCTACTTCTGAGAAGTTTCAAGTTTTTTATCATGGGTTCAAGCCATAGAATATCTTTGATCAAGTTCAGTTGCAGATTATAAGCGATACTTTTGATTTTGAAGATGATGCTTATTTTCTTTTGTTATATAAAAATCATTCTGCTAAGGAGTATTGGGAGCTTTATTTTATTTTTTGGATGCTTTGTTTTTGTTCGACTTTTGTTATGAGGCGACAAGAGGGAAGTTACTACTTTCTAGAACCTTATTTTCATAGATTTGGAGAGGCTTGTCGGTGCTTGTTTCCAAGGCTTAACTATCAAATTCTAACTCCTCAGTTCTTTGAACATGGGAAGCAATATATTTTCAAAATGATAGCCGAGGGGTATTTCAAAGAAATGTTTTTTCTTAATGAATATTTTTATGGAATTCCTTTGACAAGGATACAAGTGCTTGATTTTTACAAAAAATATACTTATACTGCTTTTTTAGCTAAGCTAAAGACTTTTTTATAGAGTTTTAGTTTATGTCTCTCGAAAAGTCTGATTGCTGTATAGTAGTCAGATTTTTTTCTTTTTTTTGTAAAAAATGTAGGATACGATAGTTCCTCATTCCCTTTCCTTATCAAAATCACCTGATTTCCTATACTCCATAGGAAAAAACTTTCAAATTCACTTGATTTCGGATGGCAAAAAAATATACTGCAATGCAATCGGCGACATACAAAGTATCTAACCTTTTAATTTATTATCTCGCATTTCATGCAACATTATGAATTAGTGCTTTTGCTCAATGCAAACAGTTCTGAAGTGGATAGAAAAGCGGTTCTTGCTGATCTTGAAGCAAAATTTGAAGTAAAAGAAAAAGATGAAATCTGAATTCAGAATCTTTCTTTCAAACTTAAAGACAAGAATACGAAAGCCTATTTTGTTTCTTATCTTCTCAATCTTTCTCCAGAACAGGTGAAAGAAGTAAAAGCTGCGCTCTTGTATAATCAGGCAGTAGTAAAGTATGAAATTTACAAAATGGGAAAAGAACAGACTTTCTTCCACTTTGAGAAACTTCAGTCTGAATTTGATAAAGCGATTGAAGAGATTAAAGATAGGAAATATGGTCAGAAGATCACTTTCTTTGCAAATGAAAGAAATGCAAAATATATCAACTGGAAATCTCTTCCTATCTTGAAATACTATCTTACAAGATTTGGGGACATTAAACCAAGGCTCTACACTGGGAATTCTGTAAAGATTCAGAAGAAAGTAAGGCAGGAGATCATCAGAGCAAGAACGCTTGGACTCCTCAACTTTATCAGTAGATAGTTTGTTTTATTTGATTAGTATCGTATTCTTATGGCATCTAAATTAAGAAGAATCAGAAAATACCAGTGGACAAAAAGAATCAGAACTCATGGATTTAGAGAGAGAATGAATTCTTGGACTGGAAGAAGAATTCTTGCTCGTAGAAGAGCTAAAGGAAGGCATCAATTAACCGTTCAAAGACAGAAGTAATTCTGTCTTTTGGCGTTTTTAAGAAGAGAAAAATCTGGTTATTTTACGGTGGTATTCCCCCTTTTGTGAAATTAAAATAAAGTAATCAATACTAAGATTATCAACACAAAATAGAGAATAATTGGAGATCGTGGCTTTGAAATGGATGTGGTCTTTGGAAAAAATGCTGTTCTATAATTATTATCTACACTCTCAAATTACTATTTTGTTTATTTTCTACACTATAAACGACATATGGTAACAAAAAAGCAAACTTGAGCAGAAAAGGCTGGTAAGACAACTAAGTCTTCTTTTTCTGTTTCAAAAAAAACAACAACGAAGAAAAAAACCCAAAACAGAACCACAACGAAGGAAACTGAGGCAAAAACAACAAAGGCTTCAGTAGTATCAGAAGTAAAGACTTCAAAAACCAATACTTCTATCAAGGCGAGTGCTTCTCTGCTTCCTCCTCATTTGCAGGAGCTTTTCAAAGATTACTATCAGAAAGATGGAAGAATCTTCCTTACTCAGCCAAGAACCTATGGGGAATTGCCTGATCTTCTTGAGCTTCAGAAAAGAGGATATGCTGATTTTGTAAATATCTACCTTGGGAAACTCTTCTCTGATGTGGAGAATATCTGGGATATTGCTGGAGATAAGCTCTATGTAAACATTTCAGATTTACAGGTTTCTGAACCGATTGAAACCGTAGATATTTGTAGGAAGAAAGAGCTTACCTACGGAGGAATCATCACGGCTAAAGTAAAGCTCGTAGAAAGAATTGAAGATGAGAAAACCAAGAAAGTATCTGAGAAAGTGCTTTTCAATAAGAGAGCAAATATCGGTATTCTTCCTTTGATGACGCCTTCAGCTTCTTATATTATCAATGGAGTTGAAAGAGTGATCATTTCTCAGATTATTAGGTCTTACGGTATCTTTTATGGAAAGAAAGATTTTTGGTATTCTTTCAAGCTTATTCCTGAAAATGGACCTTGGCTTGAAGTAAATGTAGAAAAAACCTGAAATATCGTTGCGAGAATCAATAAATCTAGAAAGTTCCCAATCACCTCTTTGTTTAGAGTGTTCGGTCTGGAAACCGATGAGAGTATTAGAGAGGTGTTTGATGGTATCTTGGAAGAGGAAGATGTTGATTTTATAGATATTACGTTGAAAAAGGACACGACCGTTGATGCGATTTCTGCGGCAGAGCATATCTATGGAAAACTCAGACCAGGAGAATTGATTGATGCGCAGTCAGCTTTGGATTATGTGAAAGGGCAGTTCTTGCTCCCTGAGAGAATCTATGTTGGAAATATCGCAAGGAGAAAGATTAATGCAAAACTCAATCTCAAAAAGCCTTTGAAATCTGCTGAGGCGAATATTTTTGATGGAGCAGATCTCGTAGAGGCGGTGAAATATCTTGTCAATCTCTGTAATCAGAAAAAAGGCTTCTATACAGATGATTCTGATCATCTTTCCAACAAGAGAGTGAGAACAATGGGAGAAATATTGTATTCTCACTTGCAACCTGTGATGAGAAAGTTTGTAAAGAGCGTGAGAGGAAAACTTTCCGTTCTCAATATGGAAAATCCGCTTAAAATCACTGATCTCGTAAACTTCAAAATGATTGATAACTCTATCAAATCGTTCTTTGCGACCAGTCAGCTTTCTCAATTTTTGGATCAGATCAATCCGCTTTCTGAAATTGAGCATAAGAGAAGAATTACCGCTCTTGGACCTGGAGGTCTAAAAAGAGAAACTGCGAAATTTGAGGTGAGAGATGTGCATCCTTCGCATTATGGTAGAATTTGTCCGATTGAAACGCCAGAAGGACAGAATATCGGGCTTGTAATCTATCAATCTCTCTATAGTAGAATCAATGATGAAGGATTCCTGGAGACGCCTGCATTGAAAATTTTTCGTGAAGTAGAACCAAAAGCTGAATCTCTCTTTGGTAGAATTGCTCATCGTGATATTTATGAGCTTGATGCGAAGGGAAATCCTAGCAAGAAAGTGATTATCAAGGAAAATGAAGTGATTGATGAGAAAATCGCTGCTGCTCTTGAAAAAGCCTATGGAAAACTCAAGAAACCGATCGCTGTAAAGCCGTTCTTTACCGGAGAAATTGAATATATCTCTCCAGAAATGGATGAAAAATGCGTAATTGCAGATGCGACCACTCCTTTGGATGAACATAATAATATCCTTTCTACGAGAGTTGCAGCAAGACACTTTAGCGAAATGGAGACTTTCCATGTGAACGATATTACCCATATGGATGTGAATTTGAGTCAGATTTTTTCTCCTAATACCTCTTTGATTCCTTTTGTAGATCATAACGATGCGGTGCGTGCTTCTGTAGCGACTAACCAGCAAAGACAGGCACTTCCGCTTCTCAAAAATGATGCTCCACTCGTTGGAACCGGACTTGAGAGAGATATCGTGAGAATGACGCATGCAGTGATTAAAGCTGAAGCTGATGGAGAGGTGATTTATGTAGATGGAGGAAGTGTTAAAGTAAAATATAAAGACGGAACGAAAGAATATCAATTGACGACTTTTGTGAGATCAAACCATAAAACTTGTATTACTCAGGTGCCTTGTGTAGATTTAGGTCAAAAGGTAAAAAAAGGCGATTTGCTCGCAGAAGGACCTTGTTCTGTAAATGGAGAAATGGCAGTTGGAAAGTCGCTTAGAGTAGCTTTTATGCCATGGAAAGGATATAACTATGAGGATGCGATCGTAATTTCTCAAAGACTGATTAAAGATGACGAATTGACTTCCATCATGATTAACGAATACGAGATTGAGGTTGCAGAAACCAAGCTCGGACCTGAAGAAACAACCAATGATATTCCTGGAGTTGCGATGGCGAAACTAGGCAATCTTGATGAGGAAGGAATTATCAGGATTGGTTCTATTGTGAAAGGAGGAGATTTGCTTATTGGTAAGATCACTCCGAAGGGAGAAGGGGAGCTTACTCCAGAGGAAAAGCTGATTCAGGCGATCTTTGGAGATAAGTCCAAGAATGTAAAAGATACTTCACTCTATATGCCTTCTGGAAGTGAAGGTAAGGTCGTAGATGTGGTGATCCTTGATGCGAAAAAAGGAGATAACCTCATGGCTGGAGTGAGAAAAAAGATCAAAGTTTATGTGGCTTCTACCAGAAAAATTGAAGTCTGAGATAAGCTTGCAGGTAAGCATGGAAACAAAGGTATCGTTGCGATCGTGGTTCCAGAAGAGAATATGCCATATTCAGCAGATGGAAGACCAGTTGATGTGGTACTTAACTCATTATGAGTAATTTCTCGTATGAACCTTGGTCAGCTTTTTGAATCTCAGTTAGGTTTGCTTGCAAAAGAACTTGGTGTGAAGTTTGCAGTGCCTACCTTTGGTGGATTTGGAGTAGAAGATATTGTAAAACTTGCTCAGAAAGCAGGACTAGAAGATAAGCTCAGAACTACGCTTTATGATTGAGAAACGGGAGAACCGTATGCTCAGCAGGTAACTGTTGGATATATGCATTTGCTCAAGCTTGTGCATATGGTGGAGGATAAAATCCATGCGAGATCTGTTGGTCCTTACTCTTTGATTACTCAGCAGCCGCTTGGAGGAAAATCCAGACAAGGAGGACAGAGATTCGGAGAGATGGAAGTGTGGGCTTTGGAGGCATATTCTGCAGTGTATACTTTGCAAGAAATGCTTACGGTGAAATCTGATGATGTGATCGGTAGAAATAAGCTCTATGAATCTATTATCAAATCTCAGAAACCAAAAATCTGAGGATTACCAGAATCATTCAACCTTTTGACTTATCTCTTCAAAGGATTGGGTCAGAATATTGTGGCTTTGACTGCTGATGAACTAGAAACGATTCATCAAGAGAGAATGGAGAAGATCAAAAGCCTTGGACTCTCAGGAATTATGACAGCTTCTCTGGAACAAGAGGCAGGAGCTGATGATGAGGCTGATGAGTCTGAAGACAAGGGAGAAATGATTGGAAAAGTCGTTGAAGACCTTGAAGATTTTGGGCAGATTGAGTAATGAGCGCTTGTCATTGCGAGGCGAATACAATGAGCCGTGGCAATCCAGAAGGGAAAAACTAGATTGCTTTGCTCGCAATGACGGCAGATATCACCTTTTAACTTTTTATAAGCGGTCCTAATGAACAAAACAAAATTTGATGGATTGATGGTAACTCTCGCTTCTATGGAGGAAGTCGCAAAATGGTCACATGGAGTGGTAGACAATCCAGATACCGTAAACTATAGGACAGGAAAGCCAAAACAAAGCGGACTTTTTTGTGAGTCTATTTTTGGTCCTGTGAAGAACTTTGAATGTAGCTGTGGAAAATATAAAGGAGTCAGATATAAGGGAATCGTCTGTGAAAGATGTGGAGTAGAAGTTACCAGTTCTAGAGAGAGAAGAGTGAGAATGGGACATGTAGATCTCGCCTCTCCAGTCGTGCATGTATGGTATAAAAATTCTCCATCAGGAGGTATTCACCAGCTTCTTCAGCTTTCAGCTAATGAAATAGATAAAATTCTGACTTTCGTGAAATATGTGGTCGTAAAAGAGGTAGATGAAGCGACCAAAGAGCAGATAAAAGACAAGATCAGTAGCGACTTTGAAGCGACGATGCAAGAACTTGATGAGCTCTTCAAAAAAGAAACCGCTTCAGAGAAAGATACTAAGAAACTCGCTGAATCTAAAAAACTCTATGAGGAGAACAAAGCTTCTCTTGAAAACGAGGTTGCAAGGATCAAATCGCTTGTAGCTGACCTCAAATTTGGGGCGACTGTTTTGGAGTCTGATTACAGAAATATTTTCAGTCAGTTTTCTAAACTGGTTTCTTTCGCTTCTGGACCTGAGGGAATCCTCAAAATGCTTCAGGCTATTGATGTAGAAAAGGAAATCAAGAAGAGAGTAAAGGAGTTCCCATCTATTAGATCAGCTGATCAGAAGAAAAAGGCAATGAGTTTGATTAAACTTTTGATCAATCTCTATGTATCAGGAGTGAAGCCAGAAAATATGATTATTAGGAAGCTTCCTGTGATCCCACCTGATATTAGACCAGTGGTGCAGCTTGATGGTGGAAGATTTGCTTCATCAGATGTGAATCTTTTCTATAGAAGAGTGCTGATGAGAAATATCAGACTCAAGAAGATGATCCAGGTTGGAATGCCTGATATCGTAAAAAAGAATGAAATCAGACTGCTTCAGGAATCTATCAACAATCTTTTGGTAGGAGAGAAGAATGCCGCCGGTAAGGCAGGAGCAGGAATCAAAGTCTTCAAATCTATTTCCGATATGCTTTCTGGAAAGGAAGGAGTCTTTAGAAAGAACCTGCTCGGAAAGAGAGTGGATTATTCAGGAAGATCAATTATTACCGTAGGTCCAGACTTGAAACTGAGTGAATGTGGACTTCCGATCTATATTGCAGTAAAGATGTTTACGCCGTTTATTATCGGAAAGCTGATTGAAAAGAAGATCGTTTATACGCCAAAGCAAGCGGAAAAACTCATCAAAGAAGGAAATCCAACCGCTTTGAAATTCCTAGAAGAAGTGATCAAAGACAAATATGTGCTTCTTAACCGTGCACCAACGCTTCACAGACTTTCTATTGAAGCTTTCAAAATTAAGTTGATGCCTGGTAAAACGATCAGACTTCATCCTCTTGTTTGTCCTGCGTTTAATGCCGACTTTGATGGTGATCAAATGGCGGTGCATTTGCCTATTTCGGATGAAGCTCAAAAAGAAGCTCGCGAACTTATCGCAGCAGACAAGAATATTATCAAACCAGGTTCTGGAGAGCCAACGATTACGCACTCTCAAGATATGGTGCTTGGAATCTACTTCTTGACTGACTTTTTCAATCCAAAATATCCTGACTATAATACGGAAGAAGAATGGAAAGAAAAAATCTTGCCAGTTGCGAGATTCTCAAGCTGTGAGGATGCAATTCATGCTTTCAATAACAAGCAAGTGCAGCTCAAAGATAAGATTATCGTGCTTCATGATGGAGAAGTGCTGGAAACGACTATGGGAAGAGTGATTTTCAACAAGGTTTTGCCAAAAGATTATCCTTTCGTAAATAGAAAACTCTGAAATAAGGACCTCAAGAGGCTTTTGAGTGAGATCTTTGATAAATATAATATGGAAACAACCGTTCAGGTTGCCGATGCGATCAAGGATTATGGATTCAAATATTCAACAATCGCTGCAACTTCAATCAATGTCCTTGACATGAAGGTTCCAAAGGAAAAAGAAGACCTTTTGAGAGGTGGTGATGTAGAAGCTAATGAAGTCTTGAAATTCTTCTATAAAGGTTTCTTCTCTGAAGAGGAAAAACACAGATTGATCGTAAAAATCTGGACTGCTGTGAAAAAGGATGTAGAAACGAATTTGAAATCCATTATCGGAGCTGGAAATGATCTTTATACGATGATTGATTCTGGAGCGAGAGGTTCTCAGACTCACCTTACTCAGATTTCAGGTATGAAGGGGCTGGTAGTAAATCCGAAAGGAGAAATTATTGAGCTTCCAATTAAAAAGAGTTTCGTAGAAGGATTGACGCCGATTGAATACTTTATTTCAGCCCACTCTGGTCGTAAAGGAAAAGCCGATACCGCCTTGAGAACTGCTGAATCTGGATATTTGACCAGAAAACTCTGTGATGCTTCTCAGGAAATGATCGTAAGAGAGGATGACTGTGGTTCTACAGAGTCTATTCTCTATAGCAAAGAAGAGGCTGAAATCAAAGGAGAAAAATTCTGAGCACTTATTTACGGAAGAATTCTTGCCGAAGATGCGATTGACCAAAATGGGGTTGTTGTATTGAAGGCAGGAGAATTGATCACCAAATCAGCTTTAAGCCTTTTGGAAACCTCAAATATTACTATGGTAAGAGTAAGAAGTCCATTGACTTGCCACTGCGTAAGTGGAGTGTGCCAGAAATGTTATGGAATGGACCTTGCTACGAGAACGATGGTTGAGGTTGGAGTGCCAGTGGGAGTAATCGCTGCGCAGTCTATCGGTGAACCATCTACTCAGCTTACGCTAGATACCTTCCATGAAGGAGGAGTTGCAGGTTCATCAGAGGCTTCAGGTATTGATAGAGTGAAACAGCTTTTTGAGGTGAGAGCCCCAAAAAATCCAGCAATCGTTTCTCCTTTTGATGGAATCCTTTCCTTTGAGGAAACCCCAGAAGGTGGAAAATTTGGAAAAATCAAGATTACCTCTGATATGCAAAAGAAAACTTATCTTGTGAAATCTGACTATAAACTTGTAGTTAAAGAGGGAGCAGACCTTGCTAAAGGTGCCGTATATGCGAGCAGAGGAGCGAGTAAGCTCAAAACCAAAGAAGCAGGAAAAGTCCTTGAAGTGAATGAAGATTATATCGTGCTTGGAGTGCAAGAAGTCTATACCAAATCGCTCGTTGGACTCGCTCCAAAGAAGACCAAAGTTGGAGATAAAGTCTACAAGGGAGAGATCCTGACAACAGGGGCACTTGATGTGATGGAATACAAGAAAATTGTTGGAGATATCCAGGCTCAGAGATATATCATCAGTGAGTCCAAAAAAGTGTATGCAGCTCAGGGACAAGACCTCAATGATAAACATATTGAAGTGGTAGTGAAACAGCTCTTCTCAAAAGTCTTTATTGAAGATGGAGGAGATTCTAGTTTCATTCCAGGAACTTATGTGAAATACGAAGAATTTATCAAGATCAATGCTGATCTTCAGGCTCAAGGAAAGAGACCTGCTCAAGGACAGAGAGTTGCCCTCGGGTTGACAACCGTTGCCAAGGAAACTGATTCTTGGATGTCTGCGGCTTCATTTCAAGAGACGATTAGAGTGATGGTGGGAGCTTCTCTTAGAGGGGCGATTGATCATCTTTCTGATCTGAAAGCTAATGTGATTATTGGTAGACTCCTTCCTGTTGGAGAGAATTATAGAAATATGAACGGATACTAATCCTTCCAATATAAAAAAAGAAACCTGATCGCAATGGTCAGGTTTTCTTAAAATCCTTTCTCTTGATAATTCTCGGCATATTGCTAGACTCAAGAAAGTTTATTTTTATGAAGATGAAAATGACGGTATTGATAAGAATTCAAGATAGTTTTGGGGCTGAGATTGGCTCTTTTCAGGCGGAAGATCAAAAGTCGCTATGAGAACTTGCAGCGATGCATGGAGTGGAAATTCTTCAGTCTTGTGGAACAGGATTTTGTGGGGTTTGTCTCTGCGATATCCTAGAAGGAGCACCCCTGGTTCAAAAGGATAAAACCTGAGATTCATTCTATGATTTAGCTATGGATGAGGAAGGCAATCTCAAGCAGGTTTTGGCTTGTGTCTGAGGGATTAAGTCAGAGTATTTTTCTGATGCTGCTGAACATATCCTCATCTTGAAAAAGGCCTATTAGTCAGTAAAAAATAGATAGTGAACAGTTTTTTTGAACAGAAGGGCAACAATCAAGATCTCCCTTTTAAAGGGGGAAAAGGGGTTCTTTGAAAAGCTTTATTTCAAGATGTTTCCCTGCTTAGTTCGTTTGCAATCGCTGAATTGTGGCAGCTTCCTTAAAAGCAATCAAAGACTTACAAAGATAAAGTCTTGAAAATCTTTAGCCTAGAAATAGGGGATGACTATTATCAAATTTGAACAAGCATTTCTTCTTCTTTTGATTCAACAGGATGCTGGAGCTTACAATACTTTCTATCTCCAGACAGTTGATGTATTTTTCCGTTATTTGCAGAGTAATTTTTTTCTTTCTCCAGAAGATAGTGAAGATATTATCGCAGATTTCTATGTAAAATTCCGAAATGCAGTCACCAAATATGATATTAATCAGTCTTTTTCTGCTTATGTGCGAACGATTTTCAGAAATACGCTCAAAGATTATTTCAAAAAGCATAAAGAGCTTTCTTTCTCTCAGCTGGATGGCGAAGATGAGGACGGAGAAAGATTTGAGGATACCTTGATAGAGGAAAGCGAGGTTGCTGAACTTTTACAGCAGGATTTTGAACTAGAGCAGATCAAAGCTGCGATGCAGGAACTTGATGCTTTGAGCAGAGAAATCATCTTTCTCAAGTATATTGAGCATAAATCCAATACGGAAATTGAGGAGCAGCTGCTGATTTCCCAGGAAGTGATTAGGCAGAGGATTTCAAGGGCTTTCAAAAAGTTGAGGGCTTTATTAAATGAAAGTGCAGATTTCTAAAGATATGTCTCTTTTGTTGTTTTAAGGCTTAAAACCTTTTTATGAGGAGATATTAATAGGATTGTTAATTTTTTTTAAAATGATAGTTTCAAATTTTTGAAAAGGAGGTGGTAATTTTTTTTCAAATTTTTTCTGTATATTATTAGTCTTGATTTTTAAATTGATATTATTATCATCATTCAAGTAAACAAAAATATCATAAGAATGAGTTAAACTTTCCATCTCATCCCAAGAAAAATGAAAAGCGGTGAAGGGATCTTGCCGATTTAAGATCTCAAAACATCAAATTCGTATAAAATTATGAAACGATTTGTTGTATGGCTCTACGGAGCCTTTCTTATCACGGCTGGTATATTTATGAGTTGTGATAGAAATGAGGAACTTGTTGAAGTTCCTCAGAGTAAAGTTACTAGCGTTGCTTCTCCAAGTTCTACTAGAGCATTGAGAGGTTTTGGAAGTATTCATGAGGTTTGGTTAGAAACAAGAAATGTTCTTCAGCATTATTGTCAGAGAAATGCGGGGAAGAAAAGTTCTTCTTATCCTGAAGCAGAGGGGGTGGTGAGTTCTAGCATGGCTAGTTCTCTTTGTTTGCCAACTTCCTATATGATGGCGGCTTATGCATTAGCAGAGGTTTATGGTGAAGATTTTTCTTTATCAGGAGCACATCTTAGTTCTATTCAAAAACAGTTGGGTAGTAATTATCGATCTTTAAGGAATCTCCATAATCAATTATCAGCAGGAAAAGTTGATGGTAGTTCGTTTTTGGTCTCAGAAAGATGTTCTACTGGTGATAGAGCTGATATGAAAAGCTTTATAGAGAATGCTTTAGATCGAAATATGTTGGTTTTGGTGGCAGTTCGAGCAGATGTATATGACTATGATAAGATTAATACATTTACATACAATCGAATATTGACTTTGCCAAATCAAGATAGAAATCCCGATATGGCATATGGATCTGATCATTACATTTTAACAAAATCTGCTAATGATAAAGGACATATTATTCTTCTTGTTGAGATGAGTATTTGGGGAACTGGGAATGGTTGTGTTTCTTATCTGGATCCTTTGGCAAGAACAAGAACTTGTTCTCCTGATGAAGTAAATAATCCTTCCTATGCTTTACATGGTTCTTACTGGAATAATGAGAGATATGTTCTTTATTCTAGATTATTGGATTCTATGCTGGCTAATAGTGCAGACGGAACTTATAATGCCGTTGCAATAGGACATCGCTAGTTCTTGAGGCGGATATGAATTTATATCCGCCTTTTTATTGTCTAAGTGGATAAAATGAAAAAATATTATCTTTGAGGGGTTGTTGTTTTCTTGATCATAAGCTTATGTTTTTTATTATCTAAAATTTCTTCTTTTCCTTTTCATATAGAAGAGTTATTTCCTGTCACTTCTGGTGCTACTTCTGAAAGTCTTTTTCAAACTCCTCGTGTAGAAAAGACGATAGAAGAAATTCAGCTTTCAGGAGTGAGTTTTTTGCCCAAGAAAAATGATATGGTTGAAGCGTTTGGTTGGGAGAAAGAGCTCGTAGATAGGATATATTGAGCATATCTTGATTTAAATAAACAAAAAAAATGTTTTACATCTCAGAATAGTAATGAGTGCGGAGTAAATTGCCTTTCAGAACATTGTAAATGTAAAATTTGTGGACCGTTAACTGGATATATTTTTAGTTATTCTATTCCAGAATATTGATTAAAACTTCTTGAAAATAAAGAAAATTTAATGGGAAGATATTGGGACTGGGCAAGAGGATTTGCTTTAACCTGAAGAGAAGATATTTTTTTCTTTACTGGGAATAAAATTTATCCTATAGGGCAAGAATCTTTTCTGACAGAAAGAACGGATTCCAGTATTTATACAGATGACTATTTTAAAAATTCAGTTTTTTTACAATATACTCCAAATTATAAAGCTCTTGATTTTTCTGGATGGGTTAATCATTATTTTAATGATTTTTCGGGGAATGTTTCCTACTATAAATGTGAAGATATATGAGTTTATGGCTCTTGATTTGCTTGTTTTGAGATAGAATCATATTGATCATCCATATATCATCCTATTGCGATTTTTAATACACAAGGGTATAATAGTTTTTTGTATTATTTTTGTTATAAGGAATGTGTTTATGATAAACGATTTGGTAATATTTCCCTTGAAAATAAAGGGTATAGGTATGAATAATATTTATGGCTTGAATTCGGATGATAAGAGTTAGGTCTCCTGATTTTTTGATTGATCTTGTTCTTCGTATCTTAGATTCCCTATCAGCCTCTTTGAAGCATAGCTGGAGAATCTCTGGCTATGCTTTTTTCTTTCCTGTATTTTTTGATAAATCATAGTTATGATTTTTAAAAATGATAACTTTAATTTTATAAAATTATAGTTATAATTTCTTGATTTCTTTTTGGGGAAAGATAGACTGTGATCAAGGATTCAGTTTTTTTATCTTCTATTCCAAAAAATGTTCTATCGTTTGGTGCAAAAAGCAAATCCGCTTGATCAAGAGCATAAACAACGATATGCGACTTCGGTCAATGCTGGAAAAATTGATACGAGAATGATTGCCAAGACTTTAGCTCAGAAATCTTCGCTCACGACTGGAGATGTGATCAATGTTTTGGAGAATCTGATGGAGGAGATTCCAAGGCGGCTGAGTCAGGGCTATTCGGTGAGTTTGTGAGAATTGGGGACTTTCCGCTTGAGTCTGTCCAGTCAGGGAGTCAAAGAGCAGAAGGAGTTTAATACGAGAACGATCAAGAAGAAAGTTGTTTTTTTGCCTTCCAAAAGTTTTAAATCTGAACTGAAAACAATCCCTTTTGAGCATAAAAAATAGCAGTTCAGCTTTTTTATTTTTTTCTTTTTTAAGATGAAAATTATCGGAATTACTTGACCACAGGCAGCTTGAAAGGGCGCTGTCGTGGATTATCTTGTGAAAAACTACGCTTATGCTTATTTTTCTGTGAGTGGCTATCTTACTCAAGAGCTCCAAGCGCAGGGGCAGGCGGTCAATAGAGATACGATGAGAGAGCTTGCCAATCAGCTTAGGAGCGAGTTTTGACCGAGCTTTATCGTAGAGCAGCTTTATCATCAGGCTCATGAGGCTGGAAAACCTGCGATTATTGAGTCTATCCGTGCATTAGGGGAGCTAGAAACACTCAAAAAGAAAGCTGATTTCCTCCTTCTGTCCGTAGATGCTGATCAAAGGCTGAGATATGAGAGAGCTTTACTCAGGAACTCAGAAAAAGATCAGGTCAGCTGGGAAAAGTTCCAAGAGCAAGAAGCTTTAGAAGCTGATAATCAAGACCCAGCAAAGCAAAATGTTCCTGCTTGTCAGAAGCTAGCGGATATTCAGATTGATAATAATGGCAGTTTAGAAGAACTTTATGAGCAGATTGATCGTGTAGTATGAATGGAAGGTTAGTTGTCATTGCGAGGCGAATGCAATGAGCCATGGCAATCCACTTGCAATCAGATTGGTTTAGTAGCTGGATTGCTTCGCTTCGCTTGCAATGACGAGGATTTGGTCATTGCGAGGCGAATGCAATGAGCCGTGGCAATCCACTTGCAATCAGATTGGTTTAGTAGTTGGATTGCTACACTTAATGCTCGCGATGACAGGAAATCGGTCATTGCGAGGCGAATGCAATGAGCCATGGCAATCCACTTGCAATCAGATTAGTTTAGTAGCTGGATTGCTTCACTGCGTTCGCAATGACGAGGATTTGGTCATTGCGAGGCGAATGTAATGAGCCGTGGCAATCCACTTGAAAGCAAATCTGGATTGCTTCGCTTCGCTCGCAATGACGGAGTGGGGTTGGAGTGCCTTACTTGCAATAACGCATAATACATGAATTTTATTTATTTTATGTGAATGAAAGGAGCTTATGTCTATATTCTGAGTAATAAAAGGAATGGGACTCTTTATGTAGGAGTAACCAGTAATCTTGTGAAAAGAATCTTTGAACACAAAGAAAAGGTTGTAAATGGTTTTTCTGCTAAGTATAATCTTGATTTACTCGTATATTATGAGGAATGGTGAAGTATTGAAGAGGCAATTCAAAGGGAGAAAAAGCTTAAAGCAGGGAATAGAAAGAAAAAACTAAATTTAATAGAAAGTATAAATCCTGACTGGAAAGATTTATCAGAATACTTAGAATAGAATAATTGAACTATACAGTTAGTCATTGCGAGGCGAATGTAATGAACCGTGGCAATCCATTGGTAGGCAAATCGTCTTTGCGAGAGAGTGAAACGACCGAAGCAATCCATTGGTAAGCAGAGTTGTTTAGTAGCTGGATTGCTTCACTGTGTTCGCAATGACGAGGAGTTGGTCATTGCGAGGCGAATGCAATGAGCCGTGGCAATCTACTTGGAAGCAAATCTGGATTGCTTCGCTTCGCTCGCAATGACGAGTGAGAGAAACTGGATTGCTTCACTTCGTTCGCAATGACGGGTAGTTGGTCATTGCGAGGCGAATGCAATGAGCCGTGGCAATCCATCTGAATAACAAGAATTATCCCTTTTATTCCCTTCCTTCTCATTCCATGAAAAAGCTCCTTATTGCTCTGATTTTTGCACTTCTTGCCTTGTTTCTTTCTCCGGGAGTGGAGTTTCGTTTTGGAGGGGAGGAAAAATGAGCGGAAAAGTCAGATTTTTCATTATCTCCAGATTGGCTTGAGCATGTAGAAAATATTACAGGAATGATCGTTCAGATGCCGAATCCTGACTATCTCAAGAGCTACGAAAGCTCCCTTGAAAACAGTCCTACGATCCAGCTTCAAACCTACGAATTTACCGAGAAACATCTCAAATCAAAACTAAAAAATCTGACAGAAAACGGCGTGAAGATCCAGATTATGATTGAAAACAAGAAATATCAGCAATTCAAAAATAGCTATAAAGAACTCCAAAATTACTTTTCAGGACTGCAAAATATTGAAGTAAAATCTGATGAGCATCTGCCGACCCAGTATCTTCATAGCAAGATTACCCTGATGCAGAGCGGATTTTGGATTCAGAGTTCCAATCTTACCCATTCCACTTTTGCAAAAAACCGTGAACATCTTTTCCGAAGCGAAAATCCAAAAGTCTTAAAAAGTCTGCATACGCTCTTTGAAAAGGACCGAAAAGGCGAGCAACTTCTCCCTTCCGACCTGCATCCCAATCTTGTCGTTTGTAATCTCAATTGCCGTGCGGTGATTACGGAGCTGATTTCCTGAGCGAAGGAAAGTATTATCATGCAGACCCAATATCTCAATGATCCAGCCCTTTTTGATCTCATTGCAAAAAAGTCAGAAATGCTGAATTTCAAAGCGATCTTCTCCGATACGGAAACGAATCAGTCACTTCCTGACTACTTTTGAACGCATCAGGTAAGGTTGATGAAAAAGCCCTATGTGCATACGAAAATGATCCTGATTGACAAGAGAATCCTTCTCCTCGGAAGTATGAATCTCTCTGCGAATAGTCTAGATAATAATAGAGAAATCTGAATTCTCCTCCTTGATCCAAAGCTAATTGAGCAGTTTCTTTCCGAATTTAGAGCCGATTGGGAGAGCATACAAGCAAAGAAATCATAAAATCTTTTGTTTTCTGAGCTTAAATTGCTATACTCCAGTCAGCTTTCATTTTTTTCTTATACATAATGCAAACTCCACTTATTACCATTGGACTAGAAATCCATCTCAAACTTTCTAGTGAGAGCAAGATTTTTTGTCGCTGTAAAAACGATCAAAACCTAGAACATAACCAGACCAATACCAATATTTGTCCGGTGTGTACCTGACAACCTGGAGCTTTACCGCAGCTCAGTGCAGAGGTCGTAGAAAAAGGCTTACTTATTGGGAAGGCGCTCCATTGCCGTTTTAATACCTGCTCTCATTTTGATAGGAAATCCTATTTCTATCCTGATCTTCCGATGGGCTATCAGATTACCCAGCTTTATAGTCCGATCAATGTTGATGGGGAAGTCGCATTCTTCCTTGATAATTATGAACAAGAAAAAAAAGTCTGAATCACTGATGCACATTTGGAGTGCGATACCGCGAAAGCTCTTCATCAAGGGGGAGCAATGCTTTTGGACTTCAATCGTGCAGGGACGCCCTTGATTGAAATCGTGACCGGACCTGATTTTACGAGCGCTGAAGAAGCGGTAGAATTTGCTAAAGAAATCCAGAGAATAGCGAAACGAAACCAGCTTTCTGATGCTGATATGGAGAAAGGGCAGATGAGAGTTGATGTAAATATCTCTATCAGGAAAGAAAAATCTGATCCTCTCGGAACCAGAGTTGAACTCAAAAATATCAACTCCTTTTCTGCGATCAAAAGGGCGATTGATGCCGAAGTGATCCGCCAGTTAGACTGCCGAGAATCAGGAGAAACGATTCAGCAACAGACCAGAAGACGAGATGATCTGAAAGGACAATCATTTGCGATGAGAAGTAAGGAGGACGCTTTGGATTATAGATATTTTCCAGAGCCTGATTTGCCACCTTTGGTGCTTTCCGAAGAACTTTTGCAAAAGGTGGAGACTACAGAGTTGATCATTCCTTTTGAGCAGATCAAAAAAATGAAGTCTGAATTCTGATTTCATAAGGAGTTTATCAACGCACTCATCAACGAAAAATCAACCCTAGATTTTTTCAATCTTCTACTAGAAAAGGGCTTTGAACCTAAACTTTTGGCAAAGCGAATTGCTGGACAGATTAACGCTTATATGACCGCCCATTTCGTTACAATTACCGAGCTTCCTGTAGATGAGGATCAGCTTTTGGAATTTTTTAGCTTTGCAAAAGAAGGAAAGCTGATTGATAACCAGCTCAAACTCGTGATGGAAGAAATGCTTGCGACCGGAGCTTCCGCTTCCGATATCATCAGGGAGAAAGGCTTTGACAAACCAGCAATTTCTGAAGAGGAACTAAGAGCTTTCTGCAAGGAAGTAATCGCTGAAAATCCTGCAATCCTAGAGCAATATCAAGGCTGAAAAACCAGCACCATCGGTTTCTTTGTCGGACAGGTTATGAAAAAAACCCAAGGGAAAGCAAATCCAAAAGAAATTACTACGATTTTGACCAGTGAGCTTGCCAAAGTCTAGTAAAGAATTTAAAATTTTATCTTTTGCTCTCGTAGATGGCTTCTCACTTTCATATTCCTGGCAAAAAAGTTCTCATCCTCGGAAACTGGTCTTACAAAAACATGGGTGATGAACTGATTTTGCTGGGAACGATCCGCCTTTTACAGGAGCAGGGCAAGGAAATTTTTGTCTCTGCCTATGATCCTCAGCGGCTACAGTCCTTTTTCGCTCAGTTTTCCGAGATGGAGGGTGTTCACTTCCTTCATGAGTTTCCCAAAGGCTTTCGTTCAGCTTTTTCTTATTTTTTTCAAGAGAAGCGGAAGGAACTCAAGCAGTATCGCGAGGTTGAGGCGGTAATTATTGGGGGAGGGGAGATTCTGACCGAGGAAAGTGTAAATGCTTATTGGTACCGGAATCTTGGACTTTTTCCGCTCCTTGGAAAGCTCAACAAGCTCCCTGTTTTTTTGATGGGAGGAATTCAGGTGCCTAAAAAGAAAAAAAATCTGATCCTTTTCCGCTGGCTTCTCCGTAGAACGAAAGCAATTTTTGCTCGTGATCAGGAATCGATGCAAGCTTTGCAGGATTTTGGCTTTAAAGACGCGGAATTTTTTATGGATACGAGCTTTTTTGCGTATCCTTGGGCAAAAGTAGAGAAAACTCAGCAGACCAAGACCGTCTTGATCAATCTCAACAAAAACGGAGAACAGTTTTTTGAGGATTTAGTCAGGGAATGTGAAATGCTCTTGGCAACGGGCTTTAAATTACTCTATGTGCCAGTCAGTAAGGGAACTTCAGCGACTTATGATGATCTTCGTTACAAAGCCCAACTAGAAAGCAGATTAGGAATTGAAATGAAAGTGCTGGATTGGGAGTCAGATTTTGAAGCCTTTGTTCAGGTTTTGAAAGATGCAGAGTTGGTGATTACCGCGAGATTGCACCTCTTTTTGCTTGCCTCTTTTCTTGGCACGAAGGTAAAGGTATTCCCTTATCAAAAAAAGATCCTCAAAATGCAGAAAGTAATCCAGAATTTGGAGCTCTAGTTTTTTATTTTTTCTTTTCTTCTGATGAAAAAAGTCAGCCTTTTCTTTCTTTTGGTTGTATTCGGCTTTTTAGTCGCTTGTTCTCCAAGGCTTTCCCAGTCTAGTTGAGTAATGAAGCAGGAGGATTCGTGAGTTCAAAAAGAGACTGCTCATCCCTTAGCTTTCCACTATTTTACGGGAAATTGGGAAACGATGGATGTTATTGATGAAGGCATTTTTAGCTATCCGGATTATGATTTTATTGATCGCCACTGGGAAGCAAAAAGGGCTCCTTTGAAGCCTGAAAATCTTAATAAACAGCTTGCAGGAACTGACTTTTCTTTTGAGTTTGGATCAAGAGGGTGGTCACTTCTAAACAAAGATCAGCTCGTGGCAACAGGTCAGACTTTAGACTATTTTTTGACAGATAAAAAGCATGTAATTGCTTGTACGCTGAATGCTTCAAGTTTTCCTGCATGTTGGATTGATGGAAAGTGGAAAGAAGTTAATACTTATCAGGCTTTTCCAAAGATTTTTGATGGGGAAGTATACGCTTTATCTTCCTCTGATGAAATGCTTCATGAGCTTCTTCAGGGAGAGCAGACGATCTATGCTTTCTCTGGTTATTTTCCGACTGCGGAACCTTTGCTTGCTTTAGAAGTCAATACAGAGGGATGGTGGATTCTCTATAGAGATATTCTCTTGGAACCAGCCGCTATTAAATATCATCTCATCCATAATGGCGAGAATATTAGCCAAAAAGGCTGACGAACTGATGTTTTTGAACTGAGAATGCTTCAAGGTCAGCTTTTCTATTTTTATCAAAAAGAAGGAAAAATCTGGTATCATTTCTGAGGTCAGGACTACGAAACGGAGTTTGAAGAACTTATTCATGATGGCTGTTGTAGTGCTGGGCTTTATGCTCTAGCTTTCCGAGATGATTTTTTCACTTTCTATGCAAAAAAAGATGGAAAATTTGGCTTTTATAGAGCGGAGATTAGGTAGATAAGAATTAAAAATTACGTATTTTACAGATATTCTTTTTGGACTTCCGATTCAGGAATTTTGCTTACAAAAGCTTGCATATTCAGACGCAATTGCTACACTCTTAGAGGTAGGAGTTCAAAAACCTTGATGGCAAGCTGATTGTATTTCAAGCACCACTTCCTCAAGAATTCAGACTTTTTACCTAGTTTTTACTTTATTTATATATAAAAAGATGAAAGTATTTAAAACCATTTTACGAACCAGCCTTTTTTGGATTTTGGTAGTTGTAGGACTCCGAATCTATACGAGCTACGAGAGCCAAAATAGTAATCTTGTCTACTACCGAGCAAATGTTTTGCCTGAATCTGTAAAGCAGTATTTCTATTATCAATCTAGCTGTAATTGTCCGAATTGTGATAGCGCTACAGAAGACAAGGAAACTTCTGATTTAGATGATATCCTTAGCAAGATCCCAGCGACCTGCAAAAGCTTCTACGATGGATGCAATACCTGCAATAGACTAGCAGATGGGGGAACGGCTTGCACCAGAATGGCATGTGAAAATTACGAAGAGCCTAAATGCTTGGATGAAGAATCTACTACAGGGACAGCTACGCAGCTCCTCACTACGGCACTTCAACAAACTACAAATGAAGAGATAACTTCACTTGAAAAGAGAATTGCAGATCTTGAAAAGGAACACTGGGCATTAGTTCAAGAGTTGCAAACGATTTTCTCTAGTCCTGAAGGGATGAAGCTTCTCCCAGCTCCTACTCCAGTTGCAAACTAAGGAGTTTAAAGCGAAGTCATCGCGAGCTATAGGCGTGGCGATCAAATAAAAAGCAGATGAGTTAGCCATTCCGGAATGCTTTACTTTATTTCCAATGACATTTCGCATTAAAATTTTCTTTATCCTCTAGCAAAAAAACCAATGTTCCTTGCAAGTTTTGCACTGTTTACTTGGGTTTTTACGAGCTTTCTGCATTTTAAGTGGGGGCTCGTTTTTTTTAGTCTGATTTTTGGGGTGATCCTGCTATTTTGGCTTTTTGTCTTTATTTTCAAAAAGAAAAAGCTGATCTTGTGGGGGAGAGCGATGTGTGTTTCTCGAATCTCCGCTTTTCTTCTTGCGACTTTGAGTGTGGGATTCATAGTCTGGAAGTATGATCCTGTGATGCTTTCAGATTTTTTCTCTTTTAAAAAATTAGTAATTTCTACTCCAGAACAAGCTTTTCAGCCTTTTTTAGCTAGAGTACAGGTCAGAGAACAGACAAAACCTGATAGTTATCTCGTAGAAACAGTGGAGGGCAAGCAATATTTCTTGAAAACCAAAACTTCCCATCAGCCGGGAGAGGAACTAGAGCTTGGAGCTTCCCTCAAGGCGATAGATCTTTCAAAATGCTATGCAGAGCTTACTTTTCAGTCGGGGAGTGGCTTTTCTGAATTTTTTGCTTATCAATTCAACTATGATAAGTGGCTTCTGATGAGGGGAATTCATGGTACTTTGTATGAGCAGTTTTCTATCCCTCTTGCATCTGAAAATGAGTCTGCTCGGCACAGTGACTGGATTCTTAAGACGAGAAATCGGCTTCGTGCTGCGGTAAGTTCCATTTTCTCAGAAAAAGCTTGAGCTCTACTGCTTGGAATGTTGATTGGAGATAAATCTCAGCTTTCAAAAGCTGATTATCAAGGTTTTGTAGATAGTGGAATCGTGCACATTATCGCAGTCAGTGGAGGGAATCTCGTAATGATCGTAGTTTTTCTAGGTGCAGTGCTCTTTTGGATTCCTTTTTATATCAGGAATGGACTGATCATTCTCGGAGTGATCGCTTTTGCTCTGCTTTGTGGTGGAGATTCTAGCGTTGTAAGAGCTTTGATTATGGCTGTACTCTCGCTACTTGCACTGTTCCGAGGGAGAGAAATCCAGATTTGGAGACTACTAAGGCTTGCTTTCCTTCTTATGCTCTGCTACAATCCTTTTTTTCTCAGCTACGACCTCTGATTTCTTTTGAGTTTTGGAGCGGTGATAGGAATTGTGCTAGTTTCTGAAGCTTGGACTGCAATTCAAAGCTCTGTTTCTGGAGTGTGAAAAAAGAAAAAAATCAGACTTCCTTCTGTGAATTCCTTCCTCAAAAATTATGGATTACCGACTTTGGGAGCTACTCTTGGGACTTTACCGGTTTTACTCTTTTTTATCGGAGAAACGAATCTTAGCGGAGTCATCATCAATCTTTTTATCGTGCCTTTGGTGCCGATTATCACTATTGGAGGATTTGTTACTTTATTATTGGTTTCCTGGACAGGCTGGGGAATCTTGAGCTTGCCGATAAGTTGGCTTTTAGAGCTTATTTTTTGGAGTTCAGATCTTGCTCAGAAATGCAGGTTTTCTTTGGTCTTGACAGTGACTTGGGCAAAGTGGGGATTTGTTTTGTTGATGATTGGGATTGGAATTATAAGTTATCTACTGATAAAAAAGAAAAAATAAGCACTCAAAAAAAAATTCCTCGCTTCTAGAAATAGGGATTATTGCTTAATAAGTCTAGAGAGTTAGTTCATAATTCTCAGAATTTGCAAAACATAAAGCAAGCCAAAGAAAGCAAAAAGAATAAACATGATCAGAAAACTTACAAGAGTAAGATTCTTTTTTTTATAGTTCACAAGCTGAGAAACCACAAAAATGATAACAAGCATTCCAATACCAAACCGACACATTGCTCTATATAAAGAAAATAATCCATCCGTAAATTCTGCCATTTTTTGAGGAAAATCTTCCAATCAAGTCTTAGCAATCAACCAAGATAATTGACTATGAAGGGTTCCTAGCCCCACTAAAAGAATTCGGTAAAGTGCACGATAAAAGAGCACTGCCCCAAGTGCAATAAGATTCGCTCCACTAAAAAGTTTTTCTCCAAACTCCATAAATCCTTTTTTCATAAAAAAATTTTTAAGAAGATAAAAGCAGTTCTAGTATAGCTTTTTTTATCTGTTTGTCAAATAAATGACGCTCTCTCAATCCTTTCAAAGCTGTTCTATAAAAAAATATAAAAATCTGATTTTGTCAATTCTGTAAGCAAAGAAAAGTCAGATTTTTTTTCTTAATTTAAAATTTTGACTATACTTAGAAGACAGATTTAGTTTTGGATCTTTCTTCTTATGACAAGCATACATCTTGATGAACTTAAAGCACTTTATGCAACTAATACTCCTTCAGATATCGCTTTTTCTCCTGTAGAGGCAGTTGTTCAGAGCCGCGAGCAGCTTTTTTCTCGTACTCGTTTTCCAATGCTGAACTGGGTCGCTGAGCTGAAAATTATGGCGATTCTTTTCGCAGTCGTGTTTTCAGGTTTTTTCTTTTTCACGAATGCAAAACTGCTGATGTTTACCTTCAATGATGCCTTTAGCGAGGAGCTCACAGTGCCTGAAACCATGCATTTAGAGCTAGAACATACTATTACTGATATCGGAGATCAAAAGGAAAAAATGCTGGCTCTGGAGGAAGAATTTGCTCAGATTCAGCAGCAGCAAAGACAAGAAAAACCTTTGGCACTAACAATGCAAGAATTCTTAGATAAGAAGCAGATTACTCATAGCCTAGAGTTTAATACGCTTCCTCCGAGCAATAGATTGATGATCCCTGATCTGAATATCAATGTTCCGCTTGTGGATATTCCTGCTAAAGGAGGTGAGGATTTTTCTCAGGGAAATTTCGATGAAGAATTGATGCAGGGAGTGGTGAAATATCCGACAACACCTAGCCCAGGAAGTCAGGGAAATGCGCTGATTTTTGGGCATAGCTCTACGGAATGGCGAAAACATAATGAATATGGCTTTGTTTTTAGGAATTTACCAAAATTGAAAGCTGGTCAGAGATTTCAGGTTCTTTGGAATGGTCAGCTCAGTACTTATGAAATGATTGAGAGAAAAGTAGTGCTTCCAAAGCAGGTTTCAGACTATTATCATGAATTTCAGGATCAAGAGTGAAGTTTTGTGACTTTGATGGGCTGCTATCCTATTGGTTCTGATGCGAAGAGAATGATGGTCGTTGCAAAGAAAGTGAATGACTAATAATTTAAAATTCAGAATTCAGAATGTAGAAGGAAATCTAAAATCCTATTTTGAATAAAGAAAGAATATACCAAATTTTTTAGTAAATCTACTTATGATTTAGAGTGTTTTCCTATCTAATAATAAGTAGTTTTTTTTATATTCAATGATAAGTGGTATCTTCCTGAATTTTATGAGGTGGAAAATCGGACTACTTAGTCTTGAGAAAAAAACTTTGCAATCAAGATAAGAATTGCTATAGTTAGCTCTGTTTTAGTTTTCAAAGAGAAAATGCTTCTTACCTATAAATCAGCTTTTGCTTCTCTTTTAGCTTCTTATTTCCAAGTTTCAGAGCAAGAGCTCTTGCCTCTTATTCAGATGGCTCCCGATAATGTAAAAGGGGACTTGGCTTTCCCATGCTTTCAGTTTGCAAAGTCGCTAGGAAAAGCTCCAAATGTGATTGCGAGTGAAGTGTTTGCCTTTCTTCAGGAGAAAAATCCGACTTCTTCTCTTTTTTCTGAATTTTATGCGGTGGGACCTTATGTAAATGCAAGCTTCAATACTCAAGTTCTCGCCTCAGAAGTTCTTCAGCAGATCAAGAAAGAAAAAGCTGACTTCGGAGCTGGAGAAAAGACTGGAAAAACGATACTTCTTGAAGGTTGGGCTCCGAATACCCATAAATCCGTTCATATTGGACATGTGAGAAACTCTCTTTTAGCTGAAAGTATCGCGAGAATCCTCAAATTTGCTGGAAATAAGGTTATCAAAACTTGCTATCCAGGCGATATTGGGGCACATGTAGCGAAATGGATTTGGTATTACAAAAACTTTGATCAGCAGCCATTTCCAGAGCAGAATTTCACGAAATGGGTGGGGCAGATTTATACTTTGGCAACGAGAAAAGTAGATGAGAATCCTGACCTTTACAAGCCTCAGGTTGAAGCTCTCCAAAAGGCACTTGAGGATTGAGATTCAGAATTAGTTGCGCTTTGGAAGGAAACAAGAGCCCTTTGTCTGCAAGATATGCAGCATATTTTCGCTGAGCTCGGAAGTGCAGAGATGGACAAACGATACTACGAAAGTGATGTTGAGCAGCCAGGAATCCGCATTGTTGAAGAGCTTTTGGCGAAAGGCATCGCAAAGAAATCACAGGGGGCAACGGTGATGGATTTGGAGGAATTTGGGCTTGGGGTCTTCCTTCTTCTCAAATCAACGGGAGCATCACTCTATTCTACCAAAGATATTGCGCTTGCCTACCAGAAAAAAGCTGATTTCCCTCACTATGATCAGTCGCTGTATGTAGTTTGACTAGAGCAGGAGCATCATTTTCAGCAACTCTTCAAAACCCTGGAACTCATTGGATTTGATCACGATAAATTGAAACATGTATCCTATGGTTTGGTGGATTTGGTTGATGGGAAAATGTCCTCGCGTGCAGGAAATGTCGTATTGTATGAGGATTTCCGTGATGAGCTCCTTGCTAAGGCAAAGGAAATGGTCGCTGCTCGTGAACTTCCTGAAGAGCAAAAAGCTGAAATCGCTCAAGCAGTAGCTTTCGGAGCCATGAAATTCGGAATGCTCCTTCAAGACTCAGAAAAAGGGATCACTTTTGATAAGCAGATGGCGCTTGCCTTTGAAGGAGAAACCGGTCCTTACCTGCAATATATGATTGCAAGGATTGCTTCAATTTTCAAAAAAGTGGATCGTTCCCAGCTTTCAGAGCCAGATTTAAGCCTTTTGACTTTAGAAAGCGAAAAAAATCTGATCCTTCAGCTCGCGAGTTTCCCAGACCTCGTGCAGAAGTCAGCCAGTGAATATAAACCTAATGGTATTGCAAGATTTGCATTAAGCCTGGCAAAGCAGTTTTCAAGCTACTATCATGAAGCGAAAATCCGAGATGAGAGCGATATTGCTTTGAGCACGGCTCGTTTAGCCTTGATTGAGGCGGTTCAGTGCGTGATGAAAAATGCTCTTGAGCTCCTCGGAATTTCTACTCCTGAAAGTATGTAGTTTAACTTATTATATATGATGAAAAAGAATTTTAAAATCTGACTTTTAGTGCTTGTGCTTTTTGCTTGAGATCAGCTTTCAAAGTGGTTTTTTTATGATCTTAAACGAGGACAAGAGCTTCCTTTCCTTTATCCTACCTTCAATACTGGGATTTCCCGAGGAGTGCAAGTCTATCTTCCGATGGTGATTTTGATCTCCTTTCTTGGAATCTGACTTTTTGTTTTTCTTTGGAGGAAAAAGCATCTAAATGATCGAGTTTTTATCCTTTTTCTTGCAGGGACGCTTGGAAATCTTGTTGATAGAATTTTTTTGGATGGAGTGAGGGATTTTATCGGTATTGGGACCTTCCCAGTTTTTAACCTTGCGGATTGCTTTTTGAGTCTTGCAGTGATGATTTTAATCCGAAATGAGATTTTCCCTTGCATTTACAAGAAAAAACACTAATCTCTCAAGTAAGTGTAATACTTTTTTTATTATTTACTACACACAGTATGCAGTATCAAGGATTTGTGAAATTTATCGGACCAAGAGAAACGATTGGTGAAGGTGTTGAAAAACAGACCATCGTTTTGGAAGAAAACACTGACAGAGAGTTCAAAGGGTCTATCGCAGTTGATTTTTTTAGAGACAAGATTAATCTTTTGTCTGATGTAAATACTGGTGATTTGATCACTGTTCATTTGAATGCGAGAGCAAATGAATCTAAAAATCAGCCAGGAAGATGGTTCAATAGCATTACTTGCCGAAGAATTGAAAAGGCAGCAAGCTCTGCTTCTTCTGCTTCTAGTGATGATTTACCATTCTAAGTTGAATCATTGTTGATCTTTTAAAGAAGAAAATCTGACTTTTTTGGGGAGTTAGATTTTTTTCGTTTTGAGAATTTCCTTACTTATGATGCTATAGCTTCTTCATTACCAATACTTGGTAAACTATCTAAATCAGCCCCAACTCCAAGCCTCGTGGAAATCTCCGCATCCACAAATTCTCTTGCTCTTCCATATTTTTTGGCAGAATATTCCTGCAGAAGTGGCACGATCTTTTTATTTTGATAGTCCTTGGTATAGATGGAATTCATACTAAAGACCTTAGAAGTTGCATTATCAATATTGAGCTTGATATAGGATTTATAGTTTGCGATTCCTACGATATCTTGAGGACCGAGCAACGGAGCGTATTCTTTCTCCATAAATTCGGCATCAGGAGCACCGATTTTGAAACTCATCATCGTTCCCACATTACCGAAAACTGCAGCTTTCACATCGGATTTTCAACCACCGCTATCGCCGAGTCCTTTTGGAGGTTCAAGCTGTGCGATATATTGGTGCGCCATAATCAGTCCGAGTCTGTATTTTCTGGCTTCTGAAAGGATATCTGCAAAGGTTCCTGACACAAAGTTTTGAAACTCATCCACATAGAGATAGAAGTCTTTTCTGTCTTTCGGATCCATTTTCGCCCTTCCCATCGCGGCATTATAAATCTTAGAAACCAGAATCATACCGAGAAGTTGAGCATTGAGTTCTCAGATTTTACCTTTGGAGAGGTTTACGATCAGGATTTTCTGATTATTCATAATGTCATCAAAATTGAATGCAGACTTGGTCTGGCCGATGATGTTTCTAATCAGTCTATTGGTATTAAATGATACGAATTTAGAAGAGAAATATGGGATAATTTCAGCTTTTTCTCTATCTCCCATCGCATTATAGGTTCTTTCTCGCCAGTTCTTTACTACGGCATTCGTGACTTTCGCGACTTTCAGTTCTCTATAGGCTTCATCAGTAAAAAGTCTGACCACATCAAGCAAAGTCGGTCTGTCTTCAAAATCCTCAAGAATCGTCAGACTTCCGTATTTGAAATATTCCTGGATTCTTGGTCCAAAAATCTCTGGTCCAAACATTTTCAGAAAGATTTCCGTCGCATCGTTTACGGTTCTATCCGCTTCATCAAGGGAATTGATTTCATAGAGATTCAGTCCCATCGGTCTGTCTTCATTCCCTGCATCAAAATAGACCACATCTTTAGCTCTTTCTTTTGGCACGAAAGCAAGCATATCCTCAGCAAGATCTCCATGCGGATCAATGAGGCAGATTCCGTCGCCATTCCAGAGGTCTTGTCTTGCCATTGTTTGGAGGAAGACTGATTTTCAGGTACCAGATTTTCCAATCATATAGTGGTGCCTGGTTCTATCCTCTCTTTTCATATAAACGGGAGTAAGGTTGTTTCTGTAGATGTTCACCCCGAGGAGAATCGCATCTTTGTAGAGCTTGTAGCCATTTACGGTTTTGCCAGGAACGAGCTCTTTCACGAATTTCTGTCCTTCTTTCTCAATAATCTGCTCTCCGTTGATGCTCAGCTTTCCGTTGCTTTCCTCTACTTGGGCTTCCTTGTGGGCAAGCTGATAATCAGCAAGCAGAGTCAGCTTTTCTTCTTCTAGTGTCCTTGAACCGACTGCCCAATGCTTTCCATATTCTTTCAAAATCTCAGACAGATTTCCTTTTTTGTATTTCTCAGCGAGGATTCAGGTGATGAGTTTCCCGTTCCATTCCTCCTCCGTAAATTGTGGAAGATTTGCTGGACAAGGAAGCACCTTATACTGCATCCATTCAATCACTGGTGAACGATTGTAGATACTATCAGCAAAGTGATAAAGCGAGGTCAGCTCATTCGTGGAGAAGTAGGAATACTTGTAGAAAAAGCCGGTCAAATAAAACTTTACCGCAATCTTCCAAAGCGGAATAAAAATCCCAGAAAAGATATCATGTTTGGTATTGTTATCGCCGAGTCCATTGCTGTATTCATCATTATAGACATTGTAAGCAGATTCCATCGCTTTGAGGTTCTGCCTTGCTTGTCCTGCAACATCTGAAGAACTGATCACAATAATTCCTGATCTATAAGTCGGATTTCCTGCTTCTTCACCGATAGTATTCATAGAATCTTCTTTGGCTCTTACCATTCTCACCATTCCGACATTCTCTTCTTGCTTATTGGAAATGAGCTTCTCATTTGGTCAATGAATCAAAAAGCTGATCAGTTTGAAGGGATTAAGTATATTTTTCCAATGTCGCCATTTAGTCGTATAGAGATCCAGCCCTTTATAAAGTCTATCAGCTGCCTTCTGCCTTTTGGCATTGAATCCTGAATGTTCTGGCTTGATGATGACCATGGTCGTTACGGTATCGTAGACTGAAATCTTGCTCATCGTATCAATTAGATTATTGATCGGATCATCAGGAGTTTGTTTAAAGGTTCTTAAAGTATAGACCGGATCTCTTTTCGGTTCAAGTGGCATAATATCATAATACTTCTTCTGAAAAACCTTTGGCTTCGTGACTTTCTCTAGAGAACAGGTTGGAAACTGAGCCGAAATCGCACTTTCAATAATATTCTGATATTCAGGATAGCTTCCTACGATAAAACTCAGCTGTCCTTGCTCATATTGGTAGATGAAAACCATCTTTTGCTTCCCAAAGAACTTATACATAAGCTTTTCCCAGGTGCTTAATTCTGAAATCTTATGGAGTCCATTGTAAATCTGCGACATCCTTCAGATTTTTTCTTTCATATCTTTTGCGATTTCTTTTTCCTGTTCACGATCGGTCTTTCCATCAGACTTTGGTAAAAGTACCTTGATAAAGGTCATTCTCCTCGTATTGTAAAAGGAATAGATATATCTCAAAGTATTCTTGATGATTCCAATGATGAGTCCAAGGCAGAGTAAAGTCAAAAAGAAATAGCCGAAATAAGTCCCAATCGTTCCTACCGTCCCAATCGCTTGCTGAATTTCATTGCTTCCTGTGCTTTGAAGTGTTGTCGTTTGGGGAGTCTGACTGTTTTCAGAGTCAGCTTTTGGATTGATGATTCCTGTCTGTTGATTGTCATTTAAGGTGCCGAGTTTTGGTTCATATTGCTCGCTATAATGGGTTTCAATATTTTTCAGAAAAATTCAAAGCTGACCATAGCCCCCAATCTCCTGTAAACAGCTTGTTTTGTTTGCTCCCCAAGCGGCACTGGTCAATTTGGAGAGGTTCTGCTTCTGCGTAAAATCCTTTCTAAAAGTGCTGATAAGCTGTTCCTGACAAGGGGTAGTATTAGATTTGGTGCTTGGTGCTGAGTGTTCCTTTTCTGGAGCTTCAAACTCATGAAGTAAAGGCTTGATTTGCGAAAAACCTCCGATCTGTTGCACACATTCGTTTTTTTGAGTTCACCGAGCTTGACTGGTGAGTTTGGAAAGATTCTGTTTTTGTTTGCTATCTTTGAGAAATTCGCTTCTCAAGAGCTGGATACATTCGCTTTTCTGCATCGCAGGCATAGGAAGTAAAAGCTCTTTAAGTATAGTCATTTCTTTTCAAAAAAGCAAAAAAAGCTGATTTTTCTGCTGGGTTTACTTGGCAAATTGTGGATTTGTGATATAGGAATGAGGTTGAGAGTTTTCCTCTTATGTTTGGAGAAAGCGATTTTGTGGACAGAAAGGATTTGTTTTCAGCTCCTTACTGAACACAAAATTCCTTATTTCTTTTCTCAGATAAGAAAAAGAAACTTCCTAAAGATGAAAAAATCAGGCTTTTGAAAAGATCTTTTTTAACAGCTACTTCAAAAAGTCAATTCCTCTAAGGCTTATAAGGCCTTAGCTTTCAAAATAGGCTTGCATTCAGCTCTTAAAAGCATATAGTTTTCCCTGCAAAAGTTATCAGAAGAGATCATTAATAATTAAAAAAAAGTAAAAATTTATGAATCCAAACAAATTCATTACTTTAATGCTTGCTGTAATGTTTTCATTCGCAGTAAGCTCGTGTGATAAGAATGATTCCCTCTTGGAATACCAAGAGGTTGAGTCAAGTGTTGAACCAAATAATGTAGTTGAAAAGGCAACTACAAGAGCTGCTACTTCGGCAATTTCATCAATTCCAAGTGGATGGGTTGAAAGAAATAGTGGAGTAGGAGTTCAAGCCCTACAAAAAAATCAAAAAGGGAAAACTATATGGGTAATTGCTGTGAATCTCAAACAAGGAGCAAAGATGGGAGCAGTATTTGATTCCCCTGTTAGTGGAGCAGAAACTGGCGATGCTAAGTTTACAAGGAAATCAATCTCAACTTGGAATTCATATGGAGATTTTTTTGCTTGCAGTAATGCTTGTTACTTTGATGATAAACAAAATCCATGTCCAACTCCTTTTCCTTTAAAGCAAGGGGGAACTATGTTCTCTTATGGAAATGGAGGTTCTCAAGTAGATAGAAAGTATGAAAAATTAGCATTGATTATTGATGATGAAAATCAGTATGCAAAAACTGTTTCCATTGGAAAATCTCCAATGCAATATTCACTACTTGAATCTGCAAAAAAAGTTTATACTGGATTTGTGTATGATCATGGAAACAGTATGACTAGTGAAATTGGACGAACTTTTGTCGGACTACGAGATGATGATGGTGATGGGAAATGTGAAGTTATATTATTGTTGGTTGTGCATGGACCAAGACCCCAAAAAGGAAAACCATATGTTGGTCTTACTCATAAGAAAGCAAGAGAGATTCTTTCCGACGAATTTTCGTGCTCACTTAACAATATTATTACCTTTGATGGAAGTGGCTCTAGTCAATTAATAGTTGAAGGAGTTAAAGAAATAAAAGGAGATAATCGAACCTTTCCAGTAGCCTTTGTTGTCAAGGAAGGTAGTAGATAAAACTTTTTGATAACTTTTGCACAATAAGGAGGGGTGTTTTACTTCCTCCTTTACTTTGTTTCAGAGATTTATTATATACTTTATACGATGAGGAAGATATTTCTAAGTATTATGCTGGTGATTTGATTTCTAAATTTTTCACTCTTCGCAAAAGATGAGGATTATCAATATTTTTTCCCTATTCCCATAGATGAATTCTATGGAGGGACAAACGATCTCCACTTATCTCTTCAGCTTGCTTGCTTAAAAGGAGAACATTTGGAGAAAGGAGGCAATTTTGATCCTTTTTGGTTTCCCTATTGCAATCTGATGAAGTTTGTTCCTTCTCCTTATCAGCAGGTAGATGTAAGCTATTACTCTGGAACTGCTGAAGAAAGGCGTAAGTTGCGTGATACCTTTCATAACATTATAGATATTACGATTTGACTGTATAAAAAGGCTTCCAATAAAGACCAATTTCATCAACAGCTTCAATTCCTTTTTCATAATTGGGAGCTGTCGGGCTCTACACAAGAGATGAGGCGAATCGGAGAAAATATGTTGAGAACGGTGCTAGGAAGAAGATTTATAAAGTCTAAAATTAGTTTTAATGAGGTTTGGCAAGCTTTGAAAAAGGAGAAGAGAGGAACTTTTAAAACGGATGCAGAACCTCTTGGACATTTCGTGTCTTTAGATGATTTTGGTAGAGTGCCTGGAGGACTACTAGCGGTCGGTGATTATCTGTTTTCAGAAGGTGGAGGAATTCTCAAAAAAGGAGATACGCACTGGCAGCCTTTTATAACGATTGATGTCCCAAATCGGGAATCGTTTCATAACTATGAGATGCTCAATGCATTAGTTCTCACTTTTCGTGATCATACACTTTACTATACGCTTCCCAAAGATATGGGAAAAGAAAATCATTATCTTGCTCCTGAATATGAGCTCCAAAAAGATGGATCATGGAGATTAAGTGCTTGTTTTCATCGAGAGAGCCTTTGTCCAAAGAATGAAGAATGTAGATTCAAAAAAAAGAAGCTTCCGCTCAAGCAATGTAAAAATCTTTGAATCACTTTGACTACTATTCTATGAAAATAAAATCAGTCCCTCTTCGTGAGGGATTTTTCTTTTCTCTAAAAATCTCTCATTTCCTCTTGCAAAGCTCTTAGATATTTCTAGACTTCTGATAGCTTTATTCTTTAACCAACTACTATCATGGCTGTAAAGTATAATGTTATTGAAAGAAAAAATCCACTCAAACCTACTGAAGCTCCAAAATTTTATGCTTCAGCAAAGGCTGATGGTGAAGTAAGCTTCAAGGCACTTGCCAAAGAAATTGCAGCTGCTGGCTCTACTGTTTCAGATAGTGATATGCTTGCGGTATTAAATGATCTCAATAAACTTTTGATCAAGCATCTTTCAGAGGGAAAGATTGTAAGGTTTGGAGATTTTGGAAGTTTTCAAATATCAGTATCAAGTGAAGGAGTAGAAAAAGCTGACAAATTCACTGCGAGCAATATTACAGGCAACAAGATTCAATTTCGTCCTTGAGCTGAATTAAAAGCAATGCTTGCAACAGTAAAATATGAGAAGCTAAAAGCTTAGCAAAAATGTCCGTATCTTTTCTCAAAAATGTCCGTATGTTTTGCTGAAAATGTCCGTATCTTTTTATCAAGGGGTATAGAGCTTGCTTTCAAGAGGTATATCCCTTTTTTTGAGTAGATCTTATAAGTAATAAAAATAGTGTTCAATGTATAGTTTATCCTAATTTTTTTCAAAAAAATTATCGTATTGAATTTTTAATACTTTTTTCTTGCAAATAATACACTTATCGTTAGAAAATAGACAATTTAGTGTATTATTAAACGACAAAATGATTGATGTCTTATTAAAAAGAGAAAAATCTCTTTTTTATTATACAGAAGCTTCAGAATTTTTTCCGAAATGATTTATTCATCTTGATTCAATACATTTCCCTCTTGCTTTCTTTTCGCTGATAACTACACTCAGTTCAGCTTTTTAGCTCTTTATTCAACTCATAATGCTGACCAAAAGACAAGTCCTTCTCCTGATTTTTGCAATTCTTGCTGTCCTTCTCGCCGTAGGAAGTCTCCTTTGGATGAGAAGCCTTGAAAAGCAGATGCAGCAACCGATGGGAGAAACTTTTGAACTCCCTGTGCAAACTCAAGCTCCAGAAGCTGAAACTCCAAACTCTTCTGATCCACTTCAGTCTGAATTTGATGCGATGCTCTCAGGAGAAGCTGTAGCGGAAATGTATGAAGGTATGGACTATGGTTTTACTGCTGAGAACTAGGAAAATATGCTCAAAAGAAATCAGACTTCTGATCTTTTTTTGCAAGAAGCTTCAGTATTAGACTATTGGGAGAACTCCTCAGCTCAGAAAAAAATCTTCCTTGATACTCCTAATCCTCGTAAATATGCGGCTTTGATCAAAGCGAGTCAGCTTGATTTTCAGGTCCTTACGCAGTGTGATGCTGGAAGATTAGAGCTGGTTTTGCTTTGTCCGATTGCTGATGAAAAACCAGTTTCAGTCAATGTTTTCTTAAATCTGAAACATTCAGACTGTCAGATCAAGCTTCATCTCATTGCTCTTGTCAAAACTCAGGCAAAGACCAGTCTCAAAGCGACAATTTTCATGGAGCCGAAGCTCCAAAACACGGCTTGTCATCTCTTGGAGGAAACCGTCGTTTTGGCACCTGAGGTGAGTCTTGAGAGCGTGCCGATTTTGGATATTCATGCCAAGAATATTCAGGCTTCTCACGGTGCGAAAATCTATCGCCTTGATGAAGAAAAGCTCTTTTATCTCCAATCCAAGGGGCTTTCTCGTAGGGAGGCAGAGCAGCTTCTTCTTGCTTCTTATGGGCAGAGGTTGATGGCGGATATCCCGCTTATGGAGGAGGAAAAATCGGAGCTGATGTCAGACTTTTTAGCTTTTATTGGAAAAGAATGATAAAATATTTTGAACTCGTGCTTGATCTTTTGGAATTAGAAGAAAAAACTGAACTTACCGAGCTTGCAACTACACTCTCTGAGGCTCATCAAGCAGGGAAAACGGTTTTGATTGCTCATCGCTATGCTTTTTTGCTCAATGCACGGTTAAAACTCTGTTCTGGAGAGATTGAAGCTGAGGAATTTGTGCTGATTGGTGATGTGGATTCCGCTTTTCCTTTACTTCAAGAGGGGCAAGAAACGAGTAAAGACCTTATCAAAAAATTAAAAGACTGATTTTTGCCACAGGAGGACTTGACTATCGTTGATGCTCTTGCTTGGAAGCTCTTTTTGACCGCTGAGGAAGCGGAAAAAATCCTCGCTCGCTTTTCGGAAGCTGGAAAATCTCTCCTTGCAAAATAAGACTTGACCCGAAAGCTTAAATCACTATATCAGAAGTATCTGAATTTTTATCCCTTTTCTGCTTCTACGATGCCAAACAAGAATATGCAAGTGCTCAAAAAGAAATTTCAAAAACATGCTCATAAATTTGCTAATTATACCAAAAATCAAAAACTTTTTACCCTTTTCCTTCTTGTATTTGCTTTTGTTTTAGTTGTCTTTCCTTTAGTGAAGATTGGGGCTCTTTCTGAGGAAAATGGAGGACAAACTATTTGGCTGCTTGGAAAAACTTATTTCAAGTCAATGATTATCATCTTTTCTAGTATGATTTTTCTGCTTGGTTGGAATATGAATATCCGTTTCAAAGGATTTGTAGTAAATTTCCTTGGATTTAGAGAGAGCGAGCCCATGCTCAATTTTGCCTTCCTTTGGGTGATTGCAAGTGCTTTTATGGGAATTACCGATACCCTTGGGATGCTAGGAGCAACTACACAGAGAATCTCACTTGCGCGAGGAGGAAAAATTATGCTTGTTCTGCTTTTAGTTGGATTAGTAATCAGCTTTATTGAGGTTTGGAAAGGAGCAAATAAAAATTCACAAAAGACCAAAATTCTGAATATTGTAGATGAAGAAACTGCTCCTCAGAAGACAGAAAACAAGAGAGTATTGCAGCATCTCTTTGATGATGAAGAATTAGAATAATAAAATCTGAATTTTTACCTAGGCTTTTGCTTTCTGTAAGAGTCTTTTTTGTATTTAAAAATAAAAATGTCAATCTTTTAAGAAGAGAATAATGATCAAAAGTTGAAGATTCAGATTTTTTCTAGTATAATGGAGTAAGGATTTTATATTTTTTATGATTGTGATTATGGCATTTAATAGTTACAATAGCTATACGAATACTCCTTGATTGGATAGCAGAGATAAACACACCGAAGCTGAGTTGAAAGCAATGGGGCTACCTCAACTCAAGATAGAGCTAAAAAAAGCAATTGATGCAAATGATACTGATTATTTTGACCAGATAAATACGATTCTCTATACTCAGCAGATGAATAAGGCGAATGGCGTGAATAATCTTCGTGATGCGAATACTCTTAATGCTAGGATCAAAACCAAGTATGAGGCGATTCAAAAGATGCCTGAAGCTACTCCTGATGAGCAAGATGCTAAAAGGAAAGCTATGGAGGAATTCTTCAAGAATGAAATGAGGGATTGGACTTCAAAGGCTGATAGTGTTGTTGATTTTGCAAAAGCACAAAAATCAGAAGCTGAGAGATTGCAAGCACTTCTTGATTGAGCCGTAAATAAAAAGGTTAAAATAAAAGAAATGCTTCCTTTCTGAAAAATGGGAAGATTAAAAAGGATTAATCATAAAGTTCAAAAGATAAAAGAAAAGCATCCTGATGCTTGGGCAAAACCTGTTTTACAATATTTGATGGCGATTGTAGAAACAAATCATACAGGATTTAGTCAAGCAAGAAAAAGGTTGTGAATGAAAATGTTCTGGGCAAAAAATTCTCAAAATATTGATAAGAAGCTAAAAACCATCCAAGATAAACTCAGACCAGATAGTAAAGATTGAGTAGTAGGAACCTTAGTAAAGGAAAATCTTGCACATCTTTTGGATGAAGAAAAGGCTCAATATCTTGAAGAACAGCGTAGAAGTATATATGGCAGATAGTTTCTTTATCCTATAGGAGTTAGAACATGTTAAGAAGTTTAGCAGAGGCAAAAGAATTTGCACTTGAAAAAGTCCAAGAGCTTGCTCAAGATGATTTTTCTGAACAAGAAAGGTTCTTGATAGAGTTTGAACTAGAAGATAGATTTTATACCCTCCTTGAAAGCCTTGTTTCTGAAGAAGAGATTGAAAATGCGATGCTCGCTTCTCAAGAGGAGTTAGATGCTTATTTATTCCATCGTGTTCCAAATTATCTTACCCTATTAGAACAGACAACGATTGAATTTTTGAGTGATTATGTGAGTTAATGTGAGAGCTAAAAAAATAAACTAGAGAATAATGTTTTGTGTTGAGTAGTAATATTTGAGATTCTTTTATATTGATTGATATAATAATGAAAACTTCCTTTAACCATACTAGCTATCTTCAAGATGCTCGTAATATGTATAGGCAGGAGACAGAAAAGAGGCATAAAGATGCACTTATAGAATGTTTTTCTGAGGATTTTTCAAATCTTAACCAAAAAGATCAAGAAGCAATGAAACAAGATTTGATAAAAGAACTTCAAGCCTCTAAAAAGAAACTCACTTCCGCAAAAGGAAAAGAAAAAGAACAATTAGCAAAAGATATTGAGCTTTTTTCAATCTTAGCAAAGGAACTTGGAATTGATTTTGTTGATTTGAAAGAAGTAGAAGATGACCTTGCGTTGATCAATAATGCGCTTCAAAAAGCAACTGATGACCCTTTACGAAAGATAAAAAAATCTGATTTTCAGTCTCCTGTTGCTCAGCAAAAGTACGAAGAGCTAGATCAGGCGATGAAAAACCAATCTCGTGGGCTGTATAGTAGAAGTGTTCTTTTGCAAGAGTTATGAGATTATCTTGAAGGAGTCTTAACAAATCAAAAGTGAAAAACTGGCTCAAAAGAAAATAAGGGAGACGATCAAATAAAGGAGGCTTGATCTCAGATTGATGAGAAAGAATCTAAAGTTCTAGAAACTTTTGATGATGCAGATTTTGGAGTAACTTTTGCAAATTATTGTAAAGCTCATGGAATTAAAAGAGCAGATGGGAAAGAGATTGCTTGGAGAGGAGGAATGGATATGAGTGTAAATTATCTTGATGCAGAAGGAAATATTTTAAGACTTCAGGCGATTAAATGAGGTGCAAATCCTCATGAAGATACGGGAGCATTTACAGAATATAAATTAATTCAGACAATTTCTTCAGCAAAAAAAAATAAAGAGGAAGTGAAACCAGAAGAGGAAGCGAAACCAGAAGAGGAGGTGAAACCAGAAGAACCACAGCAAGAATTAAATGATACCTATGATTTCCGTCTCAATGCTGCAATTTCGGATACTTTCTCAGTGGACGAAGAACAAGCAAAACGCAATGCAGAAGAAGCTTTGCAAAATGATTATGCTCAAATAGGAAAACGAAATCTTTGGAAAAGAGGAAAATTCTTTTTACAAAGAGGGAAAATGAGAAAAAAGCTTATCAATGATTCTATGGAAAAGGCTTCTACTTCTGCTTTTGGAAATGCAGTAGAACAAGCTGCAGATAGGCATAGTAGAGAAAGGGCTATTGGCTTTGGTGCTGTAAATGAACAAGAACTTATTTCTATTCCTGAGGTGAATGAGCTTGCTCGTGGTTTTATTGAGGGAAGTATTGATGAGTCAGCTTTTCAAGCTTCTTTTGATTCTCTTTGTGAAAATGATCCTACGCTTAAAGCAGCTTTGGAAGCTATGTTGCATAAGGGAACCAATATCCTTGAGAAGCTCAAGCTAGAAAGAGCTCAATATCAGCTTGTTAAGGAATTAGCAGAGGCTTTGGAAAGCGGGGAAAATACTGATCAGATTCAGGTAAGGATTGAACAATTTTTGAGAGAATATCAACAAAGTCCAGACTTTCTCAACGCGATTCAAGAAGATCTTGATAAAAAAGATCTTGAAAGGCTAAAAAGATATTTTAGACATCAAAAAGCCATCAGAAGTCAGGCTTTAAAAAATCTTGAAGTAAAACTTTCCATTTTGACAGGAGGGAAAGCTGCTTATCAGATAGATAATACTGATCGTGAAAAAGGCTGGATTTATAAACTCGGACATAAACTTGATAAATTGCCAGCTTGGGCTCAGGTCGGTGGAATGGTAGGGATTTCTGGACTCGCTACTTTGGCTGGAGGTCCTTTGGGGCTTGGAGTGGTTTGAACTTCTCTCCTAACGACTTCTACCGTAGCTGGAACGACAGGATTTATGAATTTTGTCAAAAAATGGACGCATCATACCAAAGAACAGAATACTCATGAGAAAAGTCTGACTCATCGTTTTGAGGATGAACAACTTAGAAAAGCCGAATGGCAAAAAGATTTGACACTTAAAGGAGCCAAAAATCGGTTTAAAAGATATCATGCTCAGAGGCAGCTTGAACTCTATGATGAGACTACTCAACAAAATATGGAGAAAACTAGTGATGTAAGTCAGACTTTGTTGTCCTTTGCAACAAGTTTGAGAACGCTTTCGGAGACTGAAAAGCAGAATCTTTTAACTTTCTTGATGAAGGCAAAGGCAAGATTAGAAGCTTATCAGAAGACGGGGCATAATTTTCTTGCATCCAAGAGTCCTGAATTTGTAGAACAAGATATGAATCAGCTCCATAAAGCAATTACTCTTGCTTGTGAAAAATTAGGTATCAGCTATGATGCTATTGATGAGCTTGATTTTGAGTCTCCAGATTGAGATGAAAAGCTGACCTATGATCAGATCTATCAGGAACTTTTTGATGACTATAATAATGCAACTAAAAAGTTTAGAAACGAAAGAAGATGGCTCGCAGGGAAATACGGAGTTGGAACAGCTGCAGTTTCAGCCGCAACAGCTATTGGATTACAATATATGATGGGAACTGGAATGTTTTCTTCAGAGGCTACTTCGCAATCTTCAGAAGTGGCTAGACAATTGGCAACCTCAGATCACTTCTGACTTTGATCTCATGAATTAGTAAATGGAAATCATATTCAGCATTCGGTAGCTGAACAGTTCAAGAATCTGACTGATGCTGGAGATAAAGTGATGATTCATTACGGTTCAGGAACCGATGCTACGCTTGTAAAAGCAGGAAGTTTGCTTAGTGATCCTTCTGTGTATCAAGCGAAGCTTCAGTCTGTTGCTCATCAAATTCAGAAATTGGATTTGACTGTTGGTCAAAAATCAGCTTTTTTGGATGAATTAACTAAAAAATCGTGGGAATTGGATTGGTCAAAGGCGTTTACCAATGATTATTTGCAGGGAGATAGATGTGCAGAAGGGCTTTTGCAAATGGCGAAAGGTTTGGAAGCGAGCGGAAATACGACCTTGATTCCAGAGCTAAGTTATGATGCTGCAAAAAGTATTGCTTGATCTGCTTTGCATAATAGTTGAGAAAGGGTTTTTGTCGCAGGAATGCAGATTACTGATGCTACAGTGAGTGAAGTCGCTTGATCAGGAAGTACCTGGCGAGTGCCAATCACAGGATTTGCGAATACTTTCAAAGATACGAAAATAGAAGACTCTGAAAGTATGACTCAAGAACAGCAAGATCCTTCTATTCAGGAGAATCCAGAAAATTGAGATGTGGAAGATTTTTAAACTGTAGCATAGAAACAATAATCCTTTGATAAAACAGTGGGGAAAACTACAATAATATCATTTTATCTTTTACAAAATTAAAACATGCCAACAAAAAACAACAGCACTCATCTTAATGAAATGCACGAAGAAGATTTCCTCAATTACCTCCTCCTGGAAGCTGGATTTATCCCAGAAGAAGATGATTTTGATCAGCTGAAAGCTGAATTGGAACCGCTTTTGATGGATACGATTATGACCAAAGTCTTTGAGACGCTTTCTGATGATCAGAGAGAGGAAGTGATGAAACTTTTTGATGCAGGAAAAGAGGCAGAAGCTTTGCAAAAAATTGAAAAAATGATCCCAGACTATGATAATTTCCTTGCGGATGTGTTTCAGCAGTTTGGAGATGATTACCTTGCAAATATAGAATTACCAGAATAAAAAATCTGACTTTATTTTTTGATAGAGTAAAAATGGGAAAAGCAATAAATAGTCTAGGAAATGCTGCTGCATTCTTTCCGAGGACACTTGGAACTGGTGGAATTGCTATGCTTGATAGCCTGAAGTGAGCTGGAAATGTCCTTTCAGATATGGGAAGTGTGATTCAGCAAACTTCATCCGAAATCAAGGAAATTTTGACAAGCTCACGAACTACAGGGAAGCGATACAATAAGCTTTATCAAGTCCCTATGGGAGTCGTGGCAGGTACTGGTACCTTGTTAGAGTGAGCAGTAAGATCGGTCTTGGAACCTGCAAGAAATGCTTTTCTCAATGTTCGTGATATTGCTGGTAATTTTTTCAAGAATATTGGAAATACAATTGGAAGAACTTTTGATAGTTCTAAACCGGTTTCTGATTTCTCTTTTGAACATTTACAAACCAAAAAAGTGACTGGGAAAAATCGGTTTTCAAAACTTGCCTGGTGGAAGAAAAAGGCTCAAGACCCAGCTTAATAATTGCTTTTTTAAAAATTAAAAAGTCTGATTTTCCCTATGGGTCAGATTTTTTATATTTGTAATAAGCTAAAACCAGCCCTCCCCATGCACATAAAATCCCCCATTGAAACTATCTCTTTTGACCGTTCCAATGACAGAAATCTGACTTCCAATCTTGTCCGCCTCGCTTCCTTTACTCCAAAACATCGCAGTAATCGCCTGATCTCCAAACTTCCCATGAATCTTGAGATGAGCTCCGCCATTTTTTCAGACTTTTTCTACCCTTTCTACCTTAATCTGCTCAAAAAGAAAGCTCGGCTCTTGGTTTCCTTCCCCAAAAGGTGCAAGTTGGTCAATTTCACTAAGCTCTTCAGTATTTCGCTCATGAGGCAGGATTTCCGTATCTACGAGCATGATTTTCTCAAGCTGATCTGCAGTAATGCAGGATTGACAGTGCTTTTGGAAGATCTCAAGCACCTTATCCAGATATTCAAGCTCTACAGTCAGTCCTCAAGCCCCTTTATGTCCACCGAACCTCTTCAAATAAGGTGAAGCCTGAGTAATCATTTCAATCACATTGAAATAGTCAGGTCCTCTCAGCGAAGCGACTGCCTGCTGTTTCTCAGGATCAAGCTTGAAAACGGCTGAAGGTTTGTTGTATTTTTCAGTGATTCTTCCCGATACGATCCCAACAATCCCTTCATGAAACGCCTCATCACAGACAAAAAGAAAATTCTGATCAGGATCTACTTTTTTTTCTGCAAGTCTAAAGGCTTGATCTTGCATTCTTCTCCTTTCGGTATTGATAGACTCTATTTTTTCAAGGTGCTGAAGCTGCTTTTCTCACTCAGAGAGGAGAATTTTTAGGCTATCATAAGGGCTTTCTATTCTTCCACCTGCGTTGATCCTTGGTCCAATCACAAATCCAATATGAAAAGTGTCTATATTTCCCTTGAGATTGAGGAAATTGAGGAAGCCCTGCAAACTTTTCGGCATTTGATCAGGATGATGATTGATGAGTTCAAGTCCTTTCCTGACGATCACTCTATTTTCATGAACAAGGGGAACAACATCAGCTACCGTTCCTATCGCCACAATCGGTAAAAAATAGTTAAAAATCTGATTTTTTTTCTCTTTAGAAAAGCTGGATTTCATCAGGAGCGCATTGATAAGCTTAAATGCCACTCCGACTCCAGCAAGCCCTTTGAAAGGATAGTTTGGAGAGACCTGAGGATTGATCAGAGCATAGGCATCTGGAAGCGTCTCCAAAGCATGATGGTGATCCGTAATAATCAGGTCAAGTCCGAGCGTTTTTGCATATTCTGCCTCCACGACTGAAGTAATCCCGTTATCTACCGTAATGATCAGTTTTACCCCTTTTTCTTTGATTTCATCAAGGTGCTTATTTTTGAGTCCATAACCATCTTTGAGCCTATCAGGATACATAATACTGATCTGCTGATAGTTCAAAAACTGAGTAAAAAACTTGTAAAGCGAAAAACTAGAAGTAATCCCATCAACATCATAATCCCCAAAAATCATAATCTTTTCCTTGTTTTTCATGGCTTGAATGATCCTCTGCACGCCTTTCTCCATATCATTAAGCAAAAAAGGATCCAGCCGATAATGAGCGATGCTTGGATTGAGGAAATCATAGGGATGGTCTGAGATGTTTCTTACTTTGAGAAGCCTTTGGATAAGAGATAAATCAGCATCTTGGTTTAAGAGTTGATAACGCATATATGAGTAATGAATATAGAACTTTCTACTTCCAAAAGTGTATGACTTTGACTTAGATTTGCAAGCTTTCATTGATAAACAATGATTGACTTTTAATATAAAATAAATATAAAATAAAAACTTTATTTTCTCTTAGTAAAACGTATGTCAGAAAAATCAGAACTATGAAAAGTCATTCCAGAGAATAATTGATGATTGGAACAAAAAGAAAAGAAAGATAAACTTGTAAAGGAACAGCAAAAAAACATCCCTGAACTCAGGGAAAAAGAACAGAGAGAGATTCGTAAGGCACTAAACGTTCGCTCAAAAACCTCTCGCAGTGATTGGAGAAACGGTGCCCGAGAGTTATATTATAGCGGAAAATTACCATATAATGTAGCCAAACATATTATTGATACAATGAAAACATATGAATAACGCCTCCTACTTTTATAAATTTCTGTTTTTCATCAATAAATTCCTTCTTAGATAATCTCCTCACTGATGAACTAATGCACTTTTTAACTTGAAAACAAGGATCAGAACCTTATCTTTTTATCAGTTTTATCCTTCCTTTCTTCTCCAATGCAGTTTGAACATCTGACTCCTGCGATGAAGCAATATGTGCAGATGAAGCAACAAAATCCTGATTGCATTCTGTTTTTTCGTATTGGGGATTTTTACGAGGTCTTCTTTGAGGATGCGAAAATCTGTGCTTCAATCCTTGATCTCATCATTACTTCAAAAAATAAAAATTCTGAAAATCCGATTCCGATGGCGTGAATCCCTTATCATAGCGTGGAAAAATACATTCCGAGGCTGGTTGCCAAGGGCTATAAAGTCGCCATTGCCGAGCAGACGACCGATCCTATCCCTTGAAAAATCGTAGAGAGAAGCATCAAATCCATTATCACTCCGTGAACGACCATTACCGAACAGCAGAAACAGGCTTCTTACCTTTTGGCTATCACGACCACGAATGAAAAGTCAGGCTTATACTATTATATCGCTTGGTGAGATTTTACGCTCGGAGAATACACGACCAAAAGCTTTGATGAGCTGGGGAAAGTCCAGAAATTTATCCTTCAGCTTCGTCCGACCGAGATTATTATTGACACGGACACGAGGATCAAGGAAGAGCTGATTACGCCGATTCAGCAGTATTTGCAGTGTTTGATTTCTGTCTATGCGGTGCCGGTGGATCCTGCGCATTTCATCACTTCGCTCTGTAAGGTGCAACATACCAGCAGTTTCGGGAAAGCTTTGGAGAGTGGGAGGTTGGAGGCGATGGCGCTCCTTTTTGGCTATCTTCAGCATACCCAGCAGCAACAGCTTACCAATATTTCAAAAATCAGATTTCATAGTTCGGAAGGCTTAGTTTTGATGGATGAAGTGACAATTAAGAACTTGGAACTCTTCGCTTCTAGCTACGAAAGTAGCACGAAATACAGCCTTTTCGGCATCTTAGATACGACCAAAACCGCAGGTGGATCCAGACTTCTTCGCCATTTGCTTGCAAATCCGATCAATATCAAGTCCGAACTAGACCGAAGACTCTCCAAACTTGAGGCTTTTTTGGAAGATCCGATGACCGCTGGGATTCATCAGTTTTTGGGGCAGTTTTTTGATATTCCAAAGCTTTTGAGCTTGATTCTGTATAGAAAGCTCAGCCGAGGACCGTTTATGAAGCTGAGGGCGGTGCTTCGCAATGCTTTACAAGGGCTAGAAGGGACGCTTCTATCTGAGCTTAAAAAACTCCAGCTTACGGAGGAGGAAATCTCGGCATTGAATCAGATTTTTTTGCTTTTACAAAAGGCATTAAAGGCTGATGAAGAGCTTTTAGGGGAGCATGATTATGTCGCGGAAGGCTACGATGCGGAGATTGATGAGCTGAGGAAGGTCGCCTATCATAGCGATGAAATTTTGATGCAGTATCAGCAGGAATTAGTCTCAAAAACCTGAATCTCCAATATCAAACTCAAATTTGTGATGAATCAAGGCTATTTCCTAGAGCTAACCAGTAAAGATAGCGAACTTTTTGAGGAATTTTTAGCACAGCAAGATTTTACCGAATTGAGTGCTCAGGAGCAGGAAAAATTTGCGATTGTCCGCAGACAAACCCTCAAAGGCAACCAAAGATATACGAGTCCTTACCTGGATAATCTTCAATCTCATATCCTCGGAGCCAAAGATCAACTCAAAACCAAAGAATCCGCAGTCTTACAAGGGCTTCAGCAGTCGCTTTTGGAAAGCATCACTCCGCTCTATAGCTTGGCAGAAAAGTTGGCATGGCTTGATCTTTTCACTTCACAGGCGATTTTTGCTAGGGAATACCGCCTAGTCAAGCCACAACTCGCAGAAAATGGCATCATTGATATCCAAGCAGGTCGCCATCTGGTGATTGAAGCCTTTTTACCCAAGGATCAGCCTTTTATTCCTAATGCCTTGGCGATTGGTGAGTCCAAAAGCACGCATCACGGCTTGATTCACATCATCACTTGACCGAATATGTGAGGTAAGTCCACCTATTTGAGGCAGTCAGCTTTAATTGTTTTGATGGCACATTGTGGACTGTTTGTTCCAGCACAAGAAGCCAAAATCTGACTGATTGATGGAATTTTTGCTCGTGTGGGAAGTGGCGATATTATCGCGAAAAACCAGTCTACCTTTATGACGGAGATGATTGAGGTGGCAAATATCCTCAATAATGCGACCGAGAGGAGCTTCGTGATCTTTGATGAACTGGGGCGTGGAACCTCTACCTACGATGGACTCGCACTTACAAAAGCAATTCTGCATTATCTTTTGAAGAATATTCATGCAAAAACCCTGATCGCAACACACTATCACGAACTCATTGCCCTTGAACAGGAAAGCGAGCAGATCAAAAATTTCTCAGTCAGCGTCTACGAAACCGATAAGGAAGTCGTTTTTATGAAGAAAATCAGTGCTTGAGGTGCGAGTAAAAGTTATGGAGTGGATGTGGCGAAACTTGCTGGGATTCCAAAGCCGATTTTGGAGGAGGCAAAAGGCTTTTTATTAGCTTTAGAAAAAGGAAAAAAAGCTGATCTTTCCCCTTTGAATGCCCCTCAGGGACTTTTTGCAGTTCAGCAAGAAGAATTTGCTCATAAAGCCCAGTATGAAAAAGTGAAGGCGTTATTGGCAGGGATGGATTTGAATGCGATCACTCCGCTTCAGGCTTTGCAACTTTTGATGAAGATTAAGGAGGAGTTGTAGGACTTTTACTTACTTGAAAAAATCACATCAGTAAGCAATAAGAGCCTTAAAATTTCTTTCTTGGGACCAAAATGCTGATAAGTTCTTTCTTAAGTCTTGATGAAGAGGGTATCATTTATCTTCCCATGCTAAAAACTTTTTACATTCTACATTGAGAATTACCGTAAGCGACTCTTTGAGAATTTCAAATTGTTCCCGAGTAAGCCTACTCATTGGAGGAGTATCTTTAAAATAATGGAGAACTTGAAAATGTTGTAATTCATGGAGAAAATTTCAAAGTATATTTTCAGGAGACCGGAAAACACAGCTCCAAAATTCTCCAGTTTCTTTATTATAAGGTCAACGAGGAAAGGTCGTTAAATTCAGAATAAAATCTTTTCTATAGAGAGGAAAACCTGTCATATCCTCCATAGCGAGACAGGCTTCTTGTAAATGGGTATTGATTTTTTCTTGTATGATGATTTTATAGTTCGTTATTAGCCCTTTTTCCTCTTCATAGATACCTTCAAGAACCGGATACATAAATTTCTCAGCTTCTTCAAAAATGCTTCCAACGAGTTGCTCTATAATAGGTCGATATTCAGGGGAAACTCCAAATTTCCAATCTTTCCCATGACTGAGTTTATTGCATCCATCCACCCAATTTTTCAGGTCTTTTTTGGGATTCAGTTGTATTCCCATAGTAAACATATTTTTATATGTGGGGAAAGCTAAAAGTATTGAAAATATAAGTATTATTTTCTTGAATGCAAGGATGGTTATATTAAAGTATTTTTTTATTATTCCTAACTCTTGCCTTTCCCTCAAGTTTAGCTATAAACTAACTACACTTTATTTAGCTATAGTTATGAAAATAAAGGAATTAAGTTATTTTTGAGCAGTGGTTGCTATCGTTGCGACTCTCTTTCTCTCAATTTTCCCTAAACAGAATCAAAAACCTGATTTTCCTCCTTATCCTTTCTCGTGATTTCAGTGTGAATATCCAAGAGGAGAACTCAATTTCTGTAATCAACTTACTGAACCAAAACTTGCTGATATGCAAAGATGGAATGCAGAAGAAAAGCTTTTCTCAGGCGTGATTACTCCCTTGAGGTTTTTTACTGTCTTCATCAGAAATATTGCCGAGCAAGAGCAGTTATCTTGAAGTTTCCCTCCAGATGATAAGCTAGAAGTTGCTTTTTATGATAAAAAGGCACTTCGGCTAAAAGAAAAATTTTGATGAGAACCACAGTATTGGTTTGGAAAGAAAAACAAATTCTGATTTCATAATTTTTTTCATCAAGGACGAGATGAGCAAGATACTCCAAATCTTTATAAGAATTTTCAGGTTTTTCAAACGGGATTTTATGTTGGGGGAATGGGAAATTTTTTTGATCCTGAAAATGAGGCGGTCTACCAAATGCAAGCTGTTAATGAGGAATCAGATTTGGTTCCTTATGCTTTTAATGGAGCATGGATCTTACTCAAAAATCAGAAACCTTATCAGTATTTTTCTTTTTCGGGAGACCTATTTTTCCCGCTATGAGCAGAGAGTGATGAACTCTATTTTGTCAAAACGAATTTAGAAAGCAAAAAATATGAACTTTACTATGGAAAGAAGTTTTTGACAGGCTTTTCCTCAAGGCCATCCAGAAAAGATGATCCTCCTTATTATTATTTAAAAAAACAGAGCAATGGAAATTTGGCTTTGTATGCTCATTTTGAAAAGCACATTTCTTATTCAGGAGAAGAAACCTCAGATTTTCAACCTTATATTGATAATATCTCTCCTCTTATTTATGAGCAGAAAAAGCTGATTGAGGAGTACATTTCCGCATTAGACAGCAAGAATTATCCAGAAGCTTATGCAATGCTCCATCAACCGAGACTTTCCTTGCAAGCTTTTATTGATCAGCAAGAAGCTTTGAAACTTACAATGCAAGTTTTAGACTGAAAAATTAAGTCAGAAGTTCCCTTATTAACTTTAAAAAAAGAAAAAATCTGACCTACTGATCCAGAAAACGAAAACCATTATCACATCAGGGTTTATCAGCTTCAAAATTCAGGAGGAGTTGCTTTGGTGGATTATGATATTCAGCTTATTGATGGGAAACTTCAAGTGCAAGAAGGATGGAGACACTCTCCAGAATTCGGGTTGGCAAGTCTGGATTTCAATAAAAAAGCACGACTTGCTTATAATTATGCTTATTTTCTCAAGACAGGAAGAGCTCAAGAGGCGTATAAACTGCTCAAAAATCCAAAATCAGACTTTCAATCTTTTCTAAAAAAGCATCAAGAATGGGAAAAGATTTATGTTTCGGAGTATGTTCCAGAAGAAATAACAATCAATCAGAATGGAGAATGGGATCATGGGAAGCATATGATAGATTCAGATTATTTTTCCCTGATTGTTGCTTATGAAAAAGGAGGAAAGCAGCTTTTTAGACGGTATCATGGAAAACAAGAAGGAGAGCAAATGAAGATTTTGGAAGAAAGAGAACTTAACTTCTCTTGCACTTGGCTTTGTCGTGAGTTTAATTAGCTTCTTCTCCTTCCCAAATTGCTTCTTTCGCAACCTTGCCTCCCATGATTTTAATCCCTTCTGCTCTCAGCCTTTTTTCTTTTTCTGCTAATCCTAGAGCATATCCTGTAAGTTTCCCATCACTTCCAACGACCTTACAGCAAGGATAACGATTAGGAAAGGGATTTACTCCCATGATTTTCCCGATGGTTCTGGGATGCAGTCAGAATTTTTGAGCAAGATGCTTATAAGTCGTGACTTTCCCATAGGGAATTTTCAGAAGGTAGTTATAGATTGCTTCTTGTGTCATCCGAAATTATTAGAAGATAAGATACTGAAAAAATAAGAAAAAAACTGACCTTCACGATCAGCTTCCTTTTTTTATTCTTTACCAATATAGGCATAAGTTCCTTTATCAACTCTTTTGAAGTCTTTTTTAAACTTTTGAAGGTTGAGGAGTACTGTATTGGGACTTACCATCTTTTCTCTCAAAACTTCCTTAGAAAGCTCTTTTGCCATCATCGGTCTATCGTATTTTTTGAAGACTCTGATCAGAATATCTCTTACACTTCCGCCTTCATAGCCCCATTCTTTGAGTCCATAAAGTCCAAGACCGAGATTCACAAAGGTATCATTATGCTTTACAAGATCATTATGTACGGTATTAACCTTCACTGCACTATTTGGAAACCACTCCATAATTTTAGCGGGAAGTTCTTGATAGTGGATTGGCTTATTGATTCTTCTCATAGTATAGAGCATCTTAAGCTTAACCGTTTTTGGATTGATATCTGGATAGTCCATCATACCGATTTTTCAATCAAGGATCGATATATCTCTAACGATACTAAAAAAATTGATATAGAAAAGATCATTTTTGAGAAAGCTAATATCTTTAAATTCCTCTAAAAATGCCTCTTTCAAGAAACTAATAAATTCATACAAATCCTGACTCTCTTTTCTTTCATTGAAGTGATTTTGGCTGAAGAGTACCATTTTTGTGAGAAGATCCTCATACAAAGGCTCAATATAGAAAGCTTTTCCAAGGTATTTATTTCTCTTGAGGTAAGTAATATCAAAATCTGACACCAAAATCAGTTTTAATTCTTGTTTGGAGAACTTAAAAAGGTTCTTATTGATGATCTTTGAAATCAAAGCATTTTCTTCAAGAATTCCTCCATGTACTTCTAGGATTTTCTTTCCCTCAGCGAGCACATTCATGTAAGTTTCGTTCCCTACGATCAATCTCCTAAATCTCATTAGGGCTTGGGTTTCAATTTGTCTTACTCTTTCTCTAGTCAAAGCATATTCCTTTCCAATTCTCTGAAGAGGAACTTCTTTACTGCCATCAAGTCCAAATTTCTTCATCAAAACAAGTCTCTCTTTGGGTTTACAATAGATAAGAACATCCTTGAGCTGAGTTGGCTCAATATCAACCTTGATCTTTTTATCATCCATTTTTACAACGAAACTCATGACCTTTGTGCAAAAAGATAAAATCAATTAACAAGCTCCTTCTAGGAAGGCTAATACGGGAAGTATAAGAAATAGGAAGAGAATGTCAAGCATTTTATGAAAAGAAAATGTTACTATTATAGTAATAAGATTTTTACCATAAAGAAGATGGAAAATTCTTTTAAAATCAGTTTTTATTTGATTCTAAAAAAAATAAAACAGAATTTTGTAAAGTAATGTCACATTTCTAAATTTTTTCCGACTTCCTTTATAGAAGTTTTTTATTTACTTTATGAATGAAGATGAACAAATTACTCACGACAACACTTAGCCTTGGGGCTGTTATTTTATTAGCAGGGTGTGGAACTCAAAATTCAGGTCCAACTATTGAACTTGCAAATTCAGAAAGCTGGAAAACGATGATCCCTGAAAGCTGTCAGAGTTTCTTTGATGGTTGTAATCAATGTATGAGAACTGCTGATGGTGAGGTTGCCTGTACTGAAATGCTTTGTGAAAGGTATGAAATGCCAAAATGTCTTGATGATGAGCAAGAATGAGATCAGCAAGTTGGTATGGCAAATCCTGCAAGTGAATATTGTGTGGCTCAAGGAGGAGAAAGTAACATCAAAAAAGATGAAAACTGAAATGAATATGGAGTTTGCCTAATTGAAGGGAAGGAAGTTGAGGAATGGGAATACTATAGAGCTGCAATGGAAAAAACAAATGAAGAAAAGGCGAAAGCTTATGTTGGACGCCAGTTTTCAGAAGTTCAAAAGGAGTTTGAAACTCAAAATCAGATTCTTCGTATCATTGCTCAGGATGGAGAAGCTATGGCAATAACTGCTGATTATAGACCAGATCGCTTGAATGTTGCTGTAGAAAAAGGAGTGATTACCGAAGCGTATTTCGGATAATTTACCAAACGAAGAGGAGAAAAAAGAATAAAAAGAAAGAAAAGGCTGAGAAAATTCAGCTTTTTTGCTATTTAGAAAAAATAAAAAACAATTACTCTTAAAAGTCAATCCTTTTGGCTAGGAAAAACTCCCATTTTTTTTGAAAAATCAGCTTTTTTAGCTATACTTAGAGATGAATTTTATTCACCAGCCCAAAATAAAAACCAATGCTTGCAAAGCTTCAAAACATTGTTTATGATACAAATTATACTGCGGTGATTCCCGAAGGAGGTTTTGTCGTAGTTCCACAGCTTGCAATGGATGCTCTTGCACAGAACAAGAAGAAAAAGGCTGATCCTTTTGGGCGAATGGATTCCTTACTTCAGAAAATCGGACTTGCTCCAGCTCCAAAAAAGCCTTGAGAAGCTTCAGAAACAGCCAAAAAACCTGAACTTCCAACCGAAGAACAGCCTCAAACCGACAAACAGCTCGCTCTTGCGGATCAGGTAAAACAACTTTTACAGCTTCCAGATGCGGAATATAGCGACAAAAAGCTGACTTCCGAGCTTAGACAATATATCAAAGAGGTTGATAATCATTATTCAGCTTTACTCTCTGATTATAAATCGCATATTGCACCGTCTTACCGAGAGTTTACGATGCAGCAGTTTAATGTATCTGGAATCCTCGGAAAATGCTACTATACCCAGGAATATCCGAGCTATATTGATGCGCTCTGGACGAGGGATATTATGAGTATGCATGCCAAGCGAGATATGAGTTTCTACCTCTATCCTGAGGATGATTCTGCGATCCAGTCCATGCTTAAGCAAAAATCTACCCAGCTCAAAGCCGAGCTTTCCGATGCGATGCAGAAGGGAATTACGATTGACAAGGAAATTGAACAGCAATACCGTGATGTAGAGATGATCAGAGAAAAACTCACGACCAAAGAGGAAAGATACTTTGAACTCTGAAATTATACCACGATTTACGATCACAACGAGGAAAAACTCAGAGAAACCGGGAAAAAATTTGAGCAGAAAATCTCCGGTTATGGAATCAGAGTCAAGAACGCGATTCATAGAATGGATAATGGATTTACGGCGAATTTGCCGATCTGCCTTGATGATATGGGAATCGTTCGTAGTGCGGTGACTTCTTCGTTGGCAGCGAGCTTTCCTTTTATTTCTAGTGATCTTATCACCAAAACCTGAATTCTTTATGGAGTCAATGCTCATACGGGAGGACTTGTGATTTTTGATCGTTTCAACTCTAAACTGCCAAATATGAATAGTGTGATTTTGGCGACTTCCGGTGCCGGTAAATCTTTTACAGTAAAGCTAGAGATTTTGAGGTATTTGCTCAATGGGGTAGATATTATCGTCATTGATCCTGAAAACGAATATCAAGCGCTTTGTGAAAGAGTAGGCGGAACCTATGTGAATATTGCCACTTCTTCTCAGCAGTTTCTCAATCCTTTTGATATGCCACCTATGATTGAGGATGTGGAGTATGGAAAGGGAGATTTGCTTCGTTCGCAGATTATGAATCTCGTGGGCTTGATTCAGATTTTAGTTTGAAAACTTAGTCCAGAAGAAGAAGCTCTCCTTGATAAAGCACTCCAAAATACTTACGCTTTGAAAGGCTTCACGTTTGAAATGGACGATTATAGTGGGAAACTTCCTCCGCTGATGGAAGATCTGATGAATGTTTTGAATGGGATGCAGGGAGGAGAGCAGATCGCCCTCAAGCTCAGTAAATATGTAACTGGAACCTTCGGAAAACTCTTCAACAATTACACGAATATTGACATCAATAATGCGCTTACGGTCTTCAGTATCCGTGATGTGGAAGAAGCTCTCAAAACCCCTGCGATGTTTAATGTGCTTAATTTTATTTGGTCCAAGGTGAGATCGGTGAAAAAGCAGAGACTCCTGGTTTGTGATGAAGCGTGGATTATGCTCCAAAATGATATTTCTGCAAACTTTCTTTTCGGTTTTATCAAAAGAGCCAGAAAATACTGACTCGGAATCACGACCATCTCACAAGATATTGAGGACTTTATCCGTAGCCCGTATGGAAAACCGATCGTTTCCAACTCATCTATGCAAATTCTTCTCAAACAATCGGTCACCTCTATTAAATCACTCAATCAGCTTTTGGGTCTTTCCGAAGCGGAACAGCAGAGATTGATTTCTGTTGGGGTCGGAGAAGGACTGATGTTCGTAGGGAATCAGCATGTTGGAGTTCAGATTTTGGCTTCTCCTCATGAAAAATCGTTTATTACAACTGATGTGAAAAATATTTAGCTTTTAATATACAAGTCAGATGCCACCTAAAACTTCAAAAGAACAATTTGAAAAAGCAAAAGAATCTGCTTCTAAAGTTTGAGTTTGTATCAAAGAAGTCAGTAAAAATCTTTGCAAACTCCTTTTTGAAGGCGCAAAAACTGCCATGTATGGCTTTGATGGCACTGATAAATGGATTGGAAGTAAAATTGAAACAAAAAATAAACTTATGAATATGATGAAAAATCATTTGCTTAAACTAGCATTAGCAGGGTGAATGCTTGTTTATTCTGGACCTTATGCATGTAATAATCAAAATTCAACTTTTGACCCCCAGAAATGGGAGAATTATTTGGCTTATGGAATTGATATGTCTCACTTTAATAATTTTGATATCCAAAAACTATCTGAAGAAAATGAGCTTTTTCGTAATGATGCTGATTCGCTTACCAATCCAAAAGAGTTTATTATCTTTCGTGCTAGTCAATGAGAAGGAAAATTCTCCAACGGTAAAGCATCAAATGATAAAAAGTTTGCAGACTATTTTTCAAAACTTAACGCATACAATGATGCTTGTGATGACATTAACCAAAAAATTCGCTTTGCAAGCTATCATCTCTATGTACCATTGCATAATGCTCAAAAACAAGCTGAAAATTACTGGAATACCCTTGTTAGTGTTGTATGAGAAGAAAAGGCAAAAAATCAGACTCCAATCCTTGATATTGAGATGGATGATATCAAAAAAGTAAAAGATAAAAAGAAGCTGTTGGATGGCTTTTGGAAATGTTGTCAGGCTGTAGAAAAGAAATTTAGCAAGAAGCCCCTTATTTATACTTCTAATAGTGCAGTGAAAGATTTTTTTAGAAAAGATGAGAGGTTTGCATCCTATCAATATTGGGTTGCTTCCTATGGAAATAATACTGTTACCCCTCAAAATATTCAAAAAAAAGGAAGTAAAGTACTGGATAAAGAGGATGTCATAATTCATCAGTTTACTCAACATGGAAAGGTTGCTGGAACAGGAACTCAAAAAGGAAAAAAAACTGATATCAATGTCGTAAAGCGCGGAGATTTAGATACATTTACAACCCTCTAATAGAAAAATGGAGAAAAACAGACTCTCAACAGAAATAAAATATTTATCGCTTTCTGCGGTGCTGTTTTTCGCTCCTTTCATTCAACAAAGTTTAAAAAATACGAAAAAGGAATGGTCAAACGAGGAAAAGGCTTTTCTTCTTTCTCGATGTTGGGTTGGAAACATGCTTTGGTGAGTTTTGTTAGTTTGTTTGCTTACTTTTGGAGGAGGCAAATTATGGGCTTATTCAGCTTTATTTCTACTTTCTGAACTTCTCGTCTATCTTCTCTTTGTTCTTCTTGGGGCTAGTGTCGTATTACTGAGCTCAGGACTATATTTTGAAATCACTTCACTCCAGCAAAGTCCAGCACAAAAAAAACAAATGCTGATTTCCTTCCTTCCTCTTTGGTCTTCCTATCAACGATTTCGTTCACAAAATTTTGAAAAACCCTATCGGTGGCTCAAGGAAGCTCAAGTTTGGCTTAGTCTGATTCTTGTATGTGCATTGCTTTTCCCCTCAGGAATACCAGCCTTAGTTACCATAAGCTTACTCCTTTTGAGAGTCTTCTTGCTTGCTCTAGGAAAAGATGTTTTTGCTCAAGAATGGAAACTTGCTCTACATCGCAGTTTTATTTGCTCTCCTTCAGAAATCCTTAGCCGCTGATGCATAAAATATTGTTCTCCTGCTCAGGCAAAGACTTTGATGTTTATTGCTGAAGGGAGCCTTATTTTGATCGCTTTGGCTTCAATTCTTTGGCTTCAACTCTGGTGGAAGATAATCCCATTGCTTTGGTGGCTAGTGAGAGTGATCCTTCGTCTCGGAGGACAAAAGCCTTTATCGAATCCTCCCTCAACCTAAAACATAGCAAGATAAGTATCCAGTTCTTTTTATTCTTTTCCCTTCCTATCATGATACGTTTGATCAAAAAAACCTTGTTCCTTACGACTGGAGCTCTTATGAGCCGGGGGATTTCCCTTTCTTCTGTCCAGGTAAGTGCCCAAGGTGCAAATTTTGGTTCTTCACTACAACAAGGAGTAGAGAGTATTGAATCTCATCTTGATACTCCAGATACTAGCCTCTTGATTGAATTCAAGGCAGGATTTATTATCAAAAAAGTTATTGATATTCTCTTCCCAGTAATCGTAATTATCTGAGTTTTGATCGCTATGTTTGGGCTTTATACAATCCTTACCTCAAGCGATACTGCGAAGCTCAAGGAAGGTATCAATATGATGATCTATGGAGTCATAGCAATTATTATTATGTATAGTGCAAAATACTTGACCTGAGCGATTTTCTTAGACGTCTTCAAAGGAGGGGTAGGGGAGGCAATGACCACGGTAGATTGGATTAGAGCGCTCTATGATAAAATTCTTTTCCCTTTTATAAAAATTGCAGTGTATCTTTCGCTTGGTTTCTTGGTAATTATGATGATGATTCGTGTTTTTACTTATATTACCGCTCAAGATGATAGCAGTAAGAAGAAAGCTCTCGGTGTAATTAGTCGAACAGCAATAGGAATGCTCTTTATCATTGCTGCTAAACAAATCGTAGAAGCAGTCTACGGAAAGCAAGAAAAAGTCCTAGCTGAAGGGGTACAAAATCTTTCTGGCATTGGAAGTCAAATCCTTAATCCCAAGGAGATACCAATTTTCTTCGCAGTGATGAATCGAGCTTTGGGACTAGTTGCTTTCGTACTTTTGGTGATGATTCTGATGCAAACCTACAAAATGCTGACCAAACCTGATGATGCAGAGACCTTCAAATCGCTGAAGAAGACGATTGGATACGCCTTAGGAGGTTTGATTCTCATTGGTTCAGCTTATCTCCTCTCAAATCTCTTTATTCTCAACTAAAAATTGACAAAAATCTGACTTTTGACTATACTTAGTTATATTTTATACTAAAATCTCCTATCACAAATGAAAAACAAAATTATTCTCAGTACAGATACGATGCTTGGCTATGGTCTAGATATGATCTTTGATATGGCGAAAAAATGTGGATATGATGGGGTTGATCTTGCTATCTCAAAGGGTTTTGATGCTTGGAATGAAGGCTACGTGAAAAATCTCGTAAAAAAATACGAACTTCCGATTTATGCAGTACAGACCTCTTCTTTACTCAATAGTAAGGAGATGAATAAGGTCTTGGATCTCTGTGAAGCAACAGATTGTGATTTGATTACGATCAATGCTCCAAAGTTTTTTGATTTCAAGTCTTATTCTTTTATTTCCAATAATATTTCAGAATACCAAAACCAGAACCCAGCATTGCATTTTGCGATTATCAATCCAGAAGATACGAATGTTTTTGCTTTGCCGATTCCTGCTTATCGCTTTAGTAATGTAGTAGATATTATCAAGAAATATGGTTGTAATCTAGCTCTTGATATTGCGAATATGAATACTGATGATCTAGAGACGATTTTTGTCAATAAACTTGATGATTTTGCTCCTTATCTTGCTCTAATTTATGTTTCCGATAAATCCAAATCTGGGATCCCCCATCTACTTCCAGGAGAAGGAATTCTCAAACTTTCAAACTTTTTCAAAAAGGTAAAAAAAGCTGGCTATCTCCGTCCATTCAGTGTAAAATTAAACCTGACTAAAGAAGAGCTCGCAGATGCAGATAAAATTGAAATGCTTCTCATCAAAGCAAGAGAATATATTGAAAGGTATCAAGAATAATTTTCATCCTTTGAATAGAGTCATAGGGAAGGCTTAACTAAAGAAGTCAGAAATAAATTTAATAAGTTTGTTACATTATTAAGAAGATTGACTACAAATTCTTCTAAAGAGCATAAAGAAAAAATTTTATCTCCTTATTTTTTCTGGAATTATCTTGTAAAACTTCCCTGAATATCAAAAAAAGCCCTAATAAACAGTAGGCAAAAAGGGCTAATGATACTTTCTGAATAACTATTTTGGGAGAAAACGATCTTTTAATTCCAGTCTTTTCTTTTTTCAATTTTTTCTCTGAAGTTCAGGGAGTGAGGGGATCGAACCCCCGACAGCGGTTCCGAAGACCGATGTGTTACCACTACACCAACCCCCCATTCAAATATTCAGGGCATGAGGGATTCGAACCCCCGACACGCGGCTTTGGAGACCGCTGCTCTACCAACTGAGCTAATGCCCTTTATCTGTTGATCCAATAAGCCTGGTTCTGTAATGAGATACTATTTATCTTCTATGGCTTGTAGCCATCGTTTGCACTTCCAGGTTGAACCTGATAAGCTTGCACTCGTTACGGTTTGCCCCTCAAGATACTAGCAGTATCTTTGAGTAGAGGTATGCTTTTGAGAGTTTAGCAATCCTCATGTTTCACCTTTCTCCTGAAGAATCAGGATAGTTTCATCTCTGTGGCACTTTCGTTTGCTTCTTGCGAAGATCCAGCCTCCGTTAGAGGATAACGCTTGTTGAGTGCCAGGACTTTCCTCACTCCAAAGGAGCGTAGTATCTAGACCAACGACAAAGGTATAGTAAAATGCTTTCTTAAATCAACTGAAAGTAAAAATAAAATTTTTAGGAGGAAGAGATGCTTATCTTTAAGTAATGGCTTTAGGATTTTAGTTTTTTTGTTTCTTTCTTTTTATAGGAGTCCAATTAGGAAAAAAAGCTTGATTTTGAAAGGGAAAATCATAGGCTTAAAGCACCAATTTATCTTTTTAAAATGTTTAAATATGAAAAAAAATAAGGCAATGAAATGGTTGACTCTTATTATTTTAGCCATTGCAACTGTTTCTTTAGTTGCTGGAAGTTTTATCATGCTTCTTGGGCAGGGAACTCAAACCTCATCACCATCTCAGTCTTCTTCTTTGGCTGAATAGTCAGCTTTTTTGATCTTTTATTTTGATCTATTTAGTAGATGGCTTTCCTTTGACATAAAAAAATCTGATTCTGATTGCTTCTTGGTCTTTTTACTACGATATGGGGCTTTCCTCTTATGGTTCTCGCTGGAGGAGAAGATAATTATTGAATTGATATGGATAATGAATGTATGCTTGATGGGACTTGCACTTTTTCTATTTATGATGCTACAAAGGTAAAAAAAGATAAACCACCTGAGAAGAGGAGTTCTGCTATGCATTATTTACAAGATATTATTCTGGGAGCAACTCAATTTATCGGTACTATCGTAACTCTTGCCTTTATTATTTCTGGTTTGATGTACGTGTTTTCTACCGTGGAGAGTGGACTTAAAAAGAAGGCAAAAGATGGTATGAAATATGCTTTGATCGGTATGGTGGTTGTTATGCTCGCCTTAGTAATTATTAGGCTTGTGCAGTTCTTGGCAAAAGGGGGAGGATAATATCTAGTAAAAAATTTCTTTATTTGCTTATATATATTACTATGGAGGGAGCAAGATTAGTAAGTGAGTTGATTGAAAAATATCATCCAAAAACGATTTTAGATTTATGAGCTGGAAAGGGATATTTCAGCATTTTAGCGGCGAGCTATGGTGCACAGGTGGATGCGGTAGAAGATACGACTATCAGAAATCTTTATCCTGACTATCTAAAAGCTCATCCGAGTGTGAATTTTCACGAAAGTAAGCTTGATGAATTTAAAATCACGAAAAACTATGACCTCGTGATTGCAAAGCATATTGTGATGTATATGGATAAGGATTATGTTTTAGGAGAGTTTATGAGTTCGGTTTACCAACATCTCAATAGAGGAGGGCTCTTTTTCCTGACCTTTCATCATCGTGATTCTGAGCTTCTCAAGGAGAAAGAGGGGATTGTGAAATATGAGCTTGATGACTTCAAATCCTTCAAAGGAAATTTTTCAGTCAAGGATTTTGGAGATTATTCTAACCCTGCTCCGGGGATCAATAAAGAATATAAAATCGGTTATATTATCTTACAGAAAAACTAGCCTAGTTGTCATTCTGAACGAAGTGAAGAATCTAAGATTTTATATCCTTCGTTTCACTCAGGAAGATAGAGAATCATTTCCCCCTGTTTATTAGTTTTAACTAAAACAAAATGCTTATTGATACGGTTTCTGAATACAATAACGAGAAAAAACATTATCTCCTTGATCTCCGAGAGAGGACGATTTTGGCGATTGCCAATCAATTTGATCATAAAAAAATTCTGACTTTTCTCGGAAAGGTTGGGATTATAGATATTGATGAAACGAAAAAAGAAGTCGTAATCTGAGTTTCTAATGATTTTATTCTTACTCAGATCAAGAAAAACTTCCAAAAAGCACTCAAAGAAGCGATTATGGCGACTTATAATTCGCAGTTTGGGGTCAGATTTGTGGTCTATCCTCCTTTTGCGAATGCTCAGCATGAGCTCCTTACTGATCTCAAAAAACTGCTCAATATCCAGGAAAGCAAAGCTTCCAAAGCTCCTCAACTGGAAAAAAATCTGAAATCAGAATTAGGTAATTATTTTGGGATACTCTTTGAACCGAGTTATCGTTTTGATACCTTTGTTGCTGGGGCGAATAATCAGTTTGCCTTCTCTGCTGCGAAAGCAGTGGCTGATGCTCCAGGAACGGCATATAATCCGCTCTTTCTCTATGGGAATGTTGGACTTGGGAAAACGCATCTTATGCAAGCGGTAGGAAATGAAATTATGCAAAATTTCCCTGAAAAAGTCGTGATTTATCTGCCAGCGACCAAGCTCGTAGAGGAAATCGTTCAGGCCTTGAGGATGAATAAAATGGCAAATCTGATGAAAAAGTTTGATGAGGTGAATGTGCTTTTGATTGATGATATTCAGTTTCTCGCGGACAAGGACAAGACGCAGGAGGTGTTCCACAATCTTTTCAACGATTTTCATATGAAGAAAAAGCAGGTGATTATTTCCTCCGATCGTCCTCCAAAAGAGCTTCTCCATATAGAACCAAGACTCAAAAGCAGATTCGCACTGGGGTTGGTCGCTGATGTGCAGGCTCCAGATTTTGAGACGAGAATCGCGATCTTGGAGTCCAAACTCCAGTCCAAAGGGATCACTATTGATTTTGAATATTTGTCTTTGATTGCCCAGTATATCAAGAGTAATGTGAGGGAGCTGGAAGGGGCTTTGAATATTCTGATCACGAGGCAGCAGCTTTCCAAGGCGGAAATTAGCGAGGAAGATGTGTATAGCTGCCTGAAAACGCTCGGTTATTACTGCGATGAGAATCAGATCAACTTTGAACAGGTGATGCAGCAGAATAAAAAATCCAGCAAAAACTTTTCTACACTTGTAGAGATGGTTGCCCAGTATTATTCGCTTTCTATCGCAGAACTTAAATCTGACAGCAGAAAAAAGGAAATCACGCAAGCAAGGCAGATTTTGATGCTCCTTGCCAAGAAATATTTCAATCGGACATTGGAAAAGATCGGTGATTATTTCGGTGGGAAGAACCACGCAACTGCGATCTATGCGATCAATACGATAGAAAAAAAACTGAAGTCTGATTCGGAGATTCAGCATGATTACAGGGTTTTTGTGGATTGGATTGAGCAATAGGGATGTTTTAGTTGTTGAGAAAAAGATATGATGGAATCTGAATTAAAACTCACTGATTGATTAGATTTCCCTGTTTATCAATCTCCTAAAAGCTCCACTGAAGAAATCAAAGAAGTCATAGAGATAAAAAAAATAGCAGAGCTTTCAGCTTTAGCTGATGAAAAGATATTCAAAGATTTTTCTTGCTTGATAGATCCAAAATCCTGGGAGGGGGTTAATTTTAAGATTGTGTGAAAAGGCTTGCAAATTAAGTTGCTTACTCCTCTTGTTCGTTGAGGGAAAGTATCTCATGGAAAGCTTCAAATCAAACTCTACGATCAAAAAACAGCTCAATTTCAAGGCTATCTGAATGCTAATGTTTATCCTCAGTCTCAAAAAATCAAATTTTCTGGTATGCAAAAAAGTAATTCTACAACCCAAAAACAGGTTGGAGAAAGGCTTTTGAGGACCTATTTAGAAGTAGCTCAACAGTTTTCTTGTGATGGAGCTCCGATCAATTATTTTGAAACGGATGCTCAAACAAAGTTAGATGTTGCGTATTTGCTTACAAAAGTCGGATTTGAGACCAAAAGGCAATCTCCTTGAAATCAATTTGAAATCTATAAAAAAGAAGGGCAGTGGTATTATTATACTATTTCTCCCAATAAACATAAAGGAAAAACAGCTGAAAATTATACGAGATTGGATACTTACCCCGATGCTTCTTTTGAGCATAAAGCCACAGTATTTGTTGGCGGGAAGGTTAAATATACTTTTCCTTCAAATCGTATTTAAGAATTTTTTCTCTTTTTAAAACCAATTTTTCTAAAGAAAGCATCTGCTATTTATTCGGAGGATGTGTCCTTTTTCGTGAGTAAAAAAAAGGGAATCAGCTTTCCCTTCTTATATTTTAAAAGTTCTTACTAGAGCATAAATCCAATCTTTTCATACACTTCTTGAATCTTTTTCTCTGCAATAGCATTTGCCTTTTCTGAGTGTTCATGGAGCATTTTACTGACTTCATCTTCAGAGATTTCTTTGAATTTCGCTTGAATTGGTTCTAAAGTTTCCCTCATTTTTTCAAAAAGGTAGTCTTTTCCTACTTTGTAGGAAAGCCCTCCTGCTTCATATTTTTTTCTCAACTCTTGATCTTCTTCTGGTGTTAAAAAGAGCTTGGTAAGCTGATAAACATTACATTCATCAGGGTTTTTTGGCTCTTCAACTGTTTTTGCATTGGTGGGGATCTGCTTTATTTTTTTGAGCATACTGTTTTCTTCTTCAAGGAGCCCGATATAGTTATTGTAAGATTTAGACATTTTCCTTCCATCGGTTCCCATTACGGTTGCAACCTCATCTCTAATCAGAGGAGCTGGTATTTTAAAGGTTTCCCCATAGCGAGTATTGAATTTCTGAGCAATATCTCTCGCATATTCTACATGTTGTTTCTGATCTTTCCCAACCGGCACAAAATCCGCATCATAGAGCAGAATATCCGCTGCCATCAAAATCGGATAGCAAAAAGTTCCAACGCTGATTTCTCCAGATTTTCCCTTTGCCAAAGCGTCTTTGTAGCTGTGCATTCTCTCCATCGTTCCCATAATCGTCAAGCAAGTCAAAGCCCAGTTGAGTTGCGCATGTCCAGGGATTTCTGCTGGATTGTAAATCAGAGTTTTTTCCATATCAGCTCAACAAGCCAGATAGAGCTTTACGATCGTCATACTATTTTTTTTCAAAATTTCCGCCTCTTGCATCTGCGTAAAACCGTGCATATTTGCGAGAAAAAGAAAAAATTCTGAATCAGTATTTTCATTTTGCATCGTGATAAACGGTTTCAAAGCTCAGAAGTAGTTTCAAAGGTGGAGTTCAGAGCCGGTAGGTTTAATTCAGGTAAGGATTCTTTTCATAAGTTCTCTTCTTGAGTAAAATCAACTTAGAGAGTATAGAAAAGACCTTTACTTTCAAGATGAAATCTCTTTTTTTGGAAATACTTGACATTCAATAGTAAAAAGATATATTCTTTGTTGCTTTATTTTCTTTGTTAAAAAAGATGAATACGCCTGTTACGAATAAAAATTCAGCTTCTGATTTGGATAAAAAAGTAAGCTCAAGAGTTTGAGGGGTGATGGTTGGTGCTGCTTTACTCCTCTTAGGAATTTTAGAATATTGCGAAAAAGCTGATTCTGATCCTCATTTTTCATCCAAAGGAGAAATGTCTATTCTAGCTGATTCTCCTTCTAAAGGATCAACAAAATCTTTAACCGAAGAAGAATTTTCTGAAAGTTCTGAGGAGAGAACCCTAGATAATAAGGAATGGGTTGATAGCTTCTATGAGAATCTTCTTGATCACCAAGAAAAAGAAATCTACCTCGTACATACGAAAGCTTGCCCTATGGATCAGGTTTTTTATTGCTTTTCTGAGCAAGAACTTGAAGAAACTCTAGCATCTCTTATCGAAGAGGACCATAAAGTAGAAAAAACTTGAGCAGAAGATCAAGATGCAATAGTAGAAGCTTATTCAATATATGATCATGTAGATAAAATTCGTTTAGATAGCCAGAAAATTAAGGAGATTTTGGAGTATCAGGCTACTCATCCTCTTTTTTTCCGTACAAGAGAGCTTTGGAGAGATAAACTTGCCGCATTTGAAAAGATAAAATAAGATTTCTTTTTATATGTTTTAGACTTCTCTTTCGGGAGGAGTTTTTTTTATGATTTCAGGAAAAGTTATCCTAATTACAACCTTACTTATTGAAAGGAAATTTCTCGTTTTTCAAAGGATCACAACTCTATATTTTCAAAAGAGAGAAAAAACCTGAAAGCTGAGAAGGGAGGAATTTTTCAGGTAGAAAAAGGATTTTTATGGTCTCAAGAAAAAATCTGAAGAATCCCTTGCTTTGAAAACAGAAAACTCTATACTTACTCAGTAAATATCAAGAGTAGATGGAGAGACGAGGCTCGCTTGGACATCTCAGCAACCTGTTTTGAAAGCACGATTGGCAAAACGCTGATAGAACTCAAAATAAGGTGCTCCTTCCTCCCCGCAAGGGAAAGATATGATCCACATTCCAAAAGTATCAAGTCTTTCTGCCCGGGAAAGATTTTTTTCTTTTTTGAGGAGTCCTCAAGAGGGAAGAAGTCAGACTTTTATCTTTTTATAACTAGAAACGATGAATATGAGCAACGAAAAAGTCCTTTTTACCTCAGAATCAGTGACCGAGGGACATCCTGATAAAATCTGCGATCAGATCTCTGATGCCATCCTTGATGCCTGCTTAGAGCAAGATCCTTTTTCCAGAGTCGCGTGTGAATGCCTGATAACGACCAATAAACTGGTTATCGCTGGGGAAATCACTACTCAGGCTCAGGTCAATTATGAAGCGATTGCAAGGAAAGTAATCTGCGAGATCGGTTACGATAGTGAGGAGAAATTTTTTGATGGGAACAAGTGTGAAGTGGAAGTCCTGATTGATACTCAGTCGCCTGATATTGCAATGGGAGTAGATACTTGAGGAGCTGGAGATCAGGGAATTATGTTTGGATATGCGAGTAATGAAACGGAATCTTTCTTACCAATGCCGATTGATCTCGCTCATCAGCTCGCTTTTCAGCTTGCAAAAGTTAGAAAAAGCAGACTCCTTCCCTTCATTTATCCTGATGGGAAAACTCAAGTCAGTGTGGAATACGAAAATGGGAAAGCAAAAAGAATCGCAGCGATCATCGTTTCCACTCAGCATAGCAAAGCGATCAGTCAAGAAGAGCTCCATCAAGCGATCAAAAAGGAAGTAATCTTTCCTATCCTTGGACAGCTTATAGATGATCAGACTTTGATTCATATCAATCCAACAAGGAATTTCTATGTTGGAGGACCTGTGGGAGATTGCGGTTTGACAGGGAGGAAAATCATCGTGGATAGCTATGGAGGCATGGGCAGACATGGTGGAGGTGCCTTCTCAGGAAAGGATCCGACGAAAGTTGATAGAAGTGCCGCCTATATGGCGAGGTATCTTGCGAAAAATATTGTAGCCAGTGGACTCTGTGAGAAATGCGAACTCCAGCTGAGCTATGCAATTGGAGTGAAGCAGCCAGTTAGCCTTTTCTTGGAGGATTTTGGCACTGCAAAAACAGAAAAAAAGCTGATTCTTGACCTTATTCAAAAGCATTTTGACCTCAGTCCCCAAGGGATCATTGACTTCCTCGAGCTCAGAAGACCGATTTATCAAAAGACTGCAAGCTATGGACATTTTGGCAAGCAAGGACTCAGCTGGGAAGCGCTTGGAAGCGTGGAACTCTTTAGAAGCGTATTAAAGAACTAAAAAAGCCCTCTTGCTGAGCTTTCGCACAAGATTTTAAATACTAAAAAGAGGGCCTCATTCAATCACCCTCTTTTTTTTAATGAAACTTTACAAGAAGTCTTTTCCAAAAGTTCTTTTTCTTTCCACTCGCTGCTTCCTCTTTCTTCTCACTTACCGCTTCCTCTGGCTCCTTATTCACTTCTTCCTCCGGACGAAGATAACCTACCAAATTCCCATTTTCATCAATAACAGAATAAGAACTAATGTTCTTCCAGTTTCAGATTTTCACATCATTTCAGATTTCCGCTCCAATTCAGATTTTCACATCATTTCAGATTTTTGCATTATTTCAGATTTTCGCTCGTCCTCAGATTTTCGTATTATCCCTGATCTCCACATTATCTCAGATTTTCGCTTCTTCTCAGATTCTTGCATTATCCCTGATTTCCGCTCCAATTCAGATTTTCACATCATTTCAGATTTTTACATTATTTCAGATTTTCGCTCATTCTCAGATGTTCGCATTAGCTCAAATATAGACACCTCTATGCAAAACAGCCCCCTCCTGGATAATAACATTTGGTTCAATAAAACAGCCCTCTGGAATAATAACAGAAGGATCAATCTGTGCTGAAGGATCCACCTTTGCAGTAGGATGGATTTTGGTAATTTTAGAACCTCCACTCTCAAGAGTAGCTTTAAGATTTCCTGAAGTGGTTTCTTGAGTATTCACTATTTTTTTCTCAGTTCCTCCAGTTTCAGGATTAGGAGTTCATTCTTGATGCTCTGCTCAAAAGTTATATTTGCCCATTCTTACTTTTATAAGAAAGTTAAAAAAACAAGACAAGTATACAAATACAGAACTATTTGTCAAGTAAACTTTTTACTAAAAAACAGAAATTACTCACCTTCTACGATTGCTACTCCTTCTATATCACGCAAACCACCAGCATTGATCAGATTTGTAAATCCTTTTTGCTCCAAAAAGCGAATCACTTCACCTGCACGACGCCCAGAACGGCAGTATACATAGACTGGTTCAGTTTGTGGAATTTGCTCATAGTTCCCCGCAAAAATATCGCCCATCTTGATATGTAAAGCTCCCTTTACATGCCCAGCAAGCCATTCCTCTTCTTCACGTACATCAAGATAGATTTTTCCTTTCTGCTCAGCAGTATTTTCCTTACATTCAGCAGAAAAAGCACTACAAGAATGAGAAGCGTTAAAATACCATACCCCAAAAAGTGTCCCCATAAAGGCAAGGATAATGGTAAGGAGAAGTGAAGTTTTCTTCATTATTTCTAAACAAAAATAAACGGTGAAATTCTAGGAGATTCCTTTGAAAATGCAAGAAGATTCTTAAGTTTTTCTTTTGTTGCAAATTCCTCTGAAAAAACTATACTTTCTCTATGAGTAATCTCCTCATCACCGTGGTAGATTAAAAAGCAAGAAAGTAAGTCAGATTTTTTTGCCTTTTAATCTGTCTCAATAGTGCTGAGGAAAGCTCATCACTTTTATTTTTTTCTACGAAAACGATGGTCGTAAAAAAACAATTTGAAATCGCTCGTCAATCTACCGTGCGATATGGGAAACCAGTTTCCTTTGAAATGGGGAAACTCGCAGTGCAAGCTGATGCAAGTATTAGAATGCAGATGGGAGAAAATGTGCTTCTCTACTCAACGGTAATGGAGAAAAATCCGAGAGAAGGGATGGACTTTTTACCGCTCATGATTGATATGAGAGAAAGTTATTCCGCTGCTGGAAGGATCGGAGGTGCAGTCTATAGAAGGAGAGAAGGAAGACCTTCTGATCAAGCAATTCTTTATGCTAGGCTCACTGATAGAGCGCTCAGACCGATGTTTCCAAAGGGAATGATCAACGATGTCGTAATCTCTGTGACTCCACTTGCACTTGATCATGAAATCAGTCTTGGAGTGATGGACATTATCGGAGCTTCGCTTTCTATTATGGCGGCGGGGATTCCGTTTGATGGTCCCGTAGGTGCAGCTCAGATCGGATATCTTGATGGTGAATTTATCGTGAATCCTACCAAAGAACAGTTGGAAAAATCTGAATTAAATCTTTTGGTAGCAGGAAAGAAAGGGTCTATCAATATGATTGAATGTGAATCGCTTGAATTCCCTGATGAACTAATGAAACAGGCTTTCACACTTGGGCAAAAAGTAATTGATGAGGCATGTGATCTTCAGCTTGATTTCTTGAAGACCTTAGACATTCAGCAGAAAGAAATCACTTTCAATAAACCAAGTGAGGCAACGATGGCATTTGTAAAAGCAGTCTTGACCGATGAAAAGCTCCAAGCCCTTGCTGGAAATACTAAAGTGCCTTTCAACGATCTTTTCAGTCAGTATGAAAAAGAAGCTTTAGAAGCAGCAAAAGAAAAAGCTGAATCCGAAGATGCAGAAGAATACACAGAAAGCAAGATCAAGATGGCAGTTTTCAATACGGTGAAAAACTTCATCAGAAGCAGAACCCTCGCTACAGGAAAGAGAATTGACGACAGGCAAATCAAAGACATTAGACCGCTTTTCTGTGAGACGGACAACCTCCCAAGAGTACATGGTTCTGGACTATTCTGGAGAGGAGATACACAGGTACTTTCTACCGTAACACTCGGAGGGCCAAAAGATTACCTCGTCCTTGAAGATATGGAGCATAACGATGTTGAGCAGAGATATTTCCATCACTACAATTTTCCTCCTTTCTCTACCGGAGAAGCGAAAGCCATGAGAGGAACAGGAAGAAGAGAAATCTGACATGGAAGATTGGCAGAAAAAGCGCTCGAGAATATGATTCCAAACAAAGAAGAATTCCCGTATTCTATCAGAGTGGTTTCAGAATGTCTTGGATCTGGAGGTTCAACCAGTATGGGATCCGTATGTGGTTCTACCCTTGCTCTTATGGATGCTGGAGTTCCGCTCAAGAAACCAGTTGCAGGAATTGCGATGGGACTCATGACTGAAACGGATGAAAACGGAGAAATAACCAAGCATATGGTGCTTAATGACCTTATGGCAACTGAAGACTTTACAGGAGATATGGACTTCAAAGTCGCAGGAACCAAAGAAGGAATCACCGCGATCCAGCTTGATACCAAACTCAAAGGTCTGACTTTGGATATTGTACATGAAACGATTGATAGAGCAAGTGAAGGATACAAAGAGATTATGAACTTTATGCTAGAAACCATCCCAACTCCTAGAGCTCAAGTCAAAGAATATGCTCCAAAGATTCATGTCTTCAAGATCAATCCTGAGAAAATCAAGGAAGTGATTGGAAAAGGTGGAGAGATGATTGATAAAATTATTGAGCAATGCGATAATATCAAGATTGACTTTGAAGATGACGGAACCTGTTTCCTTACGCACGAAAAGCAGGAAATGATAGAAAAGGCTAAAAATCTGATCCTTGAGATTGCAACAGACCTTGAGGTAGGACAAGTCTTTGATGCAAAAATCGTAAGAGTAGAAGCTTACGGACTCTTCGTTCAGCTTCCAAAGGGAAAGCAAGGACTCTGCCATGTTTCCAATCTCGGTCAGAAGTTTACCGATGGACTAGAGAAGCATTTCAAAATCGGAGATACGATCAATGTTGTGATTTCTCAGATTGGATTTGATGGAAAAATCGCAGTAAAAAGAAAATTAGCTTAAATTCACTTTGGGGTATTAGAGCCCTAAAAGCTTAAAGAGGGCTCTTTCCATTTTACGGTTTTTCTCTTTTTCTTTCGATTTTATTTCTTCCATATTTTATGAAAAGAGACTAGACTTTTCGAAATGAAATCATTCTGGTGTATATCGTTTATGCTTTATTCATGGGGCTTGTTTATTATCAGTATTCTTTTCAGTTCTTTGTAGCTTTTGCTTCTTTCTAGGACCTTTTTCATCATTCTTCCCGATCTTTTAATTCTTTTTTCTTTCTTCATGCAGAGATTCAAACGATTGATGCTTTCAGCTTTTTTTGCTTTTTTTCTCTTGAGTAGCTCAAGTTTTGCCTATAAAGAATTACTGATAGAAAAAAGAGGAGGCAGACCGATTAGGGTGATCAAAGTCGTGCTCGATGGAGAGCATTTTGTGGTAGCTTCTCCTGCTCAGGATGGGGGAGCAACGACTGAGGAACTCGCAAAGAAAGTCGGAGGTGATACTGCAATCAATGGGGCTTTTTTTTGTCCTGATGATTATTCCCATTGTAAGCTTGATGGGAAAAGAGTTACTCATACCATTTCTGAAAGGGTGTTTCTCGGAAATGGAAAGGATTGGAGTAGGTTTTGGGGCGATACCAGTATTAGAATGATTTTCTCTTTTGATAAGCAGGGGAATCCTTTTTTTGTTCAGAAAAATTCTGGGCAGCACGATGTCGGGCTTTGGAGCGATCTGAATAAAGATAGACTCGATGATATCTATTTCGGTATTGGGAATTTCCCCGTTCTCTTGTTAGAAGGCGAGGATGTGGTTCAGGCTTTTGTGAATTATATTGACAAGAAAATGAGCAGCAATGCTAATAGAAATTTTATTTGCTCTACTGAGGATGGAAATACGATTTATATGGGAGTAGTAGGGAGGAGTAATGTGCGAAATCTGCCTGCCTATCTCAAAAAGGAATTCTGATGCCGAAATGCACTTTCCCTCGATGCTGGAGCAAGTACCGCGATGGTGTATGAGGGGAAAACTTTAGATCGTAGTCCGAGAACGAGAGTTATGGATGCTTTCGTAGTCCTTGATAGAGAGCAATATATAAAATTAACAGGGATTACCCCAGATCCAAAGGCGATTCCTAAAGTAGAGGCTTATCAAGCTTCAGCTGAGGATCAGGCTCAGTTCCAAAAGGTAGCAGGAGTGATTGATCTGATCTTTCAGCAATATGGGAAAAAGCAGTATCAAGTCCCTTTTATCAAAATCCTGCGTGATATGGTTAAACCTGAGATTTCTGCTGATAAGAGGTGGCTCTATACCCAGCTTTTGATTCATCTCTATACGATTGATTCATTTTAGCTACTATTTTCTGAGCATTAGTTAAAGATTCCTGTCTTCCTGAGCGATAGCGAAGGGTGTTGTTTAGATTCTTCGTTCCGCTTTGCTCCACTCAGAATGACACTTTTTCAGTGCGATTTTAGCCTGTTCCTTCTTATAATGCAAACGATTCCTAAAATGGGACTTGGGACTTGGAAGCTTGATAGAGAAAAGCTCATTTCAAGCTTGGGATCTGCTCTTTCGCTTGGTTATCGTCATCTAGATACTGCTCGGATTTATCATAATGAAAAAGAAATCTGATCCTTCCTTTCACAGTCCTCGTTTTCAAGGTCTGAACTCCGAATTACAAGCAAGGTTCGATTTGATGGTTTACTTACTCATCAGAAAAAACCTTTTCAGTCTTCAGATTTTTCCTATACTCAGCTAGAAACGAGGTTTCATCAGACTTTACAAGACTTAAAAACAGACTATCTTGACCTAGTCTTGCTCCATTGGCTAAGCAATCCAGATAATGATGCTCAGGCTTTTGAAACTTTACTGCACTTCAAAAAAGCAGGTAAAATCAGGCAAGTCTGAGTTTCTAATTTCTCATTTCCTCAGCTGAAGCTTCTCTATTCTCGTTTTGGTAGCGAAATCTTTACCAATCAGATAGAACGGCATGTCTGCCTCTCTAGTCCTGAACTAGAAACTTTTGCAAAAGAAAAAAAGCTGATCTTGACTGCTTATTCGCCTTTAGCTCAAGGGTATCTTTTGTCCTATGCTCCTTTTCTCACTCTTGCTGAGGAATTTCAGCTTTCTCCTGCTCAGCTTGCCCTTGCTTACCTGCTTGCAAAGGGGGCAGTCGTGATCCCAAAGTCTTCTTCAATAGAAAGATTGCAAGAAAATTTTGAAGCTCAAAACTTAGTCCTAGCTCCAGAAATCATTGCTCGTTTGGATCAGCTTCCTAAGCATCATCGCTACTGCAATCCTCCTTTTTGAAATACATATGAGGGGTTATTTCACTAGGTTTTAATTATAGTTTTCTTCGTCCAAAAAGATTAGTTTCTATTTCTGCTCATGAGCTGCTTTGATTTGAGTCGATATCATAAAAATTTTAAATGTCATTTCTATCACAAAATAAAGTCAGATTTTTTTGACTTTTTTGATCTTTCGGACTATACTTAGCAAAAAGGCTTTTATGATTTTTATCTTGATAGAACAAAAACAAATGGTGATTACCGAAGAAAATGGGACTCCACTCTTAGAACCATCCTTGGCAGATCAACTTGAAAAGGCTCCTTCTACTGGTCCAAGTCCTGAAGAGGTTCAAGCTGCTCAAAAAATTGAAGGTATTGGTGGAACTGATGCTTGAGATGCGAATTCTACGAAAGACTTACTTGATGAGTCAAAGGAAATAGCTCCAGTTATGGGAGAAGGGGAGTTTGGTTATGCTATAAAAAGGTATAACGCTGGCTTCATTCTCGCAATATTAGGGTTTGCACTTTTCGCTGTCTTAGATTATTCAGTTTATCTTTTTTATCAGTATCTTACCCTCAAATCAGAACCTAGCTTGCCTGCTGATAAGATTGAGCGCATTCAAAAAACATCCGATACTTATGATGAATATGGATCAGCTCTCTGACTCTTTAATAAGCAGCAATATAGCAATACCTCTCTTTCTGCGTGAGGAGAAGAAGCTGCAAAGAAAATTCTCAGAGATGATCAACTTAATTTTGTGCAGAAGAAGGATTTGCTCCAAGTGAGTCTTCTCAAGCTTGGGGAAGAGGTAATAGACCTTAAAAAAGAGATTAAAAGTGTTAAGGAAACGCTAACCAAAGATGGATTTTTTCCTCCAGAATTGGTAGAAATCCTGAAGGCAGATAATGCTGTTGGTTCTATTCAGAGAAGCCTACTGTCTCTAGAAGTAGTCAAGTTTTCAAGTGCCATGAAAGTGTTCTCATTGATGGATGTGTTCGTTTCTTCTCTAGCAGAAAATCTTGGCTATACGAAGTCTGATATTAGAACAAAGCTCAATGAGTTGATGGAGAGAGGAGAAAAGGATGTTGAATATTACCTCAATGTCTGTTATAATAATCCCTATGAACCTGCAAAGTGTGATAAAATTAATGATTTTGATACCTATTATCATACGATTTTGCAAGATAAAGAATTTGAAACTTCATTCTTTAAAATTTTGATGGAGTTTATCAATAATAAGCTAGAATTCAGTAATATGCCAAGCTTTTCTATTACCTTTAATAGTTTTAATGGAAAGAGTAATGCAATTGGTTTTACAATAGAAGTAAACACACTCAAAGAAGATGAATATGCTCTTATTCAGCAAGGTATTAGAAGTCCACATATTTTTATTGTTTCAGAGTTGATTAAGCTGCTTAAGCAAAGTACCTTTATTCTCGGAAAGGCAATAGATGCCAAAGATATTAAGGTTACTCCTAAACAAGTTAGTATTGGTGGTTCAAAATATGTCGTGAATAACTCTGTAAAGAATTTTAATCTTCCTATTCAAAAAAGTACAGATAGAGAGATATTTGACTTTATGGATACCTATACAGCTGCGATTAAAAAATATCAAGATGAGATGCTTCTAGATAAAGAGGCAGCAGATCAAACATTGCTCTCAGGAGCTCAAGAGGGGACATGATCAGCTTTTGGTTTCCTAGCACCTTCAGAAGAGCAACAACTTCCCCTTGCTCAACAATAAGTAAGGAACTTTATCTTTTTTTTACTTGTCATCATGGATACAAAAAATCTTACAAACTCTTTCTTTGAGAAAACTAAGCAACTCTTTGAAAATTTCCTCTCAGGAATCAAAAAGCAGGGAAGAGATGGAGGAAAGGTAGAACTTACCTTTGGAATTAATAAACAGGCTTATACTGTAGCCATAGGTCTCTTTGCTTTGGCTTTTGCCCTCTTTTGTATTATGCTTTTTATTGTTCGGCAAAAAAATTCCGAACTGACTGCAAGAACTTGGGACCTCAAAGAGCTTAAGCATTATGATTTGACAACCTTTAATCAAGATGAAACAATGCAGGAGGAGAAGGATCATTTCCCTCAGACTATTTGAGCTCTAGTAGATCTCTATGAGCAATCTAAGACTGAGAAGGAAAGGATTCAGGGGGAACTCAACTTTAAAAGGAGTATGTATACCGAATTTCTGAGGAACCTTCTCTTGCCTTCCCTCAATATTTGGAAAGATCCTTATACTAAAGAAATTGATCTCTCCATTCTTGGTAAAAAGTACCTTGATACTAATCCTTACCAAGATATTTCTCTGCTTTCTCAGTGGAGTAGTATTATTAGAGAGAGCGGAAAAGATGTCGGAGATAATGAAGTCGTGAATATGAAGATTGGTGAAATCAGGGAGCTAGAAAATGGGTTCTTCAATATTCCGATCAGTATTTCTTTCAAGTCGGACTCTAAAAGAGCTTTTCTTCTTTTAGTGGATAAGCTTTCTTTGACCTCCAATATCAATAATCTCGGTCTGCTGAATGATTTCTCTTATTATCTTTTTGATGCGATTAGAGAACAAAAAGCTGATCAGGTACAACAGTTAGTCAGTGAGTATGGACTTACCAAGCCTGAGGATCAAGATGAAAAAACATTCAATAATGGAGTGATTTCTCGTTATCTTTATTCTTGGCTAAATACGCCAGATGAAGAGGTCAATCTTTTGATTGATGAGGCGGTTGTTGATATGACAATTAAACAAAGTGTTGTTTGTGGTCTTGAGGAGCTTTCTCGGACATGTTATTTCAGATTCAGGGATAAGTATAGGACAATTCCAGGTCTTGCCTATGGTGTTTGACTTCCGGGTCTCTTCAATAAACCTTTAGCCCTCAAAAGATTTTTAGCGAGTATTCCTCCTTTGATTGCTATTGAATCCTTTACTTTTGATAAGGCAAAAGCTCAAGGTGTTTCTCTCGCTGGAAATAATGAATACCTTGGAAATGTTAATTTTAGCATTTACGGAAGAGGTATTAGTCCTCAAGATGAGCAAGAAATTTCCATAAAGCTGAGTGAAGCTTGCTTTGGGTCTGGGACACAGCAGATCCTTGATGCACAAGGCGCACTTGTTCCGGTTCAAGTCGCTTTGGAACAGATTGGAGAAAGTGGGCAGACAAATGTAGAAAGAATGGCTAATCTCCTTGAATTGAAAGATACTTTGCTTGAGGAAGCAACACAGTATGATCGCCTTAGTCCTTACAATAAAATGATCAAAAAATTTGAATACTATAGGATGCTTAAGAATATTGGTCTATGTACTGCAGGAGTATAGTTCCTACTCAATAATCTTATTCTAAAAAGAAGTATAATTAAAAAAGAGTATCACTTCTGAACTGGGTCCCTTAAAGTAGAAAATAATAAAAAAGGGTTAACATAACAAATGACTTCTGTACTCCACAGGAGTCATTTTTCTTTTATTCCACTGTGGTCTTTCGTTATTGTAATAAAATATATATTTTCTGGCATAATTAAAAAAAGGGGTGGCTAAAATATAAGGAAATAGTAGTAGATAACTT
>CAUTND010000003.1:0-139377 GCA_963540355.1 uncultured bacterium
CGCCACCAGTAACTTGTCCACCCTCAGCTGGTTGAGCAGAGAGAGTAACGTCGTAGGTCTGCGGAGTCCGCTTGTCTACAAGCGAGAACTCACACCAACTTCCTCCTCCAGGATCACCATTACTCAATTGATTGCTAGTTCCATCGTAAAAACTAACTTTAAACGAGGTATTTCCGCTAGCTAATAATTGAGATAAACTTACAGATTCAGTTCCACGTGGAACATTTGTAAGTTCTTCTTCTGAAGAGTTATACCAGATAATCCCCGGGAACTTCCCCGCCGGCACGCTCAACTGCTTATTTTCATTAGCAGTTGTAACTTCAATTGAAGCAGGAGCATCGCTACCTGCATATTGCAATACACCATAGTAGTTAACATCCATGAGTATTGAATAAGCCTGTTGAGGAGCATTACTACTTTGCACGTAATAAACAAATGACGTTGTCCCTGCTTGTGTAATTTCAATTTTTTCATTACCACTAATTAAATTTCCGCCGCTAAGGTCAGAAATTCCCTTGAAATTAGCAATACTTTTGAGATTTATTAAGAACTTTACGCCATTTTTAACACGTACACGAGTAACAATAACATTAGAAGTTGGAAATACGTTGGAATCCAACTCATCAATGGTTACTTCCCTCGTCTGGGAAACTTCAACGGTTTTCCCATAATTCTCAGCCTTGACCGATTGCACAGTCAAGAACTGGCTCATCAGGTTGCTTGCTACAAGCAAGATGATAAGTCTTAAAAATTTTGTTTTCATTTCTTTATTTGGTTTAACTTTTTTTTCCTTAATGAAAAATCATTTACTTAATGTTAATGATCCTCATCGCTTCTTCTTATAGTGATTCTATATCAAAAGTCAAATCATTTTTTCGTAATTTGTCAATAAATAAGGAAGAGTCCCCACTTACTAAGCGGAGTAGAGGGGAATCTAGCAATAAACACCCCCCTTATAAAGGGGGGCGAGGGGGGTTCTTTTAAAGAACTTCCCTAAAAAAAATAAACAGGAAAATCAAAAAAAGGTTTTTTCTCAGAACCCCCTTTCTCCCCCTTCAAAAGGGGGATTTTGATAGGCAAGATATAAAGTCCCCGCTTACTAAGGGGGATAGGGGGGATATTTAAAGAATTGTTTTTCCCAGAACCCCTCCTTCCCACTTCAAAAGGGGGATTTTGATAAGCAAGAGGGGTTCTTTTAAAGAACTCTTTTCCCAAAAAATCCCCTTCCTCTGACTTCAAACTTCAAAAGCGGGATTTTGATCAGCATACTTTATGCAACTTGTAACCCTTTAGCAATCAGATATTCACTCAAAGAACGATATCCACCAGCCGAAGCGTATTGTTGCAAAAGCACTTTGTCTCTTGCCTTTACTCTGATGTTTATCTGAGAATCTTTTGCAGTTGCTAATTCATCTCTGATCAAGTGTTGCATATCTTGAATAAGAGCTGGTAAATCAGACTCAGGATACTCACAGTCAAGACCTGCCTGTTTACACTTAATATAGACCATCTTCTCTCAGTCCCAAACCTCATCTAAAGGCTTGATACTGAGCTGGTAGTTCTTTCCATCAACTGGAATCAGAATTATTGTTTCTTTGGTCATTATTCTAGATTTTTAAGATAAAATTTTTTGATCATTGTCTTGTAAACCTCCTTGACTTCTCCGTTATGTGCTAAACTCAGTGATATCATCGCTTTGTTGGAGTCGGAAGGATATGAACTGAGAAAGCCTCATGGCTGATCTCATCATAAGCTTGTGCATCTTGCAAGTAGTGCTTCGATTCCCTTACCAGCAGTTTGAGGATTTTTGAGCAAATCTTCTTTTACTTTCTCTTTTTTTGTCATTATCTGATGAAAGTATAAACTTTATGTATATCTTATCATATCTTTTTCTATACAAAACGCAAATCTTTTTTACTTTTTTCTATACAAAAAAAAGGAAATCCCCGCTTATAAAGGAGAGTAGGGGGAATCTAGCAATAAAGCCCCCCCTTACTAAGGGGGGGTAGGGGGGTTCTTTTAAAGAACTTCCCTAAAAAAATAAACAGGAAAATCAAAAAAGGTTTTTTCTCAGAACCCCCTTCCTCCCCCTTCAAAAGGGGGATTTTGATGGACAAGAGGGGTTCTTTTAAAGAACTCTTTTCCCCCAGACCCCCTTCCTCTGACTTCAAACTTCAAAAGGAGGATCTTGATCAGCATACTTTATGCAACTTGTAACCCTTTAGCAATCAGATATTCACTCAAAGAATGATAGCCACCAGCCGAAGCATATTGTTGCAGAAGGACCTTGTCTCTCGCTTTGACTCTAATATTGATAGTATCATCCTTTTTCTTTGCTTGCTCAGCCTGGATCATTGCTACTATATCTTCTAATAAAACAGGAATATCAGACTTGAGATAGGGCTGATCAAGATTTGCTTCTTTACAGTAAATTTCCACAATTTCTCAGTCATCAGGATCAATTTCTCCAGTTTTTCTGATAATGAAAGGAAATTTCTTTGTTCCCACTGGAATATACAAGATCAATTCATTCTTTTTCATTCTATTCTTGATAACTTAGATAAAAGATTTTTAGCTTTCTTTTGTAAACATTCAGACAATCTCAGTGATGGAGTGGAATAGTAAAAGCTCTTCAGTCTTTCCCCTCAATTTTGAAGTACGAACCTCAAGCATCAACCGCTATAAATCACTCTGAGAGAAGGAAGGTTCTAATCTGTGAGAGACTTACGGCACAAGGATCTTTGAGGAAAGCTTCTCTGACTTTCTCTTTTTTACTCATCTTCCTATTTGCCTGATATAAACGTATCTACGTTACATAAATTTGTTTTACAAATACAAGTCTTTTTTATACTTTTTTAGGATAATTATAGCAGGATATAAAGTCTCCCCTTACTAAGGAGGGGAGGGGAGATAATCTAGTAATAAACACCCCCCTTATAAAGGGGGGCGAGGGGGGTTCTTTAACAGAACTTCCTTAAAAAAAACAAGGAAGAGTCCCCTCTTCAAAAGGGGGATTTTGATGAACAAGATATAAAGTCCCCCCTTACTAAGGAGGGGAGGGAGGATAATCTAGTAATAAACACCCCCCTTATAAAGGGGGGCGAGGGGGGGATATCTAAAGAATTCTTTTAAAAAAAAGGAAAAGGTCCGACTTCCTATTTTTTTATCAACAAAAAAGTATATTTTTTCTTGCGTTTTATAAACAAATCTGTATACTATTCCTGTTTTACTAGGCAATAGCTCTACTCAATGATGCAGCTCAACTTTAAGTACGAAGAAATGGAAAAGCTCTATAGAGATGAAACCTATTACGATCGTAGACTTCCATCAAATCTGAGAAAAAGCTATGTAAAAAAATGTTTCATCTTGGAGACTCTAGCAACTATTCAAGACTTAAATCAATACAAAGGACTCAACTTTGAAAAGTATAAAGAGCATTATAGTATCAGAATCAATCAGCAGTGGAGAATCGAGTTTGATTATGATACACTAGGAAACATTACTATCATAGAAATCATTGATGCTAATAATCACTACCAACCAAATTTTAGTAAATAACCACTTCTAGCTATGAAAACAGCAATCCTTATTCATCCTGGAGAAATCCTTGCTGATGAACTAGAAGCGAGAGGGCGAAGCCAAAGACAGCTTGCCAATCTCGTGCAAAAAAGTCCTCAAGAGGTAAGTTTTATCATTACAGGGAAAAGAAATTTGAATGCTGACTGGGCTTTAAGATTGGAATCAGTAATGGGGATTTCTGCTCAATCTTGGCTGAATATGCAAAATGCTTATGACCTCCAGCTCCAGCATCAGGAGAAACAGCAGCTCTTATCTCTTATTAGACTTTCAGCCCAAAAGCTCGCGCTGTAGTATCCCTTATAAAGAAGGAAGACTCCAGCTTATAAAGTGGTGGAGGGGGATAATCTAGTAATACCCCCCCTTATAAAGGGGGGCAAGGGGGGTTCTTTAACAGAACTTCCCTAAAAAAACAAGGAAGAGTCCCCCCTTGTTAAGGGGGGTAGGGGGGATATTTAAGGAATTCTTTCCCCAGAACCCCCTTTCTCCCCCTTCAAAAGGGGGATTTTGATGAACAAGAGGGGTTCTTTTAAAGAACTTCCCTAAAAAAACAAGGAAGAGTCCCTCCTTATAAAGGGAGGAGAGGAGGGATATTTAAGGAATTCTTTCCCCAGAACCCCCTCCTTCCCCCTTCAAAAGGGGGATTTTGATAAGCAAAATATAAAGTCCCCCTTACTAAGGGGGGTAGGGGGGATATCTATAGTATCTCGAAAAATAAGCACTCAAAAAAGTCCAAAAGAATTTGCAAAATTCCTTTATTTAGCTATAGTTATAGGGAAAGCTTTTTACTTCCTTATGCATTACGATGAATAAAAACACAAAAGCAGGTTTACTTCTCCTTAGTTTTGCCCTCCTTGGTGGCGGACTGGGAGCAGTGCGAGCTCAGGTCAATGTCAAATCTGATCTCAGCAATGCCATCCAAAACATCCAAAAGGTCTATTTCTCTCCTGGAGGGATCAAAGACCCTGATCCGACCAAAAATATCCTGATGGAAGCCAAAGATGGGATCGTCAGAGTGAATGGGAAGCTCATTGTCGAAAATCCCAATGCTCAGAATAATACTGTAGAAAAAACACTTCCTAATGCCCTCATTCTTCAGGGAGAAAAAAATCAGATTCAAGGAACTGATGCTATTCTTATCGGAGGAAAGGGAAATATCGTTAACCCTTCTAGTAATGATGGATTAATAACTGCAGGATTTCAAAATAATATTGAATCCTGATCTCAGAGAGGAACGATTCTTGCTGGTATGTATAACAGCATAAAAAGCTGATCCAGATCAACAATTGCTGCTGGAGAGAGAAATGAAATTGAAGGAAGTCAGTCTTTTATCGCTGGTGGAAATCTTCTCCTCATCAAAGGAAACTACTCCTTCGCCGCTGGTAAAAACATCAAACCAGCCACCGACGGCTCAGCGAAAAACAAAGTCTTCCTCTGGAGTGATAATTATCCTGGGAGACCTCTAAAAGATTTATTTCTAACCCCAAAGACTGATAATACTTTCCTTATTAGGAGTACAAATGGGATCGGTATCGCTACCAATGATCCGAAAGTAGAGGGGATCGATGTGAATGGCTTGATCCAGATCGGAGATGAGACCGTGAACTGTAGTACTGAGACCGATGGTACCATCAAATATAAAGGCGATCAGAATGGCTGCTTCTGTACCTGTAATGGAAAATCTTGGGTCAGCATGAGCCCAAGTGCCAACTGTTCTGCCCTTTGTCATTAAGTGACTTGAATCAAAAACGCAGACTATGAGAACTAGAACTCTCCCTGCCCTTTGCTAATGCAAAGGGTTTTTTCTAATGTGTGATATCTTATGTCAAGAAAAGAATGTCTTACCAAACTTATTAGAAACAAAGCTTCTGTAGATCCTTTTTTAATGAGATCTAAAAATAAGTCTTTTTTTACTTTGCACAATATATCTTGTGCAAAGTAAGAGTGGTTTTTTTATGGATCGATAAGATTTCTTAATTCTCAATATTATCAAATGTACGGTGAAGTAAGAATTAGGTTTTTTTATAATTTAGCTTTTTATAAAAAACTTCTTCTCAAAAGCCTGCTTCTAATATTTTCTCCTTTATCTCTTCTTTTGAAAATTGTCAATTAACTTCAGTAATAATATGACGATATTTATCATTTCAAATATCAACATTATAAACATATTCTGAACTTAATGGTTTATTTGTATTAATATAAAATCTATATCTAAAATATTCATCATTCCAATCTACAACCTCACAAATAAATCTTGTCCATCTTTTTCATACTCATGAATAATTTGTTACATGGATTAATAATCATTTCTTTCAATTAACTTTAATTTTATCATCAAATTTAATTTCTTTCAATAAAGGCATTCTAACTCACCTTCTTTTCTCAGCTGGAAATCTATTTCTTGAATTAGCTCATTTCCTTGCAGACTTATCAGCCATTTCATTAAATTCATTACCATTATGTCCTTTTACCCATTCACAACTAAACGTAGCTCATAAACCACGCAATGATTTATAAATTTTGTAAAATTCTTTTCGGAGTCTTTTATGTTGTAATCAAAATCAAGAACTATTATTCCATCAATTTCAGGACCAATTATATATAGCATTTCTTCGGTTACTATAAACATAATCCGAATCTGTAGCAACAATAATTTTATGAAAAGTTTGGATTAATTCACTTTTAGAAAGATATTTTAATCAATCAACAAAGGCTTTTAATTCCATATCATTATTAGTATGTTGGATATATGATATATTATCACTTAAATCAAGTTTTTTAATTTCATATTTATTATCAATATAGACAAGCCAAATTCATTCTCATCAATATCTTCATGTTTTCCTTTTTGTCTTTTCATTAAAAACTTTACGAGAAGCTCAGTCTGTAAATAGATATAATATATTCTGATTAATATCTTCAACTCATGATATCATTTCTTTTGTACTATAAAATAAAAAAATATACAGCTAAAAAGACAAACATCTCTTATTTTTCTTGATATAAGGTTCTTCCAAACAAGTTTACTACATACAATTGACTTATACAAAAAATATTTTATAAAGCAATAGAAACAATTAATTATTACTTAATAATTTTCTATCTTTTTTATAAAATTTCCTTGTACTAATATACTAAGGGCGATTCCTAATTTTTTCTGTTAATAAGCATTTTTTTTAAATCATCTTTAGGATGACTCTCCTCCTAAAAGATTGATTTCTCACCTAGAGATGTGTATACTCAGGTTCTCCTTTTTTATTCTTTTTATTCTCATGTATCTCTACGCCTTTTCTCTCTATGCAGGAGCAGATAAAGTCTTTTACTATGAAGGGGAAAAGATGAGTTTTCAGGCTGGAGACCTCCTTCAGGAAGGATCAGATTTTTTTCTTGTTCTAGGGGAAAATATAAGTTTTCCAGAAAGCGTTACGACCCGCTATACTGGTAGTCCAACACTTTTTTTTCCTCAACTCTTAAAGGCTCCAAGCATACAACTGCTTCATTGGATGGTCTATGAGCGATATACCAGCTATAAAAAAGTAGTTCCCCTTTTTCTAGATCATGACATTACTGCTCTTCTTTCTAAAGCTCAAAAGGAAAAACAAAATAAACAGTCTTTTGAACTAACAATTGGAAAAACAAAAATTTCTCACTATGGAGAAGGTCAGGTTCTGATTGTTTTTCCTGATCTTTGGACAGTCTCCAATATCATTGATCTACAGCACCCTCAGGGACTCTTACTCAGTGCTTTAGATGGTAAGAGTAAGAAGAATAAGCATCGATGGCAGATTAAAAGCTGAGCTGAGAAACTCATTTTTAGTACAGGATCTGAGGTTTTTCAGGATTTTATGAAACTTGAAAAGATTTATTTCATTGAACCTCAAAAATGGTATTACTCTAGCCAGCAAGATCCAAGATACAAGGTAGAAACTGTACTTAGGCAGATGACTCTTTTTTTCCAAGCAGAGCTACATATCTTAGAAAGTGAAACACTATAGAGAAACTCTCCTTTTATTTGAAAAATGAAAAAATCTGACTATACTTAAAGGCGAGTCTGAGGCTTGCTCGTATTCAGCTTTATTTCATCTTTTCTCCCTATGCAGATCAAAGAAGTTAAGATTTCCAATCTCTTGAGTTTTCCCTATGTAGATATGAAAACTTTTGAAGCGATGCCAGCAATCTCGCTCTATAGTAATGAGGGATATCAAGGGGTCAAAATTTTTATCGGAAATACCGCTTCTGGAAAAAGTAATTTTATGAAAATTTTTGAAGAGTTTTTTGCTACTTTAATTCAGGATTTTTCCTATAGTGATGATTTTTTTCATGATGAAAAGATCTCAATGAGGAAAGCAATTCAGTCAAGACCAAACTTTACCAAATATCTTCAAACGAACAATACCACTCCAAATAAACCTTCAAAGCTTGAAATTACTCTTGAACTTTCTGATGCTGACTATGAAAACATAGGCTTTGTCTGTAAATATACTTCCAAGATCAATAGTATCATTGATAAATACAGTAAACTGGGGATCAGTTTTCCTCAGTATAAACTCCAGAACCTGCTCGAGAAACCGCGCAGTCTTAAGTTAAGTGCTTGATTTGATGAAAAGACACAACAATTTTGTATTGATGAATATAAACTTGAGCCTCATGAGCAATTCATTCTTTCTTGCCTAAGATACCATAAACTCCTCCAAATCGTAATTGCAATTTTTAATCGTTATGAAAAAAAAGCAGAAGAAAGAAAACGATATCTGCTCAAGAGCACTTTTGCTATTCTCAATAACGATAGAAGTAGACTCACTTTCAAAACCTTTATCAATCCTAATGAAATCATCAATGATCTCAATTATGCGAGGAATAGTTTGGTTGGTTATACCGGCTGTGTGTATAAGCTTTGGAGTATTATAGAGCGTTTTACACAGGAAGAACTCCTTTCCTCTGAAGAACATAAGACAGACTCGGCACGAGATGAACGTCTCAAAAAATCAGACTTCTTCATAAGTTTAAACTATATGATGAGAAAGTATTTTGATAAAGAACTGAGAATTGAATATATCAATGGTATGATCAGTATTTCCCTAGTTGATGAACAAGAAAGAGTTTCCTATTTTGATGATTTCAGTGATGGGGAAAAATCGCTCCTTACAATGATTTTTGCACTCTATGGAAACGAGCTTTCAGGAAGCTTTATTATTATCAATGAGCCAGAGACCCATCTCCATCCTCAATATCAGAAAGAACTTGCAGAGGTTTGTGATCAGATCAGCGAACATATTGGTGTACAGGTCATCCTCTCCACAAACTCTCCTCTTTTCATCAATGAAAAAAATCTGACCAGTGTCTATAGAATGTATAAGGATAAGGAACAAGCCTCACAGATTTCTGCTCCAAGAATTAGCGTTGACTATGATGATGCGAGCTTGATGCATATGCTCAGATTTGAAAATCTTTCTAAAATTTTCTTTGTAGATAAAATTCTTTTGGTAGAGGGGGATACTGATGCCTATTTCTTCAGTTTTTATCTTAATCATCTCAAAACCTTACCAGAACGAAAAAATCTGATTTGTGACTATGAAATCATAAATATCAATGGGAAAGGTTCTTTCTCTACTTGGAGGAAATTCTTGAGGAAGTTTAATATCAAACATTATTTTATCGGAGACTGGGATAATACCGTAGATTATGGATTTTTCTCTAGAGCAGAACTGAATAAATTCTATATACTTGCCAATAAACAGGTCAAAAAGCAGAAATCTGAAAAGAAATATAGCGATTACTACAATAGGCTCGTAAAAACCATTTTGACTTTTGCTCCCAACAAACATAAAGCAATCATTAAAGGTATTGAAAAACTGTATGAAGATCATGTTTTTATTCTTAAGGAGGGTGCGATTGAGACCTATGTTCCTCTAGAGAAAAAAGGGCTTTCACATATGGCTTATTTTTGTAATGCTTACTTTTATGATCGATTGCTAGATGAAAGCTTCTCCCAACAGAGAAAAGAGCTAAATAGTATTATCAAGTATATTTTTACTCAATAAGAAAAAGGAAAGCTTCTCAACTTTCCTCATTCATCCTTTATTATTCCCCTTCTATATAGTCAAAAAAATCTTCTTCTCTAAAGAGTTTTGATCTTAGTTCATATTTAAGGGTATTAGAGATCTTTACTTCTGCCGGGAATACTTGTTCTACACCATAGTCAACATTTTCTTGGATAAAGACATCATCAAAATACTTTTCTGTACAGGTATCAGGCTCTCCCTCCTCATCAAAACATTCATAGAGAGGAAGTGCTCTTTCTATCTCTTCTTCTGACATCTCTCCTGAGGTATAGATTTCATTATAGAAAATATACCATGATTGCGTAGGATTAAGCACTGAATACTGAGAAGTAGGGCTGAAAACACTTGCTAATCCGAAAGCTTGTTTCTCGAATGTTGTCGTTTCTCCACTGTAGATTAACGTATGACTCCCCCCTCCAAGATAAATATAGTTACTACTTTTTGCTTCCAAAGTATAAGCTTTCCCATCAAGCTCAAAACTGATAGCTTCGTTCGTGGGATTATCAACGAAGGTCTGTGCATTTCTTCGAAGATTATATCCCCCCATTGCTACAAAAAATAAAATGGAAAGTAGTCAAAAAATAATCCCCTTTCTCACATTTTCTGGTTTAAATTGCACATTCTCATCTCTCACTTCTTGTTTGATTTCCAGATTTTCTGCCATGATTATATCCCTAGTAAGCTAAAAAAACTTCAGTGAATATAATGATTATTTTTTTAAAAACAAGGGAAATCAAGCAGTGGAAAATCCTAGACTTTATTCTTTGATCAGGCTTTAAAAATTTCTAAAGATATCACGGAAAGCTCTCATTTTTTCTTTCTCTGCTTTCAAAGTTTCCCGCTCTTCTTGGAGTTGCTCTTGCTTTTGAGTACAGAGGAAAATGAATTTATTGAATTTATCACTTACCTGCATTGCTTTCATTGGATCCTGAAGCTCCTTTTCTTCTTCATAGAGCTGAACTCCATCGACTTTCACGACTAGATTCTTCTTTACTTCTAGAGTCGTAAAGACAAGTTCATGCTGCTCCTCTCCTTCTTGGCTAGATTCCTTTTCATGTTTGATAAGCTTAAGGACGGGAAAATCATTTTCACTTTCCTCGCGTATAAGATAGGTTGTAAGATTTTTTTCTGTGTTATTTCCAATGATTTCAAACTCATTTTCCTCAGTCTTGTTAATTTTTCTTACTAGTTTAGTAATGGCTCTACTAAGTGTTAAAAGTTCCTCATACTTCTGTATAAGAGCTGTTAGTCCAGATTCAGGCTCTGTTTCCATCTCAAAATGGGCTTCTGATTCAGTCTTTGAAGGCTCTTCTTGATAAGATTGTTCTTGTTTATTGTTTTTATCTTCTTCATTGACCTTATCAAATTCTTTTTCTAGACTGTTATACTGCTCGTGAATTTCTGTCGTTCCTGTCGTTGAAACCTTTGGTAATAGCTCCTTTTCTTCTTTTTTAAGCTCTTCTCTTTGTTTTTCAGGCATCTCTTCAAAACTCAGTTCGGATGCTAAAGGAGGAAGTGGCTGTTCTGGTACTTCTTCTGGAAAAGGAGTTTCTTCTTGGGCTAAGAGTTCGGAATCAAAAGGAGAATTCTGTTCTTCTTGAAACTTTTCATCAGAGAGAGGGGGAATTTTAGGCTGAAACTCCTCAGTAAGTGAATCTGATGAAGAAAGCTCAGGAATGATGTCCCCAAATTCAATCTTTTCAAGCGGATTTTCAAGTTCTCCTTCAGAATGTAATTCTGGCATCGTATCGAGTTCAAATGAAGGAACCGCCTCAGCTTTTTCTTCTTGTTGTTCTGGAGTCACTTCATCAAAAGTAAAATCAAAAGTCTGATCTCCTTCACTTGGATTTGAAATCCTTTCGAATTTTTCAAGATTATCAAAAACTGCCTCATTTCCTCAAAAAAAGGAAGATTTTGATACTGGATTCTCAGAGTTTGGTGTGTTAGTGTCATTTATAGGGTGTTGAGTATTATCTGCCATAAGATACGATAAAAAAATAAAATCTCTTACTTATTATACTCAGAAAAAAATGTAAAGCAAATCTTCACAACTTTTCTTTCTTTCTGCTAAAATGATTTGTATTATGAGAGGCAAATCGTATACTGATGGTCGTCCTTCTGGGACAATTCTTTAATTTATTATTCTTTCGGTTAGATGACAGAAGAAATGATGATCAGCCAAACCAAGTTGTTCGTGGGTTGATTAAACTGGAAAATGAGGGGAAATGACCTCAAAACTGAATTCTCAAAGTATGGAGAAGTTGTATTTGCGAGAGTAAATCTTGATCAAACGACAAAACCTCCAAGGAGTAAAGGGTTTGGATTCGTAGAATTTGCTAGTGCAGAGGATGCTAGGAGAGCCCAAGCTGAAATGGATGGACAGGAGCTTTGGGGAAGACCCATTAAAGTTGATTTCGCAAAGGAAAATCCAAATAGAGCTCCTAGATCTGAAGATACTCAAGCATTTTTTGAAGAAGCTGCTGAGGACGATGATGATAATGTAACCTTCTAAGTAAGACTTATTATTTCAGAGAAGCTGCATTAATGCAGCTTTTTTTAGTATTTTTTCTTTTCAAATTAAGGTCTTAAAAAAATATGTTGCTAACCTAGGAGGGAAAGATCATAGCTAATTTTTTAAACAAAAAGAGAAAAAAACAGGCTAATAACCCCATCTTTCTCAAAATAAGTAGTAAAAAAATGCAATCACTCCTGATTATCTTGAATGAAGCAGAGATCAAGTAGATTCTCCCCTTATAAGTCCTTTAGTTCTGCAAAAATTTCTCAGCTTCCAAAGCAGCCATACATCCTGTTCCTGCTGAAGTAATTGCTTGTCTAAAGATCCTATCTTGCACATCTCCAGCAGCAAAAACACCTTCAACACTGGTTTGTGTACTTCCCGCTTCAGTAAGAATATAGCCTGTCTCATCGAGTTTTAGTTGTTCTTCAAGAAAAGCAGTGTTTGGCGTATGTCCTATCGCATAAAAGACTCCCGCGCATTCAATCAGCTTTTTTTCTTGCGTTTTATTATTAATTGTCCAAACTCCATTTAAAAGCTGTTCTCCTATAAGTTCGGTAGCTTCAGTATTTCGGAGTATCTCAATTTTTGGGTTGGCAAAGGCTTTTTCTTGCATTGCTTTTGAGGCTCTGAGCTGATCTCTCCTGACGAGAAGTTTTACCTCACTTGCAAAATGCGTAAGATGAATTGCTTCTTCTAGTGCGGCATCTCCACCTCCGATCACGACAATCACTTTATTTCTAAAGATTGGCAATCCTCCATCACAAATCGCACAAGCAGAAACTCCTTTTTGTCGGTAGTTTTCCTCGCCTGGAAGTCCCATTCTCTTTGCTGTTGCTCCTGTTGCGATAATGAGGCTATCAGCAGTATAAGTTTCATTCCCGACCTGCACTTCAAAAGGTCTTTTGCTCAGATCTACACGATCTACCGTTTGAGTCAGGATTTCGGCTCCTGCATTAAGAGATTGCTTTCTCATCTGCATCATCAACTGAGTTCCATCGATCCCTTCTGGAAAACCAGGAAAATTCTCAATAATAGTTGTCGTGGTAAGCTGTCCTCCTGCAGCGATCCCACCTGCCATAAATCCTTCAAACATCAGGGGCTGTAAAAGTGCTTTTCCACAGTAGATTGCTGCGGTATGTCCTGCGGGTCATGAACCGATGATAATTACTTTACGATGTTTTTCCATTTTACTTTTTTTATAGTGAATAAAAGTGATCAATAAGAAAGGTTAATGTATGAATACCTCAGCATCTATTTCCCCTACGATACTCTTTTTTACCCAGAGTACCTTAAAATGAAGATATTTTTTATGTTCCTGCTCATCTAAGCTTTGTAAAGGAATCAAAAGCTCCTCCCCTGCCATTGGAAATCTCTCCAGATGCGAAGTGATAAAATAGCTGAGTGTTTCTGCTTCATATTCATCATCAAGATTGAGATCTTCAAAGTGGAGTCCGAGTGCTGTAAGGAGTTCATCCATTCTCACATAAGATTGACAGATTACCCCGTTTCAGCTTTCATTTTTTGTAATAGGAGTGAGTTCCTCATCGGTTTCATCTTGGATTTCTCCAAAGACCTCCTCAATTATATCTTCTAGAGTCACAATCCCTTCTACGCCTCCATATTCATCGACCACAACTGCGATATGTTTATGAGTCTTTTGAAATTTCTCAAGTAAGCTATCAATAGGCTGACTACGAGGGACTTTGATAATCGGACTCAGGCTCAGCTCTGCAATTGGAGTCGTGAGTGCGTGTTTTTGGCTTAGTCTAAGCAGTTCTTTGAGGGTTACAATTCTATCGACCGCATCAATACTCTCGTGATAAACAGGGATACGAGAATAGCGGTATTCGGTCAGAATTTTGATCGCCTCTTCTAGGCTATGTTCATCAGCAAGCGATTTGATCTTGATCCTCGGAGTCATTACTTCTTCAGCAGTAAGGTCATCGAGCGCTAAAAGCTTCTTAATCTTTTGATCCTGTCCATTATCAAAGATTCATGCCTGTCTTGAAAGTTCAATAAAAGCTTCCAAATCTGACTCACTAAGGGTGGATTTCTTTTGTTTTTTAGTTAATCCTTTCATCATCCGTTCAATAACAATAATGATCGGAAAAAAAAGCTTAATCAGCCATTTATAAAAAGGCGCAATAAGTAAGCTAATCCTTTCTGCGTTGGTCGTAGCAAAGGTCTTAGGAAAAATCTCCCCAAAGAGCAAAACCAAAATAGTTACTACGATCGTAGCTAAAGTAATCACCGTATTTTGATCATAGTTGATATGCTCAGCGATTTGTAGGGAAATGAGGGTTGCAAGCGAAGCTGCTGCGATATTTACGATATTATTTCCGATAAGGATAGCAATCAACATTCTTTCAGGCTGTTTTTTGAGCTGAGCGAGGGCTTGGGATCAGATTTTTCTTTCTTTTTTGAGGGCGGTGACCCTATGCGGAGCAATCGCAGTAAAAGCAGTTTCGCTCCCGGAAAAAAACATAGAGAGGAAAATAAGGAGAGCAAAGAGAAATAACGATCGGGGATCCATAATGTCAACAAGGAATAAAAAAACATTTTCAGATATAGAGATACTCAAGGGAAATGCAAGAGAAAATGCCAAAAATAAGCGCTTCCTCAAAGTATTAGTAGCTAGCATCTCTCACTTTCTCTTCTCTTTCGGTGAATCTCATAATTTCTTTCTCAAAATGCAGCTCAACCTCCCCTACGGCTCAGTTTCTGTTTTTTCTGATGCAGACATCGGTTGCACCTTTCTTGTCGGTATCAGGATCATAATAATCTTCTCTATGGAGCATCAAAACCGCATCGGCATCCTGCTCAATCGCTCCTGATTCTCTTAGGTCGGAAAGTTGTGGCTTCTTGTCTACTCTCTGCTCTACCGCACGAGAAAGCTGAGAAAGCGCGATAATCGGCACTTCAAGCTCCCTTGCAAGCTCTTTTAATCCTCTTGAAATCTCGGAAATCTCTTGGACTCTATTCCCAACGAAGACCGTTCCATGCATCAATTGGAGGTAATCAATGATCACAATATCCAGTCAGCCTTTTTCTATTTTTAATTTTCTGAGTTTAGATTTGAGTTCTGGAACGGTCAAAGCCCCCTTATCATCAATATAAATCTGAGCTTCTCCAAGGACCTCCATCGCCTCCCCCATTCTTGCAAAGTCCTCATTATCTAGGTCACCTTTAGTGATTTTATACATCGGAACGCTAGAAACCTCCGACATAATCCTATCAACGATAGATTCTGAGCTCATCTCCAGCGAAATCATCACGGCAGATTTTTTCTGTTTGAGAGCAATATCGGTCAGCACATTCAGGGCAAAAGAAGTCTTACCCATAGAAGGTCTTGCAGCGAGAATGATCAGTTCTCACGGCTTAAATCCGGTCAGCATCCCATCAATCCCCTTATAACCGGACATCACCTTCTTTTCGTTGAATTTCTCAGGATTATCAACGATTTCCATATACTCCTCTATTCTCCCTTTCAGAATATCTCCAATAGAAATAATGCTGTCTCCGACTTGGTTTTGCGTAAGGTCAAAGATTTTCTTTTCAATAGCATCAAAAATCTGAATCGTGTCTTTTTGTTCATAGACTTCACCTGAGATTCCCTGACAGACTTTCAAAACTTGCCTCAGAAGCGACTTTTCTCTCACGATTTTGCTATATTCTCAGCAAGGCTGGGTAGAGAAAAGGAAGGTAGAAAGCTCGTAAAGGTAGTCTGTTCCTCCGATCACATCCAGATTTCCATTTTTTGAAAGCTGATCAGAAACCGTAACGACATCTATTGTCTTTCTTGCAGTCCAGAGCTGCTGAATCGCTTCGTAAATAAATCCATGCTCCTTTTGATAGAAGTCCTTGTAGCCCAGTTTATCACTGTCATAAATCCACATCATTTCATTATCTAGCAAAACTCAGCTGATTACGCCCTTTTCTGCTTCAATATTATGCGGAGGGAGATTGATATTTTCTATAGCCATGGATTGAGAAAGAGGAAAAGAATAAAAAACACAGATTTTACCAGTCATTACGAGTCATAGATGATCGGGTCTCAAACGAAGATGAAGAAGTAAAGTATCTCCTTTGAACCGTCATTGCGAGTCGTAGACGAAGCAATCCAGTCTTACTGCCGATGGATCGCCACACTTCGTTCGCGATGACTGGTTTCCGCATTCCGTCATTGCGAGCGAAACGAAGTGGAGCGTGGCAATCCAGATGATAATCCAATCCATTTCCAGGACAGGATCTCCCTCGCAACAAGTCGGAATCGTGATGACAAAAATCCATACACGAAGATAATAAAAAATTCTGAACCAAATGCAAGAGAAAATTCAGTTCAGAATTGGTTTTTCTTTTAACTTTTTCACAAGTTTTTAACAAGATTATTCTCAGCAAATTGCTTCATCAAGAGGCCTTTTTATGAGCGTATCAGGATTAGGATATAAGAAAAAGCTATCAAAACCTTTCTCTGGATAATAAAGATAACACCCTATTTGCTTGAAAGTTTTTCCCTCAGCCACAAATCCCCAAAGCTTTTCTGAAGCAATTCCTGGATTACTTTTCTTAGTTGTATGGAATCCAAGGATCAGCTTTCCTTCTTTTAATTGGATAAAAAAAGGGTAAAAATCTGGTTTTGAACGAGAAAGAGAGAATAAAGGACTTCGATGAGTATCCCCCATTTTTGCTACAAGAAACCCCTGATATATCGGACCACGAGTAATAGAGGAAATTCCTTCTGGAACCGCAAAGAACCAGTCTCCAAGTTGTAATGTGTGAGCAACTCTCGTTCCATGGAAACCAAGAGGAGCTTTGAACTCTACTCCACTAGCTTGCTGAACCGTTCAAGAAAGTTCTGAAAAAGTAAAAGGAGTTGTTTTAATTTCTCCTAAAAAGGTCGTTTGAAGCTTTTGACAAGCCTTTTGAGTAACAGGGTTTGTATGCTTGAGCACACATTGGGCTATTAGAGGACTTATCTCTTTCAAATGCCCCTTTTCTTGGTAATACTGAGAAATCGGCTGCATCAGTTGGTACATAAGCTCCTCTTCGGGAGGAACAAAGCTCCAACATGCAAAAGATGCCCCATAAGAAAGCAAGCTTCCCATGAGAAGTATTCAGAGTTTTTTCATTTTCTCTCTGATCAAAAGAATAAAAAAACTTTTTTTAATTCCACAAATGCTTTGGATAAACTCCCCTCGCAATCAAGGCATCAATATTACTACTTGTTGCTTCTTTATCTTCTTGATAGGTCACTCCAAACCATTTCGCAGCAGTCGGCAAAACAGAAACAGACTCCCCTTCTTCGTTAATCAGTCTCGTGATAACTTCCGGCATATAAAATTCAGTTTTTGGCTCGTTGAGATTCTTTTCTAAAAAATCAATGAAGTATTTTTCGTAAAATTCAAGACTTGCTTTGGTAAATCCCATCATATTCATAGAACAGAGGTCCTGAGGATTGAGTTCATAAGTGCTTCCATCAGGATTTTCAGCGAGGATTTTTCCTTCAGATTTAAAGATTTTTTTGGTTTCGTGGATGGCTTTGAGATTATTATTTTCATCAAGTTCGCACATTCCCCTAGAAACGGTTCCAAAGTCTGAAAGCACCTCAGAAAGTTGGTATCCAACGATACAATTTTGCTCATGAGTCTTCAAAAAATCAGCCAAGACCTGATAACTCTCTCTTCCATAAAAATCATCAGCATTAATCACCGCAAAAGGTCCATCAATCAGCTCTTTAGCAGCGAGGACGGCATGCCCAGTTCCCCAAGGTTTTTCTCTCGTGGATGGGCAGATGAAGCCTGCTGGAAGTTTATGCATGTCTTGAAAGGCATAGCTGACCTCCATTTCGTGTTCAATCCTTGAACCGATTCTGCTTTTGAATTCTGTTTCAAAGTCTTTTCTGATTACAAAAACGACCTTTTCAAATCCAGCTTTTTTCGCATCAAAAATGGAGTATTCCATCAAGGCATGCTCCCCTACTCCAAAGGTATCAAGCTGTTTCAAGCCTCCATAACGGCTTCCCATTCCTGCGGCGAGGATTACGAGGGTTAGTTTCATTACTTATTTTTTACGGATAAAAGTGCCTCCTAAGACGAATGTAAGCACAATAAGAACGATGATAACCAGTCCAAAAGCTAAAAACATCAATACTCAAGTTAAAAAGCTAAAAAAACTGATTAGATTTCCCTAGTAAACTCTCTGATTTTAGCTTTTGCTTTTTCGTTGTTTTGTTCGTATTCTAGGACATTGAAATAGTATTTCTTGGCATTATCTTTATCTCCCATATGTTCGTAGAGTTCTGCGGTCGCAAGGAGGTATTTCGGATTGGTCGGTCTGAGTTTAATAACTTTTTCCATATAAGCGAGAGCTTCTGAATTTCTATCGGTATTATAATAGATTTCCACCATGGTAAGGTAGTATTTTGGATTGTCATTTTTGAGGTTGATGGCTTTTTCTACAAGGAGCTCTGCGGTTTGCGTATCTCCTGCGACAAAGTAAATCTCAGCGATCTGCCAAATCACCTTATGATCATTCGGATCTTGTTCAGAAACCTTTTTGAGCAGAGAAAGAGCCTTTTTGTAGTTCCCAAGCGTAAAATAGAGGTCTGCAAGTGGCTTTAATACTCTCAAGTTGCTATCATCCATCGCCATCGCCTCAATCAGCTTTTTTTCGTATTGTTCTACCTTCCCTTCATTTTTGAGGAGCTCGGCCTCCAAAAGCAAGGTATCAAATCTTTTTTTCTCCTTTTCTTGGATACGAAGCTGTTCCTCTGCCTCTTTCACTAGATCAGAAAAGACTGCCTCAGCTTCAGTTTGGCTTGGCATCTCGGTTTTGACTTCGGTTTCAGTTTTTTCCTCCTCAGCTGCAAGAAAAGGTCCATATTCTCCATTGGTGATAAATTCCTCTTTCTGCTGCTCAAGTTCAGTTTTCATATGCTTAATTTCCGCATTTTCTTTGATGAGTTGAGCTTTTTTATTTACATAAGAAGAGATTTTTTTCCAAAGCCAATACAAGACCAATCCGCTTGGAATGGTGATCAATGCTACAGTAAGTGCCATCCAAAAGTAAATCAAGATTTTTGTTCCCATTGCTGTGAGAGAAAGAGTAAAATAATTTGAGGAGAAGAGATGAAAAGGGATTGTGGTCCTCCCTTGTTAAGGGAGGTCGTCCTATATATCGGACCGGAGGGATATCAATATATTATCTTTATTACTATCCCCCTGCCTCCCTTCATAAGGGGGAGACTTCATTGTTTGAATACTATTCCTCTCTTCTATTTTCTGTCAGTTTTTTCTTTTTTTTTTTTATATTGTTCATGAAGAGAAAGCGTAACCCTTAAAACTCCACCTTCCTCCGTCCTAATGACCACCTCCTTTGTAATGATATTATAGGAACTTACAACCCCATTTTGATTGCTCCCTGGACATTGGATTTGGGTGCCTTTATGAGGGAAATCCTTGCTTTCTTTCGTATAAATCTCAAGCTCATAGAGCAGACTGCATTTGAGTTTTCCACATCTTCACTTTAATCTTTCAATATCTCTCCCTTCAAGTCCTTGCATGGCAATAGATTCAACCTCCACACTTGGCAAAGGACCAAGTCCCTGACAAGCGATTTGCATTCCACAGTCAGAACCGATTGCATAGTGTTTGGCATTAGGATCAAGCCTCATCATATCTCTTGCTCCAACTTGAAAAAGAAAGATGTTTTTTCAGAGTTCTTGTCTAAGATCCCTTACGAAATCTCCGAAAACATACCTCTCCTCGGAATAAAAATAGAAATAAATCTGATCCATGATGGGGTTATACCTCGCAGTGATCGGTTTAGAACCAGGAAATTCAGTCTTAAACTTTTTCTTGAAAAGAGGGAAGACCTTAAGCGCAAATTCCTGTTGCTTTACAAAATCCTCATTTTCTTCTAGGCTCAGCTTTTTTACGAAAGTTGCAGTCCTTTCAGTAGGAATCGGATACCCGACTACGACTCCAACTGATTCTTTTTCAGTCCCCTTTTCCTCTACCAAATAGGAGACTTTATCGCCATGTTTGAGGTTTTGAGCGATCTCCTCAGGGACATTCAGAATTTCAAGATTTTTATTGAAGAAGTAATCTAAAACTACGGTCATATTGAAGGCACACTAAGGGGTAAAAATTAGCAATTTCCTTTGAAAATCATCTCTTAGAGTAAAGTTTTGGACTCAGAATGCAAGGCTAAGTAAAAAAATCTGATCTTGCTTTTGATTCAGATTTTTGCATTATAAAGAAAATCATCATCTTGATCTTCTGGATCGCCACGGCTTTGCCTCACGATAGCAGGTCATTGCGAACAACCAAGAGGAACGAAACAATGCAGAATAGAAATAGGGAGGTGCTGATCAAAACAAAACGAAGCATATAAATAAGATACTTCGGCAACACCTCAGGAAAACAAGAAATTATTTCTCTCTTACTCATATATGAAAACCCTCCTCAAAACTACTCCACTCTACATCAAACTCCTCGCTCAAAACGGCATTACGAGCATGAGGGATTTTTTCAATTACTTTCCGAGAGCCTACGAAGATAGAGCAAATATCAAGCCACTCAATCAGCTCATTTTCAATGAAAAAGGCATCACCGCAACCAAAGGGAAAATTCTGACCAAAAAAGTCTTTCGCAGAGGAGGGAAAATGATCTATGATATCAGTTTTGAAGATGAACTCGGGATTCAAGGAACGATCTCTATTTTCAATTCTGGCTACCTTGCGAGCAAACTCCAGGAGGGAAGCCGATACATCATCGTTGGAAAACCAGCTTTCAAATATGGAAAAATTATTTTTTCGCATCCTGATATCGTTCCTAGCTCGGATTCTGGAGAGCTGCAGGAAAATTACAATTCTGGGAGGATTTTCCCAGTCTATTCGGAGATGAATGGGATTAAACCCTGACGATTCGCTAAGAAAATCCGAGAACTTCGCAGTCAGATTCCAAACTATTTTTCTGAGTACTTACCTGAGGAATTTTTGAAAGAATTTCAGCTTCTGGAGGTGCAAAAAACGATCCTCAATATCCACTATCCTGAAAGCGAATCGCTGAAATCACAGGCAATCCACAGGGTCTTTTTTGATCGTCTGCTCAGGATTCAGCTTTTTTCTCTGATGAATAGGCTTAACTACCAGTCCAACAGCAAAACTACGAACGAAAGCCAACAGCGAGAAGTGCTCAAAACGATGCTTACTCGCCTGCCTTTTGAACTGACGACCGCACAAAAAAAAGTCGTAAAGCAGATTATTGATGACTTTCATGCTGGGAAACCAATGCTCAGGCTCTTGCAAGGAGATGTGGGGAGCGGGAAAACGATCGTTGCGACACTCGCTGCCTATTATCTCAAGCAAACTCAGCAGGGGCAGACTGTTTTTCTCGCACCGCTAGAAGTGCTCGCTCAGCAGCATTATCAGAGCATTGCGAAACTCCTCTTGCCACTGGGATTGAGAGTGGAGCTTTTGACCGGTTCGCTCAGTAAAGGACAGAAAGACAAGATCAAAGCTGACCTCCAACAAGGCAAAATTGATGTGATCATCGGAACCCACGCCTTACTGCAGGAAGGAATCAGTTTTCAGAATTTGCAATATGTGATCATTGATGAGCAACACAAGTTTGGGGTCAAGCAAAGGGCTTTCTTTAAGCAGTTTGGGGCTCCGCACATTCTGCAAATGAGTGCAACTCCGATTCCGAGATCAATGGCGATCGCATTTTTCGGCGAATTTGATGTGAGTATTATTGATGAGTTGCCCAAAGGAAGACTGCCGATTAAGACGAAGATTATTTCCAATGCTGAAGCTCAAAAACTCAAGCCACGACTTTTAGATAAAATCAAAAAAAATCAGAAAGTTTTCATCGTTACCCCTCTGATTGAAGAAAGCGAAACCCTTGATGAAGTGCAGTCTGTTTTGAACGAATTTGAACAAATGCAACTCCTCTATCCTGAACTTCAAGGAAAAATCTGACTCCTCCACGGAAAAATGAAAGCCAAAGACAAAGAAGCCGTCATGCAAGACTTCAAAAAAGGGAAGCTCGTAATGCTGGTCTCAACGACAGTTATTGAAGTCGGTGTCGATGTCCCAGAGGCGACCGTTATGATCATCAGAAATTCAGAAAGATTCGGACTCGCCCAGCTCCATCAGTTAAGAGGGAGAATATGAAGGTCTGACCTCCAATCCTATTGCTTCCTAGAAACTCCAAAAAAATCTGGCGATAGCTACGAAAGACTCAGAGCCATGGAAGAAACTACAGATGGATTCAAACTCGCCGAGCTAGATCTGCAAAATCGTGGATCTGGAGAAATTCTGGGAACGATGCAGTCCTGAATCAGTGATATTCCGATTGAAATCCTGTCTGATCTGAAGTTTTTAGAAAAGGTACAAGCTGGTGCGATCTGGCTCTTGAAGAGATATCCTAATTTAGAAGGATTACCGAGTTTACAGAAATTTTTGCAGGAAAAGATTGGCGATATTTTGGCGTAGCCAGCTAACTCTTTTACAATCATGCAAAATATAAATATATTCCATTTTAATAGGAGTATATTTTTTTGATTAAAAATTTATGGATAATCAGCGAGAAGTCATCTAAAAAAATTAAATTTGACTCATAAACTTTTCTCTGTAGAATGGTATTTACTCTAAAATATCATCAAAGTCATCCTCTAGATCATCCTTACGATAGTTATGAATTGCATTTCTGACACCAAGAAGTGCAATCACTGCAGCCCTTTTCCTCCTTGGAGAAACTTCAAACCCCTTTTCCACAAAAGTTTCATAATTCCAAGTCAAAATTTCATCTAATGGGACACCAATAAGAAATTCTGAAAGAAAACTCGCAGCAGCAAGACTGATGGTACTCGGATTTCCATCATAGCTAAATTCCACAATCTTCTCATCTTGAATCTTAAGATAAACGGTAATATCATCTCCACAGATAAAATTTCCTTCATGCCTAGTCACATCAGGATTTTGCATTTCATAGTTACAAAGTGGATTTTTTGCATATTCTTTGATTAAAAGTTCCGTTTCTGGCATTACTTTTTCTGTGAAATAAAAAAACTCTTGCATCAATGATAAGGAAATATGCTTCCTTTTTCAAGACAAGAGCCAGAATTTTTTTTAGTCAAGCCTGCAAAGCAAATGCCCAACGAGCTTTTTAATAGTAGTAATAAAGGATTTACTAAGTTCTACGAAGCCTTTTACAGCAAGAATTTCAAACTCCTCTATCGCATCCAAAGCCCCCTGAATCGCAATCAGCATTTTATTGGAATTGATCTCAAGCAAGACTTCAAAAGCTGAACCTGAATGTTGAGTCACCACAGCTCTAACCCCCTCAACACAAACAGTTTGTTGCTGGAGTTCTGAAGAAGAAAGAAGTGGTACCTCAAAGCTATGCATCAGTTACTTAAGAAAGGAATAAAAATGATATCGTTCATGGTTGTATGATTCCCTGAGAAAAATACAAGAGAAAAGTGAGGAGAATTTTTGTGGAAAAATTGATTTGATTTTTTTAGAAAAATCAGTATATTTTGTTTGTTATTTTATCAGCACTAAAAGCCGAATATGACCGATAGTTCATTTAACATTATTGTGAAGTACTTGTCTAAATATCAAGGGAAAATTATCAGCAACGAAACCATAAAAAACAAGCTTGAAAAACTCTTAGATACTAGCTACACCGAAAGTAAAATGTATAAAATTATTTATTATCTGAAACTCAGAGGTCACCTAATCAATCTCAAGAAAAATCTCTTTTTAGTAAAAAAACCTGAAGAAACCCTAGAAGAAGAAACTTTGGCGAATAAACTCTATCGAAGTATTCTTCATAAGCACTGCAAAGATTTCATTGAAGGAAAGCGATATATTGGAGGGCTCAAGGCTCTTGAAATTGCTCTCCTCTCCTATAGTATACCTGAAGAAATCCTTTTGGTAAACAGCAAAAAACAATCTACAGAAATTATCCTTTTTGATAAACAAGCACTCTTGAAAACCTATCAAAACAAAAGTAAAAATCTGTTTTCCATTTTTTTTAAATATACTCAACAAATAAGTATTGAAAAATATAAATTCAATATTGCAAAACCAGAACTTGCAATCCTGGAAACACTTTATAACACCTCCCCTCTCCAAAAAGCCTATGGAGAAGAGCTAATCAAAAAACGACTTAAAAAAAATAAGAAAAACTTCAATTTCCAAGTACTAGAAACTCTCCTCAAAGAAAGTAAACATAATAGTAGTATTAACAAACTAGCACAACTTGCAGGAGCTTTAGATAGTGAACTTTCGGAAAAGATCAAAAACCTGATCAAAAGATATGGTTATGTAATGTATTAAAACAAAAAACACTGAAATCTGATTCAGACTCCCTACTTCTAAAAAATAAAGTTTTAATTCTTATTTTCTAGGAGTTTGATTAGGTATTTGACAAATTAATACCATAATACAACTCTCCATTCGGAATCTAAAGATGTTTTTAAAGAGCTTAAAAGCGCTTCTTTTGAGATATCTTCCAAATAAAAAGAAATACAATTGTTCCATGAACCGGGAAGATTACACACAAAGACCCATCATATGAGACTCATTCTCAATAATCTTTCCAAAATTCCTCTCTGAATTTCTATTTGTTAAATTCTTTTTCATTTTTTTAACTGCTTTGGCTAAACAAACTTTGTTATCAATAAAATTGTAACGATATATCAAACATCAAGAAATTGTCATTATAATCACTCAGAAAATTTATCTTTCCCTTGTATTTTTGAGATTTTTCTTTAGACTGAAGATTCTCATTTTTTATCTGAGAATGAAACAAACATGAAAAAACTAGGAATTCTATTATTAATCTTTCTTCTCTTTGGAGGAATCTGATTCTTTTTCTTTTCCGGAAGCATTGAAACCTGTACAGCCAACGAGACTTGCAGCATAAACCTTCAAAACACAGAAGAAAAAGGGGATATTCTCCCTTATTCTCCAGAAAACCTTAAAACTGCTCTGGATAATAAACAAAAAGTAGCACTCTATTTCAAAGCTAATTGGTGTGTAAACTGCATCTCCCTTGAACAAGAACTAGAAGAAAAAGGAATTCCAGCACAAACTACCCTACTTTTGGTAGAAATGGAGGACCATAAAGAGCTTAGAAAAAAATATCAGGTCAATAACCTTCACACGCTTATTCTTTTAGATCAACATCAAGAAGAAATAGGAAGAGATGATTCTGGACTCTATCAAAATATTTATACCTTGCTTAAATAAAAATATGCTCTTATTTTTTTCTTTTTTCTCAGGTGTCCTTTCAGTACTCGCCCCTTGTGTTCTCCCTGTATTGCCAGTCATTTTGGGGACAGGAATAACTTCTCAAAAGAAAGAAAAACCTTACATTGTGCTGATTTCTGCCTTGATCTGTATTTTTCTCTTCACCTTGCTACTTAAGCTTGGAGTTGATTTTATTAGTTTAGAGACAGAAACACTGACTTGGATTTCTGCAGTCATTATCATTTTGTATGCCCTTACCCTTCTCTTTCCTCAAATCCGAGAATATATTAAAAGATGAATCCCCTTTTCTCCAAGTATCAAAAAGAAAAAAACTGACTCAAAATTTTGGTGAGACATTCTCCTTGGAGCTTCTTTAGGACCTTTGTTTGCAAGCTGTTCTCCTACCTATGCTCTGATCATCTCTATTATATTACCTCAAAATCTTTGGCGAGGAATCGTAAATATTGCTGCATATATTTTTGGATTTTGAATTATGCTCCTTCTGATTATTATTTTTTGAAGAAGTTTGATTCAAAAATTTTCAAGCTATGCTGATAGCGAAGGGAGATTCAAAAAGATTTTGGGAGTTCTCTTATTAACCACAGGCATCCTAATCTTAACTGGAGGATTTAAGTATCTAGAAACTCAGCTTGCCAAGAGTACTTTTTCACTCCAACTGATCAAAGTAGAAAAAAACAATCTCCAAAACAAACTCCTCCCAGACCTAAAATAAAAAGCTTTTTTTTGCAAAATTATCGGTTTTTGGCTATACTTAAGGAGAGAATTTTAATCTCCTTACCAGCTCAATGACAGGACTCATTAAAACCATTTTGGAAACGCAAGAAATCCAAGCTTTAAAGCCAGATTTTTCTCTTTTACCTTTAGTTCCAAAAGCGATCGCAGAAAAAAGTCAGCTTTTGATTTTTGGGAAAGTAAAAAATAAGGAACTTAAGCTACTAACCACCAATAATCATCCTGAGGAAGTTAAAAAGCTCCTTCAGCAAATCAACGATAAGGGCTATACCTATCAGCTTTTTTATACCAGTATAGAGGGTTTTGAAAAGGCAATGCAACGATATGATCAGCTTGCCGAACAGGAAAAAGCAGCACAAGAACAGCTCAAAAAAGAAGCCAAAGCTGAAGGAAAATCTGCAATCGCAGTCCTCAAAGAGCAATTTGAACAAAGAGACAATCAAGATCCAACAAAATTTATTTTAACCGTAATTAGGCTGAGTTTCCAATCTTGAGCTTCTGACCTTCATTTTCAGCCCGAAGAAAATGGGATTGTCTTGAGATTAAGGATTGATGGAGTGCTGTATCAGATTTTGACTTTTTCTCATCAAGAGTTTTGGAAATATCTACAGAAAATTAAGTTTATGGCTGGAGTAAAGATGAATGTGGAAGCACTTCCTCAAGATGGAAGGTTTTCCTTTGAAGCTTCAGATAGTGAAGGCAAGCTCAAGAAAGTTGATGCGAGAATTAGCTTTATGCCTGGGATTATTACTGAAAGTATTGTGATCAGATTTCTTGATGCAAGTGAAAGTATTGATGATTTTGAGGAAATCGGCTTTGCTCCTCATATTTTGAAAAAACTCAAACCTCAACTCCAAAAAACGAACGGAATTATCATCATTACTGGTCCTACTGGATCAGGAAAAACAACGACCCTCTATGCGATTTTGAAGCAGCTTAATGATGGAACGAAAAAGATCATTACCCTTGAAGATCCGATAGAATACAAAATCGCAGGTCTTCAGCAATCACAGATCAATTACGATAAAGGCTATGATTACGAAACCGGCTTAAAAGCGATTCTCAGGCAAGATCCGGATATTATCTTGGTCGGAGAAACCAGAACAAAAGAAACCGCTCAGATTGCGATCAATGCTTCTTTGACAGGACATTTGGTTTTCACCACCCTGCATACCAATTCAGTTTTTGAATCACTTTCTAGACTCATGAATATGGGGATTGAGCCCTATCTCCTCACTCCGGCTTTGCAACTGCTTTTGTGACAAAGGCTCCTTCGTAAAGTTTGTCCTCATTGTGGAAAATGGGAAAAAGCTCATCCAGAAGAAGATATGGAAATTAGAAAAAAACTGACTGAAATCCAGCAAACCCATCCAGAGCTGGGAACAAACTACCAAGGGAAAATCTTTCGCTGAAGTGGATGTGAACACTGTAATCATACGGGCTATCTTGGAAGAATTGCGATCGTAGAAGTCTTAGAAATCAACGATGAACTTAGGAAAAAACTGATGAGTGGAATGCAAGGAGAAAACTTAGTTCCTCTGGCAAAATCTTTTGGTTTTATCAGTATGCAGGAAGATGGGATTTTGAAGGTAGTAGAAGGCATTACCGATTTGAAAGAGCTGCATAGAGTTTTGTATTAAGTCTACTTAAAAAGGGAATAAAAAAACTACCTTTTATCTAGTTTTATTCTCTTTTTTAAAAAACTGAAAGAATCTAAAGGGATTCACCTTGTAAAAATAAATTAAAAAGTTAGATTCAATCAGAATTTATCTTTTTTTCTAAACTTATGGAGAAAAAACAACAAATCCTGATCATTCACGGGGGAGATACCTATTCAAACTATGATGAATACCTCAAAGCTTGGGAAGAAAAAACCATTCACTTGGAACGAATGCTCAGCAAAGCAGGGCGAAAAGATGAGCTCCAAGAACAGCTAGGAAGTAATTTCCTCGTTTATCAGCCACAGTTTCCTAATAAACAAAATGCCCAATATCCAGAATGGAAGCTCTTTTTTGAGAAAATTATTGATCAGCTTGAGGATGGACTCATTCTGATTGGACATTCGCTCGGTGCAAGCTTCCTCGTAAAATATCTCTCTGAAAATAAAATTCCCCTTCGCATCGCAAAAACTCATCTCCTTGGAACTCCGTTTGATGATGATATGGAGGGCGATAAGCTCAATTCCTTCCTTAGAACTGGAAGCCTTGAAGGACTTATGCAACAAGCAGGAAAACTCTTTTTTTATCACAGTGAGGATGATTTCGCAGTGCCGTTTTCGCATTTTCAAAAATATCAAGCTGAACTCCCTCAGGCTCATTTCAGAGCGATGAAAACAAGAAATCATTTTATCCAAGTCTGTGTTCCTGAACTTTTAATAGATATTTTGGAAAACTAAGGCTGAAGCATAATCACCTTTCTTCCGACTTTATGCTGATCTCTCTTGTACAATTCTTGCAAAGAAGAGAAACGAAAGCCGACTTTTTCTGCAAGCTCAATAATCGTCTTTTCTAGCAAATTCTCATGCCCGAGATACCAAGGAATCGTAAAAACCATGACTGGTTTCTCAGCAAAAGTCGTCGCCATTTGCTCAATCCATGGCAAATACACATTTTTCACTCGCCTCTGATATTCTTTCACTTCCTCCGCCGTAGTCGTCGCCTTAATCACCGGTCCAAGCCAACCTTCCGTAATAATAAGCGGAGTTTTCCCAGCAAAAAGTTCAGGATGTTCAAAACTTTTGGTAGCATCGTGCAAGAAAAAATCAAAAATCTGATCAGGTTTTGACCATTTAGAACCGAGCCACCAAGGTTTATTCTGATTCGCAAAGGTAAGCTTCAAATCTGAACCTAAAAAATCATAAGCAAAATAATTCGCCAGAAACCCTGTCGTTCCACTTCCAGCAAAAGGATCATAAATCAGCGTTTTCTCCTGTGATTTTAAAAGGGGAAGTCCGATATTCATCAAAGTATGGGTTAATTTCGCAGGCATCATCCCCATCTGCATACTACGCCCTGGCTTTTCAAAATCTACTACCTCATAAAGTCTAATCTGCTGATAGCCAAGTACCTGCCCTCGCTGCGATCAGACTTTGATGAGTTCTACTCCCTTTTTTTTGACCTCTAGATCGGTATGGAAGAGATCTACTTGCTTAAATCTCTTGAGCCCATATTGTTTTTTGAGGTTGATTCCCTGATTTTTGTCTGCTACTCCGAGGATTCTCTTTTCACAAGAAGAAAAAAAATCTGAAAGTTCCCCAGAGATCAGTTTTCATCGTTTGATAATCCCTGCAAGCTGTGCAAGCTTTGCCTCCTCACAATTTTCAAAAAGCACAATCTGCTGAGTAGTTGAAGAATGAAGCTTGGTTGGTTGAGCGTATTCAAGCTCTTTTAAGCTAAGCTCTTTATTTTTTCAAAGAATCGCGAAATACATAACAAACAAAAAGGAATAAATGCAATTGTATATATAGAAAAAGCCTGAATTTGCAATCAGACTTTCTGTTTTAACTTTAAATAAAAAAACCTGACCGTTTAGATCAGACTTTCTTTTTTTAATGATAAAGTTCTGCGAGTTTAATATCAGCTTTGACTTTCTCCAATTCGCAAATCAGCTGACTAATCTCTTCCACGCTTCCAAAGCTTTTCACTTTCTGTAATTTCAGTTCAAGGAGTTGCTGATTCCCACGAAGTTCCACCAGTTTCGCTAAAGGTTGCGTCGTTGCAATAGAAACCGTAATTCTCACTGATTTCGCATCAACGAGAGCGATCCCTTTGGAAATACTCAGATTTTTACTTATTTTCTCATCAGAAGAAATCTGAATCACTCAAGGAACAAGCTTCACCACCGAGGGAATATAATTCTGATAAATCATCAAAGTCCCATTCTCAGTCGGCAAACTCACCTGATCTATTCTTCCTTCATAAACGGTTGCATTTTGTGTCGTAGCGATCGTAAGTTGCATAGTTCTCGTATTAGGAGCTAAACTACCCTAAGTATAGTTACTTTAAAGTTAGAAAGCAAAAATCTGACTTTTTATCCACATTCCTCTCTTGACTTTTTAAAGATTCCAACAATCTATTTCAAAATAAAGTTCCTAGAAGAAGCAGAGATTCCTTTTTTAAAAGAGCATTTCCCCTAGCATTTTTAAAATCAGCATTTCCGACCTGAGGGAAAGAAATTTCCGACCTGATAGAAATTTATAAACGACCTGATGAAAAAAAATTTCTGACCTGACGAAAATTTATAAACGACCGGTCAGAAATTTGTAAACAAGCCGATGAAAATTTAAAGCTAAGAGATCTTGCTTTGTAAAGGCAAAATTACCCTTGCTGTTTCATTTGTCTTCTCAAGAATGCTGGAACTTCAGTATCTTCTTCAGGTTCTTTTACTTCAGGTTCAGCGATCGTTTCAGTATTTCTGAGTCCTCTCGTGATATAATTTTCAGATTCTCTTTTTGGCATTTCAATCTTCTGCCCAAGGAAATTTCTCTGAACTGGCTTCAAAATTGGTTCTTTGCTCTGCTCTTCAAATCCTGTCGCAATAATCGTAACCTTTACTTCATCTTCAAAAGATTCATCAAAACTCATTCCCCAAATCATATTCACATCATCATCAAGGATTTCTTCCACAATCGTAGCGGCCTCCTGCACTTCAATCGGCGTCAAATCCATTCCTCCAGACACGGCAAAAATGACTTTCTTCGCCCCATCAAGATTAGTTTCAAGAAGTGGATTTTCAATAGCTTTTCTCGCTGCATCCACTGCCCTCTTTTCTCCAGCTCCGTATCCGATTCCGAGCAAAGCGTTTCCAGAATTAAGCATCACTTCTCTAATATCTGCAAAGTCAATGTTGATATCTCCAGGCTTCGTAATCAAATCAGAAATACCCTGAACTCCAAGATAAAGCACCTTATCAATCATGGTAAAGGCTTGCTTGAAAGTAGTCTTCTTGTCTACCAAAGTATAAATTTTATCATTTGGAATCACAATCAAAGTATCTACAACTTCCTTCATCTTTTTGAGTCCTTCTTCGGCATTAAGAGATCTTTTCTTCCCTTCAAAGCTAAAAGGCTTGGTCACAATACCAACCGTAAGGATTCCCATACTCTTGGCAATACTCGCTACGACAGGTGCAGCTCCGGTTCCAGTTCCTCCTCCCATTCCAGCAGTGATGAAAACCATATCGGTATCTTGCATTGCAGCCTTGAGATTCATTTCATCCTCCTCTGCTGATTTTCTTCCAATTTCAGGATTCGCTCCAGCTCCGAGTCCTTTCGTGATATTGAGTCCGATATTTACTTTTTGCTGCGCGAGGTTGGTTGCAAGATCCTGTGCATCAGTATTTACTGCAACAAACTCTACTCCTGTCAATCCTTCTTGGATCATTCTATTGAGGGCTTTATTTCCGCACCCCCCTACTCCAAAGACTTTAATCTTTGCTCCTGGAATAAATTCAGGCATAATTTCATTGATAACCATTCGTTAGATAGTAAGAATATAAAGAAAAATCTGAATTAATATTTGAGTTTTTTTATTGACTAGAAGAGATCTTTAAAGAAGCTTCCGATCTTACTAAAAGCCTTCCCTGCGCCTCTAAAAGACATTTTCCTAGAAGCGATATCCATATATTTATTGGATCGGTAGTAGATTCCGAGCAAATTGATAAACTGGATATTTTGAGAGAGATCGCCTACATTGACCATCAAATCCTTTCCGTAGAAAGTCGCAAGCTTAAAGACATTTTTCGCTAAATAATCAACATTCTGCATTCTGCTCCCGCCTCCGATCAAGAGGATTCCCCCTGGCAATCTTCAGTCTTTTTCTATTCTTTCTAAATGTTGATTGACTTTAAGAAAGATTTCTTCGTATCTGGCATTGATAATCTCGGTAAGGAAAGCGAGATCAAGCTGACTATCAGATTTAATTCCCTCAGCGAGCATTGCCATTCCATGCGTTTTCTTGATTTCTTCGGCTTCCTTGATGTCCACCTGCATTCCGATAGAGATATCCTTGGTCACATCCTCGCCTCCCATCGAAATCGTTCCATAGCCAAGCGGATAACCATCTTCGTAAATCACATAAGAAGTCTGATTCTTTCCGATATCTACAAGCACGGTTCCAAGATCTTTATGATCATAATCAACCGCGATTTCGGTAGCAGCAATGATATTTGGAATCATATCCGAGATAGATAAACCAACCTTATCAAAGGCATCAATCAAACCGGTATAGAAATTCTTTGGCAACATAAAGACATCAGCCATCAATTCCAATTTCTTACATTTCAAACCGATCGGATCTTTCTCTCTTTTATCCTCATCAATAATCCAGCAAACTGGAACGATTTTGATGGTTTCGTAGTTATTTTTAGTAGAAATCTCAGCAACGATTCTAGAGAGATGGTCAATATCATCACTTCCAACCTCATCTTGCATAATCCTCTTTCCTTCAATGATTCTGTGCGTAAGCATCTCAGGATGAGAAACCCCAACGACTACCTCTTCAATAAAATCCCCTCCGAGTTTCTTGATAAAATTTTCAATAATCTTGTTAATCGTTGTAGTAAAAGCCTCAGCATCAAGGATTTTTCCTTTTTTAAGTCCAAGGGCAGGCTCCATTTGTTTAGCGAGGATAATATCTTTATCATTATCCTTTCCGAAAACAACCGCTTTGATGGTATCGTTTCCTATATCAAATACCGCTTTAATGTCTCTCATTTCTACTCGGAAGATATAAAATAAAAATCATTTACGATCCTCACTTTAGGAATATCAGAAAAAAAGACAAGAGCTTTTCTCTATATTCTGCTATACAAAAGTTATCAGCCTATTTTCAAAGAGATAACCAAAAGTTAGCATTAAGAAAACTAAGGGTTAAAGCTTATTTTAAAAGATAAGAAAAAATCTAAGCCTCCAATTTAGATAAGCAAAGAGATTCAGATTTCCTTTTCTATTTTTTGCAGAAATTTAATCAAAAATTATAAATATTTTTTATCAACTTTTTAAAATTATTGTATAGAAATTCAATAGTAGCAAAAAGGAGGTAGATATCTGATCCAAAAATCAGACAATAAAACTAAGAAAAAAATAAATCTGAATACTTTTGCCTTTGATCATAATGAAACTTTAAGATTCCCTCTTCAATAAGAACCCCATGATGAAGTTCAGGATTTTCCTTTTTTAATCTTTCAATACGAGGAAGCCAAAGTTTTTGAATCAATTTTTCTAAAAAATCCCCAAACTTTCCTCAAAGCAAAAACTCCCAAAAGCTTTTCCAAATTCCTTTCCCTGTTTCTATAAGCAATCCAAGAGTAATCATCTGCTGAGACTCAAAATAAGGAAGAAAGCGAGAAACCCATGAATTCTTCTGAAATATTATCTCAGTCCTCTGCTCCTGATACCAAGGCACGAGATGTGCAATCCAATATGGGAAATACACATCCTGCTCATGGAGTAAGAGCTTTTCAAGATCAATATGCTCCTCATCCACAAAAAAACTAAGACAAAATCTTTTTCTTTCCATGTTTGAAGTTCTCTTAACCCCGAAAAGAAGCATCATTGCTGTCATAAAAAGTCTTGCTGTTCGGATTCTGCTCTTTTTCGTAATCACAAAGAGGTCAAGATCAGAATCAGCTTTCAGCCCATTAAAAGTTAGACTATTTGCAAGAAAAATCTGCTGTACAAAAGGAAAATTTTTTGTCAGCCAAGAGTACTTCTTCAAAAAAACTAAAAATTCTGACAGCAAAGGCGATGGAGACTCAGACCAAGAAAAATTAGGAAGCACAAATTTTTTTCTCCCTTTCTCCGACTGATTCTCTAAAGTATTCTCTGAGTAATGTTCTGCAATTTCCCTTCCATTCTCAATAATTCTCCAAACAAAAAAAGCACTCGGCTGAGGAAGAGGATAGCCCATCAGCTCATAAAAACGGAATGCAAGTTTAGTTTCCTGTGCTTCGTTCTCTACAGGTTTTTTCTCTATTTGGGTAGTTGGCATCTTTTACGTAATATAGCTTACAAAACCTCTTTCTTATCTGAGCAGTCCTTGCATCAAAAAGAATTTCCCCAAAATCAATACAATCATTTACTGAACTTCAAGGACAAAAATCAAGTCCAATACTTCCTGTAGCAAGAGAGGTCATTCATGAAAAAATCTCAAAACCACGTTGATCTCAATAAGAATGCAGGGAAGGGCGAAGCGCAATACGATCAAAATTAAAATCTGCTTTTACTAGATATCTTCTACCTTTTTGACAATAGGGAATCTGTGAGAGCTGTTTGATTTCATATATTTCTTCCTGCCCATCAACTGTATACGTAAGGCGATATCCAGAATTCTGCCCTTCTTTCTTAATAAGATAAAAATCAGGACTAAGCTCTCATGAAAGTATCTTGCTTGAGGATGCATAATATACCCATTCTGAAAGAGGACCATACAAGGTATTCAGGCAGCTTTCCGCACCAAATTTATCTGCACCAATCGTTGAAAGTCTTGCAATTCCAAGAGATGCAAGGATAGCAAGTACCATGATTACAATAATCATCTCAACGAGTGTAAAAGCTTTAAGAAAAGAAGTTTTCATCTATAAGAGAAAAAAGCTGAAATTACATATTAGTAAGCGGTCTTACCACATATCTATTAGAATTATCGTCCTTATCCATAAAGACAAGCGGCTTTTGATTATTGATAATATTGAAAATCAAGGTATCTGAAGCCATTGTTCTAATGAAATCAGTCACATATCTTCCATTCACCGCAAAGCTTAGCGCTTCTCCATCAATAATTGCTGGTATTTCTGTTGTTCCTGCTCCTTTATCGGTCTTTCCTGAAGAAATCACAACTTTAGTCCCTTGAGTTTCAATCTGGATGAAATTATTGATATCTCTGGTCAGAATTCAGATTTTTTTGATAGCGTTTTCACAGTCTTTTTTATCAAGCATAATCTTGGTAACAAACTGGGTTGGCATCACCTCCTCTCTCTCATATTCTGGGAAATTCCCTTGGATCAAAAGCGAAGTCGCAACAATCTTAATTCCCTCAATCATAAGCTCAAAAGCGATCAGATTTTCTGAATATTTTACCTGCATTTCAGGAACTTCCTTATCAATTGCATAGTTTACTAAATGCTTGATATCATTGATAGAAACCTTTGGGATGATGAGTGAAAAATCGCTTGCCTGGGTGTTTAAGGTCTTGTATTCAGAGAGTCTAAAGCTATCTGTTCCTACAAAAATAATCTTTGGCTGCCCTTCCTCAAGCTTAGACTTCATCAAAACTCAAGTCAAAACTGGAGAAAAACTCTTTTCAGTAATTGCATATTCTACCTTTTCAATCCCTTTAGAGAAGATTGTCGTATCGAGCATAAAACTATTTTCCTGTGGAACTTCTGGCAAAGCAACATATTCAGAAGCAGGAATTCCATTGATTTCAAAGGTATCCTTTGGGGTTTTGATGGTCATAATATTTGTCATCTGATCGACCGAAAATTCCACACTTTCGCTTTCAATGGTCTTGAGAATATCAAGGAAAGTCTTGGCATTTACTGTCACAGAACCTTCAATTTGAATTGCACATGGTATCTCAATTTCTACATATTTTTCCATATCCGTTGCTCTAATCAACAGACTATCAATAGAAGCCTTGAGATAAATATTCTGCAAAATCGGTAAGGTAGAATTTTTGGAAACGAATCTGGAAGCAATATCAAGCATTCCCAAAACTTTTCAGAGTTCCAAACTAATTTTCATGACCACAGGAGATTAATGAATAAAAAATCCAGATTTGAGTGTAAGGTTTTGAGTTTCGTTTTCAAATGGAAGTGGAGGAAAAATTCATGAAAAGTTTCTTTCTCTTTTTAAAAAAGGAATAAAGGAATGCACGCATAGGAAGAAGCTCCTCACAAAACGCTACTATCGCAAATCAAGAATTTTATAAGTAAAATAAAGTTTAAAGCTCCCTTCTATTCTTTTTACAATTGTATAAGAAATATTAGAAGCTCTATTTTTTTATCTTGTCACATTTTCTCATTTTTTACGACCCAAGAGAAGAATACTCTTGATAATTTCTCGCCTATTCTTAGACTAAGAGCGTTCTTTAATTTACTGAAATGCCGATGTATCGCTCTGACCACGAACTTATTCTTGCTTTTCAACAAGGGAAATACAATGCTTTTGAAACTCTCTACGAAAGAGCATTTCCGAAAGTCTATCGTTATCTCCTCTTCAAATGTAATGGAAATAAAAATCTGACCCAAGACCTTTGTTCTGAAGCTTTCCTAGCAGCTTTTGAAAGCTTATCACATTTTGAAGTAGATGAGAAAAGCAACTTTTCTGCTTGGATGCTCAGAATCGCACATCATAAGCGAGTTGACAATATTAGAAAAACCAAAGACGAACTCCCTTTACAGGAGGAATTGGTTCCAGATACAACAGAACCCCTCTTGGAACAACTAGAAATCAAAGCCAAAACGAAGGAAATTCTCAGCTTTTTAGATACTTTAGGAGAAGAGAAAAAAGATATTATTCTTCTGAGGTTACGAGAAGAACTCAGCTATGAAGAAATTGCCCCTCTCCTCGGGAAAAGCGAAGATGCCTGCAGACAACTCTTCTCTAGAACAATGAAAACACTTTGTGAACACTTTTGAAACTAAGTTTTAGTTCTCATTCTTTTGATCTCATGCACACAAAAGAACTCCTTAAGCAACATCCAGAACTTCAAACTGAAGGAAAAGCACTAGAAAAACTCCTCAATTCAATGGAAGTTCCAAAACTTCGCTATGATAAAACTTTTGAAAAGAATCTTCGTAATCAGGTTCAGAAGCAAATTCAAGCAAAGAAAGCTGAAAATCCAAAATATTTAGCTTTTTATCTACGTAATTTTAGATTTTACTTTTCTGGATTTAGTGTAGCACTTGGCTGTTTTTTGGTGCTTTTCGTACTAGGATTTATAAATATCAATTCTAAGCCGAAGCTTCTTAGTAATCCAAAAATTCTGACTTTCTCCAAAGATAAAGCCTTTTGAGAACTCAGCTTTAACTCAGAAAACGAAGTTGAAGCACTTGCTAAAACAGCCCAGGTGGTGAGTACAAGCAGCTTAGATGAAAATCCTGATTCTTTACTCTTTTCTCAGCCACGAGAAGAAGAGGAAAGTAATAATTCTTTACATCAGGCAGAACCTCGCTATCATATCGGAGAAAAACAGCTTCCTAAGCTTGAAAAAAGTTATCTCGTTGGAAAAGAAAAAGCTGAAGCTTTACCTTCATTTTGAAAACTCAGTAAACAGCTCAATTTCCCTGAATTCTCTCTAAATAAATTTGAGAAAGGGAAACTGCAAAACTTCTACTTTAGTGATGAAGAGGGGAAATATGAGTTTTTGGTTGATTTCAATGAAAAAAGTCTCAACATTATTCGTAAGAAAACAGCTCTCCCCTCTCCTACAGTTAAAAAATCGGAAGTGAAGCCATTTTCAGAGAAAAGTGTTATAAAAAAAATCAAAAATCAGCTTTCAGACTTTGGACTTTCTCTCAAATATTATGGGGCTCCAAAAATTGAAGATATTGATAAGAATGAAGGAATCGTTACCCTGTTTTATCCAAGACTGCTAGAAAAACAAGAAATCCGAGATGAAGCTAGGGATCAGAAAAAGGGAATGAGCATTACCTTTGACTATAATACCGAGGAAATTTCCGCGCTTGAGTCCTTTGACTTCCAGAGCTATGAGCTCTCAAACTACCCTTTTACTAGCACAATAGAACATATCTTGGAAAAAGTTGCTGAGCTTGGAAATATTGATACTTCAAAAAAAGGCGAGAAAGGCAGTATTGAAATGCAAAAAGGAAAGATGATTTGGCTCAAAAAAGGGGCTTATCTTGTCCCTGCACTTGAATTTAATACAGAAAAAGACGACAAAAACTTCATTCTTCCTCTCTACTAAAAGTCATATGCTATTCTCCCGTAATTTCTTTGATTTGGTCGCGGATTAACGCGGCTTTTTCAAATTCTCGAGCCTTAATCGCATCATCAAGCTGAATTTTGAGGTCTTTGAGAATAATCTCTTTTTCTGCTTTGGTTGCTTTTTTGAGTTTCTTTACTTTTCACTTGGTTAAGCTTCAAAAATCCTGATCTAAACCGAGGTCTGTTTTTACCGTTTCAAGGGATTTTACATTAGAAGAGGCGAGTTTTGGAGTAATGCCATGTTGAGTATTAAACTGCTCTTGAATAGAACGGCGACGATAGGTTTCCCAAAGGGCTTTGAGCATAGACTCGGTAAAGCTATCAGCATAGAGAATGACCTCACTCTCAGGATTTCTCGCAGCACGCCCAATAATCTGAATCAACGAAGTCGTAGACCTCAAAAATCCTTCTTTATCCGCATCCAAAACTCCAATCAAACTCACTTCTGGAAGATCAATACCCTCTCTCAGGAGGTTTACTCCGACAATAATATCAATTTCACCCATTCTCAGCTTTTTTATAATTTCTCGGCGATCAATAGTTGCGATTTCACTGTGGAGATAAAAGGCTTTATAGCCCTGAGCAATGAGAAAATTTGTCACCTCTTCAGAAGATTTTTTGGTCAAAGTGATGAGCAAGATTTTGCCTTGTTTCTTGATATGATAATCAATTCTCGCCAAAAGATGTTCTAAAAAGGGAGAAAAATCAGATTTTTTCGTTGTTTCAAGTGGAGTTTGGAGGTAGGTTTCTAGAAGTGCTGTTTTCATCTGGATTTAAGATAGTAAATTTGGATTAAAGATAGCTTTTCTCACTTAGAAAGCAAGCAGCTTTGCGAAAAAAAATTATGTAACTTCTATTTGCATTCGCTCATATAATCCTTAGGCTTAAGATACTTTACTTCCTATGATAACGAAAATGCAGTCTAATGTTCCCCTTCAAACGATGAATACGCTCCAAGTCCCTTGTACTGCAAAATATTTTACGGAAGTCAGCAGTACGTATCAGCTTCTTCAGCTCCTTGAAACTCCCGAATGGACCTCGGAAAAGCATTGGATCCTTTGAGGAGGGAGCAACACACTTTTTTGTTCAGATTTTTTTGACGGTATTGTGCTCCATATTGCTATCAAAGGGATCAAAATTCTAGAAGAAAGCTCAGAGCATGTCCGCGTTCAAGTTGGTGCAGGAGAAGTGCGAAATGATTTTGTCAGAACCTGTAAAGAACAGCAGCGAGGGGGTATAGAAAATCTCGTTGCCATTCCTGGAAATGTAGGGACAAGTGCTGTTTCTAATATTGGTGCCTATGGGCAAGAAGCCTGTGAATCAATTGATGAAGTAATCGGTGTACATCTTGAAAGTAAGAGTATCCAGAAACTTGCTAAAGAAGAATGTAATTTTGGCTATCGTAGGAGTATTTTTAAGGAGGATTTGCAAGGAAAATTTATCATCACACATGTTATTTTTAAGCTCAAAAAGATTGATGAGCATTATAATTTCAATACAGGATATGCTGATATCCAAAGTAGTTTTGAAGCTGAGGGTATTAATTTTACAACACTAAATCCTCAAGAGAAACTTCTTATACTTAGCTTAATAATTGAAAAGATCAGAGCAAAAAAACTTCCTGATCGAACTCAGATTGGTACAGCTGGAAGTTATTTTAAAAATCCAGAAATCTGAATTCCTCAATGGGAAATCCTTCACTCAAAATTTCCTGAACTTAAAGCTTATCTTCAGGATAATGAACAAATGAAACTTTCTGCTGGACAGCTTATTGATCTTTGTGGCTTAAAAGGTTATCAGGAAGGGAAAGTGAAAATTTCAGATCAACATGCCCTCATTCTCATCAATGAAGGAGGAAGCTGAAAAGAAATCAAGCGTTTTGCTGAAAAGATTCAGGCTTTAGTCTTTGAAAAATTTGGAGTCATGCTTGATCCAGAAGTGATGTACTGTGATGAATAAAAAAAGTTTCCTTGGTATCGGAAACTTCATCAAATTCTTATTCATCATCCTCATCGTGATAATTCACCTCAAAATCACTATCATCTTCATCATCATAACCGCCATAATAATCTTCGTCTTCATCATATTCCTTTTCCTTGACTGCAGGCTTTCTTCCTCTCTTCTTCTTACCGGTATCACTATTCATTTTTTCAATATCATCCTCAATACCGAGCATTTTTTGGAGTCCTTGATGTTCTTTGAGCTTTTGGATCACCTTTTGTTCAATCTGCCTTACTCTTTCTCTCGTTACATCAAATTCCTCCCCTACCTGCTCAAGGGTAAATTTTGGACCATCAATTCCATATCTCATCTTCACGATTTTTGCCTCTCTATCATCAAGCATCCCAAGGATCATATCCAGATTATTTCTCAAAGCAGACCTTTCTGCGATTTGATCAGGTCTGAGCGTATTTCCATCCTCTAGGAGATCAGCGAGCGTATCTCTTCCCTCGTCCCCAACTTCTCTATCAAGCGAAACATTTCCGAAAATCACTTCTTCAAGTTTCTTAATTTTCTTGATTGGAAAGCCGAGTTTCTGTCAGATTTCTTTACTTGTTGGCTCACGACCAAGCTTTTGGAAAAGAAGTTGATAGGCTTTATTGTAGGAATTCATCTCATCAATCAAATGCACAGGAATCCTTACATGCTTACTCATATCAGCGATCGCTTTGGTAATAGACTGCTTGATCCACCAGGTCGCATAGGTAGAAAACTTGAACTCCTTGTCCGGATCAAATTTTTCAATCGCCTTGATCAGTCCGATATTCCCCTCTTGAATCAAATCAGAAAAAGTCAGACGAGAACCGAAGAATCTCTTTGCGATAGAAATCACGAGTCTGAGATTGGATTCAATTAGCTTTTTTTTGGCTTCTTCATCCCCTTTTTTGATTCTTCTTGCGATTTCCCTTTCTTCATCATAGGTAAGAAGCGGAATCTTGGAAATATCGTTGAAATAGAGCTTGATAAAATCTTTATGCTGACTATCTACCAAGGTGTCGGTTTTCCCATAAAGACTGACTTTCCCGAGTTTAGTTTCTTTTTTGCTGTTCTCCTGCTCCTTTTCTAGCACTTCCTCAATAGTCAAAATCTTGATACCGAGCTTATCTGCAAGATCATAAAATTTCTCCAAAATTTTGATATTTCCATCCATATCATCAATTTCGGAGATAACCTCATCTTCTTCAATCGTTCCTCTATGAGCTCCGGTTTCCAAGAGCTCTTGTAAGCCCTCATTAAGCTCACTGATATCATCTTGAAGTTTTTCCCAAAGCTGTTTCTTTACTGCATCCATGGTTATACCTGCCTTTAGAAATATAAAGTTGCCTTAGTAGAAAAAAGTTTTTATTTTTTTGACAAATCAAACAAAGTATATATAATATTCATCGTGTAGTAGAACCTTGTAAGTAGAAAAAGGTAGTTGTACCTGATTCTGCGGACGAAAAGCAGCTCCCCTTGAAGGATCTGTTTTTTGTTTTTTTATTGAGAAGGAGGAAGCTTGATTACATAAGTTTCTTTACTCTGACTTCTGCAACTAATTGGCTTAAAAAGCTTGATATTTTTCCCTCCAAACCTCTTCTTCATCTTGGCTACAAACTCATCAAATCCAGGTCCCATGAAGACTTTAATTACGAAGGAGCCTTTCTCATCCAAAAGCTGATCATAAAGCCAATAGGTCTGCTCTAATAAATCTATCGCCCTCATTGCATCAATATCCTTGAGACCAATAGTATTGGGAGCCATATCTGACTGAATAAAATCAAATTTTGAAAGCTGATGCTCAGCAAGGATCGCCTTGACCTCCTCTACCTGAGTCACATCTTGCACATAGGTATGCAAACCTGGTAAATGTAAATCTACCGGCTTAAGATCAAATCCTAGCACTTTATAATCTTTCACTTGCAATTTCTTGAGCTGACTAATCGTGTATTGAAGCCAACTTCCCGGTGCACAACCGATATCTAACACCTTTTTTGTTGTTTTCTTAATCAAAAAAAACTTCTCTTGAATTTCCTCAAGTTTGAAGGCACTTCTTGCTTTATATCATTCTTTTTTCGCTTTTTTGAAATAGAAATCGTAAGGATTGTACATAGAAGAAATCTAAGAGATGAAAGAAAACGATTCAATGCTATTGCTCAAGTTTGATAGCCCACTTTTGAGGCGAGATAAAGGGAGCTTTGCTTTCTAGTCCTTTTTCTCAAGCAAGAAAGGCTAAGGACTTACTTTACTGCAATAATTTTTACATTTTTTCTTCCATTATCATGTCTCATCTTTGCAACTTCTCCGACTTTCTTTCCTCTAATCGCCTGTCCGAGCGGAGATTCAAACGAAATCAATAACCCATCATCAATCCCTACTTCTCCAGTTCCAACAATTTTTACTTCGTATTCTTTATCATCATCTTCAAACTTTACCACGACAGTAGAGCCAAAATCAACGGTCTTATCAGCCTTTTTGCTTTCTTTTTCTTTATCAATAATCTCTACATCATTGATCAAATTCTGAATCTCAACAATCCTAGAATTGATGAAATCCTTGTCCTCCATAGCGGATTTGTATTCAAAGTTTTCCGAAAGATCACCCATCGCTTTCGCCTCCGCCAATCTCTCCAAAACCGCAGGTAATTTCTCCTGTTTGAGTTCCTGAAGCTCGGCAATTAGTTTTTCATACCCTTCTCTGGTGAGAAAATTTTTCTTTGTCATGTTCGCTTGCTGCTAAAAATAAAAAAAAGCTGATGAGAAAGAAAGTTCCGAAGCTCTATTCAGATTTCTTTCTTTTCTCACCTTAAATGAAGCAACTATCTACTCAAAAATCCCCAGAATCCAAGCACTTTTCTCTTCCATTTATCAAAAGCATGAGCCACCAAGTCAGTTGCAATCTTGAATCCTTTATGATTTTCTACCACAAATCTCTCCCCATTGTAAAGGAAAATAAAATCTGCTTCGTAAAGTCCGCTTTTATTCTTGGTAATCACATAATCAATAATTACCTTTGCATCAATATTCTTCGCATAAATCTTTCTCAAAATCGTTTGCCCTTTATTGGCGATTTGATGCTCTACGGATTTCTTGATATCCGCTTCCATTACTTCGGAAACATTTACAAACTTGAACTTAATATCGCTTACTTGCAAGAGTTCTGTTGTCATCGTGCTATACAATAGAATATAAAATCACTTCCTTTTACTGAAATCGGGACAAAATGCAAGCCTTGCTCAAGAAAATTTGTTCCAGCAGAGTTAAAATGTCAATGCTTGGTAAAAATAGAAATATCTACAAGATGACTTAAGGTTTTAAGCCTTAACCATTCCGTATAAGACCTACAAGATAAATAAACTTCTAAGAAAGGAAGCATAAGTTAATAAATTTTTCCTTTATTCTATAGACCATTCTTTTATCCTTTCAGAGTAGGATACTACCAAGTGCCTTCAATAATTTTAAAAGTCAAATCTAAAAACAAAGAATGCTTTCTACCTCTTTAGCATATCTTTAATTTTATTCTTCCACTCTCGCATATAAGATTTCAGGCTTCAAATCTACACCAAACTCTTTCAGATCAAAAGCAGATTGCACCAGTGAGAAATCCAAATTTTTGCTCGTATCAATCGCTTGCAAAGCCTCAATTCCTAAGATGGCTTTCAACTTATCAAAACCAACGGTAAGGATTGGAGCAGAGAGAAGGGTCAGATTTTTCACTACATAAAGCAAAAACTGCAAATCCCTTTCAGCTTCGGCTTTTGTTGCTTCCTCTTTCCATTTTTTCCAAGGCTCAGCTTTCGTGATAAATTCATTCGCTTTCTGCACGATGCGGTACCAATCCTGTAAATACCCCTGCAAATCAAAAGTCTTGAGGTAGCGAGCCTCTATTTTCTGCAAAAAAGTTTCAAAATTCATATCCTCATCACTTTCATTCCGTGATTTCAAGAGTTCAGGATCAGCTTTTCAAGTATTGATTCCATATTTTTCACAAAGACTAACTACTCTATTTACGAGATTTCCCCAAGCACCGATCAGCATACTATTATAAACATTTGCAAGCCTCTCCATAGAGAAATCCCCATCAGCATTGAGCGAAACATCATAAAGCAGATTGAATACAAAAGGATCTCTTCCATACTGCTCAATTACCGCTTCAGGATCAAGGACATTCCCAGTAGATTTGGACATTTTCGCACCATTGAGGGTCAAATGCCCGTGAGCAAGCAAGGTCTTTGGTAAAGGAAGCTTAGCAGAAATTAGCATTGCAGGCCAAAAAGCAGCATGGAATCTCAGAATATCTTTCCCAATCACATGCACATCTGCAGGCCAAATCGCTTCTCGTTGATCATTACGCCCAAATCCCTGTCCTGTCAAATAATTGGTCAAAGCATCACACCACACATACATCACATGCTCCTCATCTCAAGGAACTGGAATTCCCCACGGCATCTTCGCTTTCTGACGAGAAAAACTCACATCTTCTGCCTTTTCTAAGAAAGCAAGGATTTCATTTTTTCTGATTTCAGGTTCTATCTGATAAACCCCATCTTTGATAAGCTGAGCAACTTGATCTTTGTATTTTGAAAGCTTAAAAAAGTAGTTCTCCTCCTCAATTTCCTGAAGCTCTTTATTGGGATGATCAGGACATTTCCCATCAATGAGATCCTTTTCTAATTTCATCGCCTCACAGCCCTCACAATACAAGCCTTTATAAGATTTTTTGTAGATATCTCCAGCTTCAACCAGCTTTTTTCGCATCAGTTGAGCTCAAGGATAATGCAGGTCTTGACTAGAAGTCTGCTGAAACACATCATAAGAAATCCCAAGCTTAGCGTACAAAGTTTTAAAAAGCTGAGTATTTGCTTCTACGAAACTACGAACTTCTTGATTGGCTGCCTTTGCTGCATTTCGGATCTTCATTCCATGATCATCACTTCCTGTCTGAAAAATCACCTCATACCCGAGAAATCTCCACATCCTCGCCAAAGCATCAGTCTGAATAATCTCTAAAGCATGCCCTGCATGAGGACCTGCATTCATATAAGCAATTGCTGTCGTGATATAGAATTTTTTTGCCATGGCAGATAGATAGAAGATAAAACAGGGAAAAGATAGCTAAACTCTCATTATTTTCAAGAGAGATTTTTGATAGAAAATTAACCGAGGTTCTAATTTGAAATTTACATAATTTGAAAAAACATTTAAAGAGTTTCTCTACTTTTACTGGGTGCTAAGCAAAAGATTTGAGTATGCTTTTTTAAGAGAACTGTTTCTGAGGTCTGGGAAGGAAAAAAGTCTAAAATTTTTATCTTATGATTGGGGAAAAATATTTTCTGGAAGCTGATCAAGAGGATACCGCTCACAACCTTGTGCTTCATCATTGAGAACAAGAGTTCCTCAATTTTTCTTATAAAGAAAAAGAAATACAAGATCGTGATTATCTTCTTTTGCATAGATAGCAAGCAAGTGTTCAACCTTTACATCAAGTCCTTTTTCTTCATTGACTTCAAGAATACCCTCTTCCCAAGTCACTTCTCAAGATTCCAATCACCATCAGGGTAGATTCCAAAAGGGGATATCATCTCTCAAAACTAACAAAATACAATTTTGTTCATCTTTGTCCATCTAAGAGAATTCAGAATGATCAGAGAATATAGGGAGTAAACCTCCTACTGATTAAAGTAATTCTACCACTTTTTCATCTCTTCCCTGAACTTGCTGTTCGTTTCCTCCACCTTTTAATCCTAATTTCTGTGCCTGCTCTTTAGCAGAGAGTCCACCTGGCATCAAAAGCATAAAATTTCCTGCTATACTTCCCAAAAGAACTCTTTTCCCAGCGAAAAGCTGTTTTGCTTCGTTTCCGAGATTTTTGAAATTCATATCGGTAGGGACTTTCATAATGACATCAAAGTCAGCGTTTGTTTTCTTTTCTCCATTGACTAAAAATTCATGTATAAGTTTTGTTTCCAGGGTCTCAAATTGACTTTTTATCTCAGAGAAATCTTTGATGAGTTTTTCTACTTTTTCTGCGAGCTGAGCGAAGGATTTTACTTCCAAAAGCTGGGTAAGATTTGAAAGTAAAGAAGTCTGATTTTCTATCTTTTCAAGCACTCTCGGTCAGGTAAGTGCAGTGATTCTCTTGATCCCTGAGGCAACGGCTTCCTGTGAGATAATGGTAAAAGCTCCAATATCTTTGGTATTTGCAACATGTGTCCCTCCACACAGCTCAACTGAAAGGAGATTTCCGTAACTTGCAAAATAAGCAGCGTTATCATCCTGCTGCATTTCTTGAGGCAGTTCATCATTCTTGATTTGAACAACACGCACAATATCACCATACTTCTCTTCAAAAAACATTTTTGCACCGAGTTTCCCAGCATCTTCAATGCTCATTTCTTCAATTTTAACTTCACGAGCAAGATAAACCATCTGGTTGATCCTTTTTTCAATCATTGCAAGTTCCTGCTGCGTAAGCAGTCTATCAGCATAAAAGTCAAATCTGAGCAAGTCACTATCTACGAGAGATCCTGCCTGTTTCGTATCTGGAAAAATCTTTCCAAGCTCTGCATGTAAAAGATGAGTTGCGGTATGAGCTCTCATTTTCGCATATCTTTGTGAAGGATTAACAGTAAGTTTCATAGTTTAAAAGAAAAAATCTGAAAAAAAGTTTCATTTTAGCTTTAAGACCAAAGCAAACTTGGGTAATACTGGACTCGAACCAGTGACCTCTTGCATGTCGAGCAAGCGCTCTAACCAACTGAGCTAATTACCCTTGATGCTGAAATATAGAGATTTCCTCTTACTTTTCAATAGCTTCCTCTTTTTATGCTCTATATGAAGCAGTTTAATATTTTTCTACTTCTTCATCAAAAAATTCAAGCTGAACTCAGACTTTTTTGAACATTTCTTCACTTTCAGCTCCAGCATAATATTTTTTTTCACAGACAACGCGAGTAATCCCACAGTTGATGATCATCATGGCACAGGCTCTACAAGGAGTCATTTTGCAGTAAAGGGTCGCCCCTTTCAGAGCTACGCCGAGTTTTGCGGCCTGGCAAATCGCATTCTGTTCGGCATGCACTGTCCTCATACAGTGCTGAGAGCTATGTCCATCTTCATGTTTCACTTCTTTTAATAAGTGCCCAACTTCATCACAGTGAGGTAAGCCAATAGGTGCTCCCACATATCCTGTCACCAAAATCTGATGGTCTCTAGCGATTACGCAGCCACTTTTTCAGCGATCGCAAGTCGCTCTTTTTGCAATAGCTCTACAGACTTCCATAAAGTATTCATCTCGTGATGGGCGATGAGAAATGGCGTTTTGCATCAGCTTTTTTAAAAAGAATTAAATGCTAACTGTTTTTTAGTTTTTGTAAAGGATTTTTCAAGGGAAATCGCAAGCACTTTTGACAAAAATACGTAAAAGCCCTATAATAAAGCAAAGCTTTAATTTTGAATCTCCAGAAGATGGAAATAAATTTTGATAATCAAAAGTATCGCGATCTGATGCATCAAGAGCTCCAAAACAGAGTGGATCATACCCCATGAAAACTCTATGTTGAGGTCAATGGGAAACTACTTAAAGATGATTTTGCGGTCAGACTTTTTGAAGGCTATGATCCTGACACGAAAAGGAAGTTAATTGCCAGTTTTAAACAAGAAATTGAGATTTTGGTCTGCATCAACGCCCAGCATATTATTGAAAATACTCCGATGACCAAACAACAAAAACCTTGTCAGGAGCATGCTGAGCTGACTTTGAAAAGAATTGAAACGGTAACAGGGATTAAACCACACTTGGTGATTACTCATATCAATCCTGAAGAGATGTATGATCTGATTTTTGCTTTTGAGAAAAGATTTCAAAAAAAGGGCTATAAAGTCCGAGAACACTATCTAAAAAAAGGATTTCCGATCAATAAAAAGCTCCTCCTAAGCGAAAATGGCTTTTGAAATGATGATCATATTCCGATTATGAAAAAAATTGCCTTGGTGACGGGAATTGGAAACGAAAGTGGAAAGCTTGCGACCTGTATCGGACAGATTTATCGCGATCATGAAATTGGTCTGGAGTCTAGTTTTTGTATGTTTCAGACTTTACCGCTGAGTGAATTAAGTCCAGAGCATCCGATCAATCAAGCTTGGCTCAAAAAAAGAGAACATGAAAGTCTGACTCAAGATGATTTTTGAGAAACGATAGAATACAGTTCTCAAGAGAGTTTTTCAATCATTAAGAATTTACTTGGAACAGAAGTAAGCAAAGATAATCTGATCAATCAATATCGTAAGGTTTCTGAGATGATTATTTGTCCCACCTTGGAAGCCGTGAAGGATTTGAAAAAGGTTGAAGAAAGGGCAAAAAAGGAGCTGACTGACTAAAGGGATCAGCTTTTTTTCTTTTTAAGGATTATTTTTGGGGTTGAGAAAAAGCTTTTTTGAGCTGGGTAAGGATGGCTTGAGGATAACAAAAGGCATTGATTTCTGCATGATTAAACTCAGTCCTTCTGCTATGAATCAAAGCAAATAAACGGTCATTGATGGTTAAGGTTTTCACAAGTGGTCATTGAGAAAGGGGTCTGTATCATATTTTTTGGCTCCGGTTCCTATAGAGAAAGTTTTCCATTCTGCGATAAGAGGCAATTTTTGAAAATCTTCTGCGCTCAAAAGAGTTTGAATCTACTGAGAAATCTTTTCATGGAGATAACTTATCATTCCTCCTTCTCGATGAACCAAATCTTCTTCAGCATCTATAGGAAGGCGAGCTGATCGTGAAATAATCTCAGGGCTTTGCATAATAAGGCTATACTGTATTTCAATTTCAGATTTTTCCTCATCATGATTTCTGGCTTCAAGCATGAGCATTACTTGTCAAAACATAAAAAGGTTTTTTTGCTATTATTTTTCTCTTATAAATAAAGGAAGAGGCTCCTTAGCCTGAAGCTCTTTTTCTGCCTCATGATCTCTAGTCTTTATTTTGAGAAGTTTTTTGGAAAGAAGATATCCACTGAGCACAGCAAGTGCAATCCCTAATGTAACAAAAGATCCTTTCATACCAAGATAAGCAGAAAGGAGACCAAATCCTAAGGAACCAATAATTTCTCCGATTCTACTGACAAACTCCTGTAAACCTGCCATCAGTCCCTTATCTTGAGGCTTAGCATATCCAATGATCAAAGCGGCAGTAATCGGTGAAAGCAAAGCAACCATCAAAGAACAAGCAAAACTGAGCAGAACAATTGCCAAAAATCCATCATAAAGCCCAAATAAAATATAGAGAAGAGCACTCAGTAACATTAGAATCGTAATCAGAATTTTTTTACTGTATTTATCTCCGAATCCCCCAATTAATACATTGATCATATAAGGCAACCTCATGACAGCAAAGAGAATTGCAATTTGTGAGAGCGAAAGATTATTTTCAATAGCAATGAGAGGGATAAAAAGAAAACCTACATAGTTCATAAAGCTCACCAAAGACTGCGATCCTAGTGCAACATACATTGGTCGTCCATAATGCTTTAATGCCGAAAACATTCTTTTCCAAGGCTTAAACGAAGCTATTTCTCTACAAAAATTAGCAATTACCCCCCTTTTCCCCATCAGTTTTTTGATATTATGGAAATCTTCATCAATTTCTTGTTCAAAGTTTTCGCTCAGTTTCCCTCGTTTTTTTCGAGATTTGGAGAATTTTTTTGAAATAAAATCTTGAATTTTTCCATCTTGCAGGAGAGAAATAATCGCAAAAATCACAATAAAAAGGTACATATAAGGCAACTCTATATAAGAGACTAGAAAAGCACTGATCAAAGCCCCAATCACATAGGCCATATTGATACTGGAGAAATAGACTCCAAAAATTTTGCTACGGTTCTTTTTCTGTGATTTTTTTCCGTACAAGGTACGATAAGTAGTAAACATGGTCGAACTTGCGATTCCATTCAAAATTACAGCAAGAAGCAATAAGCCTGCTGAAGCCTCCATTCCTGCCAAAAAATAGAAAAAACCTGAAGCAGCATACAGAATTTTCCCAAGCAAAAGGAGATATCTAGTGTTTCCCTGATCATTCATCACTCCAACAGGAATAACCACTGCAAGTTTTACTAAAGGAAGAAGAGTTCCAATAAGCGTTAATCCTAATCCCGAGCTCATCAGGGATTTAACATATACTGAGAAAAAAGTATCTCCTCATAGTCCCCATCCCATCATAAAAAGGAAAAGCGAAATCGAAACCCACCTAATATTGACAGGAATACTCGCCTTTTCTTTGAGCTGAATGAGTCGCTGAAAGCTGTTTTTTTTATTTTTTTTTAAGATTGTCATCTGAGCGAAAAAAGCGTGCTAAAGTTCCCTTAAGTATAGCTATTTTTCAGAAAAAGGCAAAAAATCTGACTTAAAATAAGTGGGACTTATAATACCAATGAAAGGACCCTATTTCATATGGTTTTTGCTTCTCTTCGTTCTCATGCTTTTCACTTCTATTGCCAAGACTCCAAATTCTTTCTCCTGCTCTGGACTAAAAAACTGATAGTAAACTGCTTCTCCTTGCTCAAGATCAGCAATATTTGGAAGCACTTTTTCCAAACTTTCAGTCCTCAACATAGCATAAAAACTAGGATAAAACACCAATCTTACTACCTCAAAAATAGCTCCACTCTCTTCAAGTTCAAGGAAATCTCCAACTTGAAGGCTGGCAAATTTTCCTTTTTTGAGTCTGCCTTCTATGGTTTTTTGTCCTGAAAGGATAAGTGATCTATAAGGTTCTTGGACTGAAAATGAATAGTGCATAAAAATCATTTATATTCTAAAAGCAAGCATACCATATTTTTCAATCTTTTCTGGGTAGCCAGGGATGGATAAATAAGCCTCTTCAGCTTCCGTGAGATTTGAAACTCATGGCAAACAATTTTCAAGTCCCTCTTGCTCCAAATATGCTTTTACAGAGGGATATCTGATGACTGCTTGTATTGGTTTTTCAATTACTTTTCCTCCTGAGATGAATACTAAAATATCTCAGACTTTATAGCTTTCAAAATGAGGTCAAGTCCTTCATTCTACAGTTTTTAGACCTGCAGAAATCTGGTCAAAATAAGGTTTTTAATCGGCAATCCCCTTCTTTTATATTCAAAATTATCATTCAAGGGATAATATAAAAACAATTCTGTTGCTTCAGAATTATATTTTCCGTACCATTCATAGAGCACCTGAAATCATAGTTTTTGAAACATATTTAGGCTTTCAGAAGCCTGGTTCTTATCTATAGAAACTCGTATCCCATCAAGAGGAGTATTCATCTCTCTTATGCTTTCCAAAAGCTTTTCCCAAAGTTTCCAAATATGCCCCTTCCCTTGATCATCAAAAAGGAATAGGCTTTTTAATTCCAAATATCCTTGTTTTGCACAAGTTTTTTTATCCTCTACTAGCGGAGAGGTCTTGAAAACTAAGGTTCAGATAGGCTTTCCTTCATATTCCAAGAAAAAACTTTTTCTATCTTTTCCTTCTAGCATTTTGAGGAAATTAGCTTTTCAAGAGCCATATATCGGTCATAACTGTAAAGAAATTTTCTTGAAAAGAGACAAAATCTGTTCTCTTGAATAATCAGAAAAAGAGGAAAAAGTATAGTCATTATCTTGGATTCTATGTCTTATCTTCTCTTCCAAAAGTTGATAGTTATTATTCATCTTAATTTTATAAATAGAATTTTTTGATACTAATATTTCTCATGCCTAATATCTCCTAATAGTATGAGCGATTTTTAGGAGTCTTGGATATTAAGTTGGTTTATTGATTATGTTTGCAATAAAAGGCTTTCTCAATTATCACAAATCTTTGTAATTTCCCCTTGATATATGAGGTCACATCTTCCATAGATTGTATCATTTAAGAGATAACTACCATCTTGAAGTGCATAAATTTTTGTTTTTTGGGATGCTTGGATGATAAGTTTCATTTCATCAGGATTTTTTTGCTTTTTCTCAAAATGTGGAACGATAGTATATTGTGAAATTCCCATTCCCCTCAAAATTAGAGGCAAATCAGGATTTTTACTTTTTTCTGAACTATTGATCACGACATTTCCACAATTCATCGCTCCTGCACTAATTCCCACAATTGGACAGTCAATATCTTTCAAATGCTTTCCCAAATCTATTGCACTAAAAAACTGATTTTGTTGGTGAGTATTGCCTCAGGCAAGGATAACTAAAGAAGCCTGATCCAAAACAGTTTTCACCTTATCTTTATTACGATTATCCAAGACAAGATATTCTTGAAAATGTAGGCCTGAATGAGTCAGAGCTTGCTTATCAAGCTGTAAAAATTGATCATTTTTTTCATAATCAGTAGGATCACTAGCGAGCATCACAAATGTATTCTGTGTTTTCATCTGCTTTTTCAAAGTATCCAAAAAACCATTTTCATTTGAAAGCTTTGATAGACTAAGTTTTCAATCTAACTCTTGTTTTTCGCAAATTTTACTCGTCAAAAAAAGAGGGTGATCAGTCTTTTCTTTTATTGCTCTACAAAAAATAGTTTCTCTACGACCCTTGATATCAATACTTTCATCTATTTTGTTGAATCCATATTTTTCATACAATCACCTATGATCTGAGACAATATACAGATTTTTAAAATTTAAAGCTTTTGCATACTCCTCTACCGAATCAATCAGTCTTTCACTCAATCTTTTCCCACGATACCCCTCATCTACAAAGATAAACCCGATAAAGGGAGCATATTCACAATTCGGAATTCAGTCTTCTTTGGTAAAGGTGCAAAATCAAACTATTTTATCATCTTCTATAGCGACAAACACTCTTTCCAAATCGGAAAAATCATTCTCAATCATTTTCTGTGCTAAAATTGGCCCAGCTTCCCATAGACAATCATTAGCATATCAAATAACCTTTTTCCAAAGTGGATCTTGAATAGATAATCAAATTATAGTCATAGTATTTTATTTCTCAATAAAGAGACATTTCCTTTTTATTTTTGCAAGCACTTCCTCAAATTTTCAATCATAATTAGGAAAGTTTGGTCGCAGATTCAAATGATGATCAGGGAAACGAGGGATAAGATGAAAATGCAGATGAGGAACAGATTGTTGAACATCTTTTTTGACTATAGCTATCCAATTTCCTAATACAAGAAAAAGAGAAAAAGCAGTTGTAGAGGATTCTTTTCATAGAATATTTTTCTTACTCATAAAGAAAAAGAAATCAAAATCTGACTTCTTTCTCTTGTTTTCTCTTATTTCCCATGCCTAATATGCCCGGTAGGATGGTAGTCAAGAGCGGTTATTAGCTCTCAATTTCTCTTCTTATCATCTCTTCCCTTTTTCAAGGCTACAATTTGTCTTTGTCTCTGCCTTTTAAAAGATTCCTCTATTTTGCGATTGATTTTCCCTTTATTTGCTTATTTTATCATTAAAATTCACAAGTCTTTGGAGCTTTTGGGAAAGAAACAACATTAGGAATAAATTATATAGACCTTATATTCGCTTCCTTCTTTTTTTCCTCAGAAATGAATGATGGACTATTCATCATCAAATCTTTACCATCTCAAGTCTTTGGAAATGCTATCACTTCACGGATAGTCTTCTTTTGTTGCAAAATCATTACCAATCTATCCACTCACAAAGCAATTCCACCATGAGGAGGGAATCAATAACGGAAAGCATCCAACATATGACCAACACTTTTTTGCATTTCTTCATCAGAGTATCACATGACTTTATAGGTTCCTTCAAGGATTTCTGGGATATGGGCTCTGATAGAACCTCCACCAATCTCATTACCATTTAGCACAATATCATATTGTTCAGCGAGAATATTTTCAACATTTCTTTGCTCCAATAAATCTGTAATAAACTCCTTTTGTGGCATTGAAAAAGGATTGTGGGTAAATTTCCAATTTCATTCATCAGTTTTTTCAAACATTGGAAAATTCACTACCCAACAAAAAGCAAGTTCATTATCATCATACAGAGAAAAATCTGTTGCTATTTTTTGTCTTACAGCATCCAAAGCTTTATTTACGACCTTCTCTACTCCTGCTCCAAATAACAAGATATCTCATTTTTGTGCTCAGGTTTTTTGGATAATATTGTTTAGTATCGTATCTCCGAGTTTATCAGTAATAAAATTCTGTTCTCAAATACGGATATTTGCTAGTCATCATAATCACCATTCAATGGAAAAACTTCTCAACTTCTCATCCAAATATTTCTTTGCAAAACGATCTGCCACATCTTTTTCCACGACCAATGCTTTGACGATACCTCAATTATCTATCACTTGTTTAAAAATTGAAAACTCTGTATCTTGTAAAACATCAGTAATAGTCCTCATTTTGAGACCGTATCTAATATCTGGTTTATCACATCCATAGAATTCCATCGCATCAGCATAGTCAATCTTTGGAAAATTTGTATTTTGGATCTTCATATTTGGGTATAACTCTCTAGTAATTTTCAAGAGCAACTCAGAAATAATGGAAATGATCTCTTCTTTATTGGTAAATGCTAATTCCATATCCAACTGTGTAAATTCTGGTTGACGATCTCATTTAGGATCTTCATCACGGAAACATCTAGCAAGCTGATAATACTTATCTACTCCAGACCCCATCAATAATTGTTTAAGCTGTTGTGGTGCCTGAGGAAGTACATAAAATTGCCCAGGATAAAGCCTACTTGGTACGATAAATTCTCTAGATCATTCATCCGATGCCTTTCCCATGATAGGGGTTTCCACCTCAATAAATCCTTTATCATTTAAAGAATTTCTCATGATTTTGATGATCTCATGCCTCTTGAAAATATTTTCTCTAATTTTATTGTTTCTCAAATCCAAAAATCTATATTTCATCCTCTTGGCTTCATTAACTTTATGAGATGTCAAAATCTCAAATGGCAAAAGATTTGAGCGAGACAAAAGATAGAGTTTTTGGCAGTTTAATTCAATGGTTCAGGTTCTTAATTTCTCATTTATATCATCTGCATTTCTCTCAATAATTACTCACTTACAAGATATTACTGACTCACAAGTTAATCAAGATAACTGATCCATATCTCAGAAACTATCTTTTGAAATCTTTATTTGAAATACTTCTCCATCTTCACGGAGATCTATGAATAACAAATCACCATGATCACGGATAGACTGTATCCATCATGCTAGCATCACTTCTTGACCACAAAAGGATTCATCTAAATCTTTCAACTTATGAGAACGATAGGAATCTGAAAAATAAAAATCATCAAGAGAAAAATTATTTACATGGGCTTCTAAGTGATTTGAGTCTTTTTTTGATACTTCCTTTGTAGTAGATATTGATGTTAGCTTTCATTCAAGCCTCTCAAGTATGCTTTGCTTTATCTGGCTTCAGTCTGCTAAATTTCACAAAATTTCTTTCACCTTACCTACCAATGCACCAATAGCTCCAGCATTTCCTGATTTGATATCATCCAAAACCTTCTGATTTGAAGGATCTCACAATACCTTTTCAACCGTTTCTACAAGTTTTTCTGCTGAAATCACGCTTTGATCCAAATAGTTTCTCCAATTAAATGAAGACCCTGATACTAGTTGTTGTACAATGCTTTTCAAAACCGTACTTGAGCGATTACTTCTTTTTTGCATCTCTTGAATAATTTCTACAATATCTGTAGCCGATAACTTACCATAAACTTCATCTGTAAAGGCATTGAGGAAAAGTTTCGTTAAATACTGCAAATCATCAATCTGAACATTTACAGCAAATAATAGTTTCGCTCTTTGGATATTTTCAGAAAAATATTGAATTTCTTTAAAGGTTAAATTGGTATTTTGGATCAGATTTTTTTCTATCTCAAAAGGAAGTATTTCTCTAGATAATTCAATTTCTTGTTCAATTCACTTGAGTGAAATAAATGGAATATCTGGCTCAGGCATAATCCTATAATCAGACACATTTTCCTTTTTTCTCATAACCTCTAATTTTCATTTAGATTCGTCCCATCTAACTGTCAATTGATCTTTTTTAAATTCTCATTTTTCTGTCCGATATTTCAATTGACTTTCTATCTCTTGTAAAATTGCTTCTTGAGCAAACTTGAAAGAGTTCATATTTTTGATCTCTGTCCTTGGATTTAAGCCTGTATCTCATTTTTTTCTTAATGAAATACTAATATCTGATTTAAATTGTCATTTTTCCATATCTCCATCAGAGATTTTCAAAGCTCTTACTAGTTTGTGGAGGGCATTCATATAGGAAAGTGCATCAGAAATACTATAAATATCTGGCTGAGTAACAATTTCCAATAAAGGCTTACCAGATCTATTATAATCTATCAAGGTGCCAGTTTTGGTATGCGTTAGTTTAGCAGGATCCTCCTCAATATGGAAATGATCCAAATGTACAGCAAAAGAAGTCTTATCTTCCCTATAACAATCAACAGTCCCCCCAATAGCTACAGGATGTTCATATTGAGTAATTTGAAATCATTTAGGCAAATCGGGATAATAATAATGTTTTCTATCAAAAGAAATTACTTCTGGGACTTCAGATTTAATTGCTAATGCAAGTTTTACTGCTTCTTTAACGACCTGTTTATTTAAAAGTGGCAAAACTCCCATTTGTCATGTACAAATCGGACAAATACAAGTATTTGGTAGTGCTCATTCCTGATTTTTACAAGAACAAAAAAGCTTGCTATCAGTACTCGTAATCGTCACATGTGTCTCTAATCATATTACTGGTTCAATTCCCAAACTATCTAATTGTGATTGGATCTGCTCAATTTTTGAAGTCATGAATATTGCTCCTTAAAAAAAGTAAAATTTTACAAAACCGTTTCCAAATAATTTCCAAATGATAATACTTCATTATCCTTATTGTATCATCCTGTGATTTGGAACCCTATCCCTTGTTTTGTAGAGATTCACAAAGATGGTAATTTTCATAGACTAAATCACACTGTATATAGGTCAGACATATATCAATCTATTAGCTGACAATCAGTACCCAAAGACCTTGCTCCACAAGGGACAACTGGGGAGATAACAAAATCAACCATCTCAAACTGTTTGGAAAACTTATCTTCTATCTGTTTTCTGGCTATAAGTGCTTTTTTGTACAATTTTGCACCATCTCACTGAGAAAGGACTTGATTTCATACGATAATCCTCCTTTTAGTCTCATCTGACAATCCTTCTCATCTACTCATCATATAAACATCCTCAGTGGTCATCGCATTTGGAGACCTGTATCAAAAATTTACTCCATCTAGACGAGCCAAATTGGAGGCTGTTTCAGCCAAAGCAATGGTATAATAGGTAGATACCAATAAATCAGCAGGGAAAAAATCTAATTCAACCACATCAGCTCATTTAGATTTCAAGATATCTAAGGTAGATAAAATATTATTTTTTATATCTGCTGATAATCATTCATATTCCAAAAACTGCTTATAATAAGCTATTTTTTTTCATTCAATTTGGAAATTATTGAGTGCTTCTTCGGATAATATCACATGATCTATTGTTGTAAAATCTTTCTCATCCTTACCTCATACGACATTTAAAATCTTTACCACATCTCATACTCTATTGGCAACAATCCCCACTGTGTCCAAAGAAGAAGCATAAGACATAAGTCAGTATCTAGAAATTTTCCCATATGTTGGCTTAAATCCGACAACACCATTTAATACTGCAGGCTGCCTAATACTTCATCAGGTATCTGATCCAATCCCAAATACGACATTTCATTTAGCGACATTAACAGCAGTTCATCCAGATGAACCTCAAGCAACTTTTGAGGGATCTTTTGCATTTTTAGCAGGTCAATAATATGAGTTTTCATTGGTATTACCATGTCAAAACATATCGCAATTATCTCTAAGCAAAAGAATTGCTCCTTCTTTTTGAAGTCTATCTAAAACTGTCGCAGTATATGAGGATTCATAATTATGCAACATCATAGAACAAGCCGTTGCTTTTTGTCCATTTTGTAAAAACAAGTCTTTCACTGAAAAAGGAACTCATTCTAATTTCCTATTTTTTTTCTCAGCAAAATATTTATCAGATTCCATCGCTTGTAAATGAGCAGATTCCTCTGAAAGAAAAACTGTAGCATTGGAAGTATCTTGCTTTACTTTATCTACCAAAGAAGATACTATAGATTCACAAGATTCTCCAGAGACAATTCTCTCTCCATATCACTTTATATCAAACATATTGTATATACAAAAATAAAATTATTTCATTTTAACACATCCTGCCTCCATTTCTGGAGCATTTTCTAAGATTTTCTCTATCGTAAGATTATCTGACTCTGAAACAAGGTCATTTCTCAGATCCTGATAAATAATCACGGGTCTAGAAAGAGATGAATCAATTGGAGCATCTCCTACATACTTATCTAAGCAACTAAAAAAATCCAATACTTGATCTGATGGGGTAGCTCATTTTATTTTACTAATTTCTTCCAAAGAAAAGTTTTTCATCCTGTTATATTATATCAAAATAAAATTTTATAACATTTCACCAGCAATATTTTTTTCCATATACGACTTTACTTGTTGGGGATCCTCCGTTTGAGAGAGTACCCGCATCAATTTGGTCAATGTAGCTGGAGATGTCATATTCTTTCAGCTGATAATATGATCATGATCTATATCTAATATCTTTTTAGCTCATTCATACTTATGATCTACATATCAAGTAATACATTGCGATTTAATAACGACAAATATTCATTTTTTGATCAAATTTTTGATAGCTGTGGTCAATGCTCTATCCTTAGGGAAATTACCATCTCAATATCATTCTAAGACAAGCCCCTTGAGATCAGGGATAGATGATAAATAATCAAAAATCTGGAAATTCATTCACGGAAAAAACTTAATCAATTGAACATTCGGTAAAGCATCCATCTGCTTGAACAAAGGAACTATCGTATGATCAATAGAATCTAAATAATTTTTATTTTGCATACTATCCAAAATCAGAGAATCATCTTCAAACTTACCAATACTATTATATCATGGGGTATTGAATGTCATTTTACTATGAGTATCAACTTTTCTTACCTTATTTCACTGAAGTAATTTCTCTCCAAAAGCTACATAATGTCCACCAGAGGAACAAAGCTGGTCTAATGCTTGTAAAGAACATTTTAAATTATCAGGAGCATCGCTCGTAGAAGCTTCTATAGATTGCATTGCTCCAGTAATGATGAGATTTCACTTCATATCTTTGAGGAGAAAAGAAAGCGCTGATGCAGTATATTCCAAAGTATCAGTACCATGAATCAAAATATAACCATCCATATTTCATTCTTCTTTTTCTATCTGCTCAATAGTATTTTTTATGGCTAATCGATGTTTGGGAGCTAAATCTGAACTATCAATATTGTAAATTTCTTTAGCTATAAATTTATCACCAGACAATATCAGATTTAATATAGCTCTTGTCTTTTCTTGATTTTTATCCGCAGAAGAACGAGATACCTCTCTTCAGTACTTTCCTTCTGAAGACAAAAAGGTCCCTCCTGTAAACAATAAACCAATCTTGCTCATTCCATGGACATCGTAAAGTAAATCCTAAGCTCATTCTAGATGATGGGTATATTTATTTCATACTAAAAGTCAAATTTTTTTCAAAAAAACTTTTTTTATTTTCAAGTTATATAGGAGGAAAGTGTATGATTTTTTTCAATATTTTCTAGTCTACAGATATCTTTAGGGATTAGGAGTCCTTCAAAATAATCTTGGGAATGATACGGTATCTCTAATATGTGGTATTCTCAATAAATACCTTACGACTCTTTCTATCCCCATTCCAATTCATCAATGAGGCACCATTCAAAAATCTCTCAAGCCGATATACCATCCATAATCGTTTAATTTTTCTTTTGAATCCTTGTTTTTTTCGGACATTCTTTCTAAAAGTTCTTGTTTATCTGTTATTTTTTCTGCTATTCCTAAGAGTTCTGAAAATCCAAATGGACTAATTAAATCTATCGCCTTTGTTATATTTTTATTTGTTTCTGATCTTTTAAATGGAAATCCTTCTGCGGAACAAGGAATTCCTGATATCCGAACTAATTTATTTCCAAAATGTTCTGTTATAATTTCAGAGTCCTTTGTTCCAATACTTTTTCCTCGTAAAAAAGGTTTTCATTTTTTATGAAGTAAGTTTATAGCATCATCGTATGTAATACTAGGAAATGGAGGTTTCAGTTCTTCTATATTTGGGGTAATTCATAGGATCTTTAATTCTGCTTTACTTCTTTGTATTGCTCTTACTGCAGTGGTGTAGAATAACTCTTCAGCTTCATGGATAAGATCATCTAAATCAACCCATGCAAGCTCAACTTTCAGGTGTCGATACTCTCTTAGGTGCCTATTTGATTTACTATGTTCTGCTCTAAAGGAAGGCGTAATATTATATACCTTTTCAAAAGCATGTACTGCTGCCTCAAGCTGAAATGTACAACATTGAGATAAAAAAATAGACTCTTTCTTATCTTCTTGATTATAATTAAGTAAAAAAGCTGAGGAATCTTCATAAAGTAAAAGTTTTGTTAAAATTGGAGCATCAATGTATACAAATTTTTTTTCTATAAGATATTCGTGTAAAGAAAAAATAAAGTTACTTTTAAACCTCATAATCGCTTGATATCTTGGATTTCTTAAATAGAGATGTTTCTCCTTTAAAATCTGCTCTGTATATTGGGGATCAAAAATATTAAAACTTGAACTTGGTCTTGGAAAAATTTGTTTTTTAACTTGTCCTATAAGATCAATTCTCTTTATTTTTACTTCAAGTTGATTTTCAGTTTTACAGACCCATCCATATACAGACACAGAACTTTCAAGTGGTATCTTTGCTATTTTCTGGAATTGTTTTTCTGAGAAATCATCCATATTAGCAACCAATTGGACTATTCAGCTTGAATCCCTAAGATCAAAAAAAATCATTCTTTTCTGTTTTCTCTTTGAGATAATCCAGCCCTTTAAATCAATATCTTTGTTGATGTACTCAATAATATCTTCAACGAAAATTTTCTTCATCTAGGGAAAACAAAAAATTAAATCAGCTTTACTCTTCTGTGAGAGAAAGATCAAAGGATTTACTCTTTGATTAAGCAGGAACCCTGCTCATAAAAAAAGAACTAATATTCAATTTTGTCCTGCTTTTTCTCCCACTCTTCAAAGACCTTGATTGCATTTTCTTTTGGAAGTTGATGGATGGGGAGCTTTCTTTCTTGCAAATTTTTCTGAAGCTCCTCATAAAGAAAATTATCATCGAATCCTATCGCAGCCGCATCCTCTCTAGTATTCGCATAATAGATGGCTTTTGGTCTGGCTCGATAAATTGCTCCTAGGCACATGGGACAAGGCTCACAGCTCGTATAAACAATACAGTCATCTAGCTGAAAACTTCCCAAGTTTTTACAAGCATCTCTAATTGCCACCACTTCAGCATGAGCAGTTGGGTCATTATCGGAGGTTACGTGATTAGCTCCTGTTCCGATGATTTTTCCATTTTTAACGATAATTGCACCAAAAGGTCAGCCTTTTCATGCTCTCATATTTTCTAATGAAAGCTCAACAGCCTTTTCCATAAAATATTCGTGATTCATTGAAGATAAGATAAAAAGATAAAAAAACTGACTTCAGTATGAGTATTTTAGCCCTAAAATCAAGCACATTATCTTTTGAATCGCTCAGAAAAAAGTCTCACTTGAAAAGCTCAGTCAAAACCTTATATACAAGTTGTTTTTATTTTTTTCACAAGTATGTGGATTCATACGCGCCATGTCCCCCGAAGAATGTAAAAAAAATCTGAAGAGATAGTTCAGTATTCCTTTTCTTGATCAAGAAAGAATTGAACCCTGAGATAAAATCATCTCTTCCACATTCTGAATTATGAACTTTTGAACTTTAGCTTATTATTTATAAACCATGGCAACGAAATTGACTTCAAGAGCTGAGAACTACTCTGAGCGATATAATGATTTAGTAAAATATGCAGATTTAGCTGAAAACTCCTCTGTAAGAGGTTGTATGGTGATCAAACCGTATGGGTATGCGATCTGGGAAAATATTAGAGATGTGCTTGATGCGATGTTTAAGGTAACTGGGCATCAGAACGCCTATTTCCCACTTTTTATCCCAAAATCTTTTTTTAGTAAAGAAGCGAACCATGTGGATGGATTTGCCAAAGAATGTGCGGTAGTAACTCACTATAGGCTCAAAAATGATGAAAATGGCAAAGGGATTATTGTAGATCCTGAGGCGAAATTGGAGGAAGAGTTGATTGTCAGACCGACTTCAGAAACAATTATCCGAGATAGTTATAGAAATTGGATCAAGTCGCATCGTGATTTGCCACTCCTCGTAAATCAATGGGCAAATGTGGTGAGATGGGAGATGAGAACGAGAATTTTTCTCAGAAGTGCAGAATTTCTTTGGCAGGAAGGACATACCGCTCATGCTACGGCTGAAGAAGCTGATATTGAGGCGAGGAAAATGATGGAAGTGTATTCAGATTTTGTTTCTCATTTTATGGCAGTGTATCACTACAAGGGAGAGAAGCCTGAACATGAAAAGTTTGCAGGGGCGGTTAAGACCTACACTTTTGAACCAATGATGCAGGATTTTAAAGCACTTCAGGCGGGAACTTCCCACAACCTTGGTCAAAACTTTGCAAAGGCATTTGATGTAAAATTCACCAATAAAAATAATGAACTTGAGTATGTGTATGCGACTTCTTGGGGGGTAAGCACAAGACTGATGGGAGGCTTGATTATGGCACATTCTGATGATCATGGATTAGTCTTGCCACCTGCACTTGCACCGCTTCATCTCGTAGTGGTTCCTATTTTCAAGACGAACGAAGATTTGGATCAGATTTTAAGTGCTTTGCAACCTGCTTTGGATCAGCTCAAAGCTTCAAAATTACAAATAAAATCTGATTTCCTCTGAACTTACGATCTCCCTTACAAAGTGAAGATTGACGATGACGATCAGAAATCCCCAGGACGAAAATTCAATGAATGGGAACTCAAAGGAGTACCAATTAGAATTGCTGTTGGAAAGAGGGATTTGGAGCAAGGACAGGTAGAACTTTTTAGGAGAGATACGATGGAAAAGAAACTCGTGAAGCTTGAAAATCTCGCTGAGGAGATTCAGACTTTGCTTGTTGAAATTCAAGAAAAAATGCTCGCAAAGCATCAGCTTTTCACTTTGGAGCATACTTTTACTGCGGATACTTATGAGGAACTTAAAGAAAAGGTTGAACAAGGATTTGTGCTGGCTCATTGGGATGGGACAAAGGAAACTGCGATGAAAGTGCAAGAAGAACTCAAAGCGACAATTAGATGTCTGCCATTTGATATGCCTGAGGAAGCTTGAATTGATCCTGTGAGTGGGAAACCTAGTGTCAGAAGGGTAATCTATGCGAAGAGCTATTAAGAGCATTAGAAAATAGAAATAAAAACTCTTAAATAGAAACGAAAAAGCGGAACTGATAATCCTCAGCACCGCTTTTTTTTATTTCTAGGAGGAGGCATAGTATAGCCTCCCCAGGAAGCTTACAAGCTTCCAATGGGGAGGAATATTATGCTCCTCCCTTTTTTTCGTTATAATCTGCTCAAGATGCACCTGCATCTCAAAGAGATTTTCTAACTTTTTAATAATCCTTCTATATGAAGGATCATTGTCCCCTACTAGGTAGGGGAAAAGCTGCGATAGGAAACTCCCCCAGAAGGGGAATTTCTTGCTCTCCATCTGGTCTCTCACCGAGACCAGATGATCAAACTCCTCAGAGAGCTGATCTCTGAGGATACAATATGGATACAGTCCCGCTGGGACTGTACCGGACAATACCTGCCTTTTCCCCTTACGGGGAGCAGATATTGGGTCTTTCTCCCCCGTATACTCTACGGAGAAGTTGAGGAGTTTTATCCGCTCCTCAATTTTTTTTTCAATATTTTTCATAATTTTATGTTTTTATGTTTTTTCGCTTATAGATAAATAAAATCAAAAGTCAACCGCTTTTTTAGATGAAGATTTGAATGCCTCTAGTCTGGAAGAGGCAAAAAAAGTAAATCCAGTAAATGGGGACTTTATTATCTTAGGAGGAGAAACTCCTAAAATAAACAAGGACTGGAAAGACTGTGAAGGGTCTTCCATTCCAGAAGAGTTATAATCTTAAAAAAAACAAAACATTGTTCTTGTAAAGATAACAGACCGAAAGGTCAAATTCTTCAAGTTTCCGGAAAAAAAATCTCTGTGTTGTATAGAGTCTTATTATGAGGCTTTACAAAAGCTTAAATGATAGGTAAAGCATACAAAGGAGCTTTTGGTGTATCCATAGGCTCCTTTCGCTTAATTAAAAAAATAGTGTCAAGCAAAAACGGAATCAGACTTCAGTTTTTTTTTGAAAATAAGAATTATTTCCGTATACTTTTCTCAGTCTATAAATTACAATCCTGAACTTTTAATTTATAACTCAAAAAATGCAAATTAGTATCTGATTTTCTGGACCAGCTGGATCTGGAGTAAATACCGCAGGAATCCTTCTCGCTGAACTTCTCAGCCACAAAGGCTATACCGTTCTCGGCGACAAAGAATATGCCTCTATCATTAAAGGAGATAATAACTGTTTTTTTCTCTATATTTCTGATGAGGAGCAGCCTTTTATTCGTAGGCAGATTGACTATTTTCTCGCCTATGATCTCTATGCAGTCAGTAAGAATGAAAGCATCTATGATTTGAAAAAGGTTTTTATGATCAAAGATGAGAAGTGCAAATACAAGAATACCTTTACCCTCGGAGCGGCTCTCAAAATTTTTGGAATCAGCTTGGAGGAAGGAAAATCGCTTTTAGAGCAGCAATTCTCTGAAAAGGAGTTCTCCCCTGAGGTGATGAATCAGAATTTTTTGGATTTGGAAGCAGGTTATCAGTATATTATTCAAAACTGTGGTGAAGCCTGCGATATTGTAAACTGCAGTAAAGCAATCTGAATTCCAAAGCGGTTTATGTATGGAAATGAACTCATTGCAAAGGGAGCGATCGCAAGCGGACTGAATTTTTACGCTGCCTATCCGATGACACCAGCTTCCTCCATCATTGATGAGGTCGTGAAAGATCCCAAAGTAAGCTTCTTTCAGGGAGAAGATGAAATTGCAGTCAGTATGGCGATGCTCGGTGCGAAATTTGCTGGGAAAAGAGCGATGTGTGGAACCAGTGGAGGCGGATTTGCGCTGATGAGCGAGTCTATTTCCTTTTCCAATCAAGCGGAACTTGGGGGCGTTTATGTGCTTGCTCAGAGAGATGGTCCAAGCACTGGAACTCCGACTTTTACGGGGCAAGGCGATGTGAATTATGCTTTGCATGCGAGTTTTGGAGATACGAAGCCGATCGTGCTTTATCCCTCTACTTTTGAGGAGGCGTATTCTTTCGCTGGGAAGGCTCTGAATTGGTCGGATCAGTATCAACATCCTGTGATTCTCCTGAGTGATAAACAGCTTTCGGAGTCTTATTTAAGCATTGATCCACAAAAACTCCTTGCTGAACCGATAAAAAGAGGTAAGAAAGCTGACTCTACAGCCGAAGATCAGTTCAAAAGATACGAATTCAGTCCTGATGGGATTTCTCCTTATAGTGTGCCGTGAACTGAGCATACAACCTTTATTGCGACTTCCTATGAGCATGATGAATACGGAAGCACCAATGAAGAACCGACCATGAAAGGCAAAATGATGGAGAAAAGAGCTCAAAAACTGAAGACTTTCGTGGAACAAGAGTTTAATTCAGATTTTTATGGCTATGAAATCATCAATCCTGATGCTGAAACTTTCTATATCACGATGGGGATCAACCGTTATGCCCTAGAGCAGCATATCAAAGGCAAAGCGGAAATGGGGCTAGTTATCATTAAATCACTCTCTCCTTTTGATCCGAGATTGAAAGCTTTCCTTGAGGAACATGCAAAGAAGATTAAAAGTCTGATTTTTGTGGAAATGAATCAGAGTGGGATTTTGGAAGATTTAGTGCGTAAGGAATGTGAGCTCTATGGCGAGTGGAAGTCTAAGATTTCTCATCAGAGAAAAATAACTTTATATCCGATTTTTGAAGAAGAGATTAAATAAAAACAACTTCACTAAGCGACTAAAATAATTTTATCCTTGATTTATGAGAAAATAATCGTATCTTGATTTGTTTTATTTTCTTACTACTAATATCTCATGAATAAACACTCAACACATCAACTAAAAAACATTCCAGAGACAATGCTAATTACACTCTGGGCAAAGGCAACAGAAGCGAAAACAAAAAATCCCATTTTACAAGATAAAAAAGCTGCAGAAATCTTTGAACAAGTTGATTATGACTTTTCAAGATTTAAGAATGTAAAACTCTCTCAGGTCTGATGTTGTATTCGTGCAAAACTCATTGATAATGAGATTAAAAAATTTCTGAAAAAAAATCCTGATGGTGTAGTGATTCAACTTTGAGCTGGTCTAGATGCTCGTTATGAAAGATTGGGAAAGCCTAGTCTCACTCATTGGTATGATCTTGATCTTCCAGAAGCAATTGCATTGAGAAAGCAATTTTTGGAAGAATCAGAAAGGAACACTTTTTTGGAAATGTCGCTTTTTGATGATAAGCGAATAGATATAGTTCTTTCGCATAAAAAACCAATTTTAATCATTTCAGAAGGAGTTTTAATGTATTTTGGTGAACAAGAAATTCAGGATTTATTTCATAAAATTTGTAAAAGATTTTATAAAGCAACTGTAGTATTTGATATGCTTGCAGTCTTGGCGATTAAATATGCGAAACATCATGATGCAATTGGAAAAACAGAATACAAAGCTGAATTTAAACGATCGCTCCTTAAAACTAAAACAATGGAAATATGGAATCCAAAGATTCATCTAAAACAAGAACTCTATTTGAGTGATTATGACCAAAAGAAACTTCCAATATTTTTTAGAATGCTGTACAAAATACCGTATTTTTATAAAAGGGCAAATCAAAGAATTGTGACTCTTGAAATTTCTTAACTTTTAACTCTTAACTTTTAGCTTTAATGAGGCATAATACTAATAAAATCCAGCGATGCCCAGGATGCGGAAATTTCCTCATTCACCTCGCTCTCAAACAAGCCCTTTCCGAGCTAAAAATCCCAACGCATAAAACCGTGATTGTAACTGGGATCGGCTGTAATAGTAAAATGAACCAATATATGGAAGGCTACGGCGCAGAAACTCTCCATGGAAGAGGAATCCCTTTTGCAACAGGAATAAAGCTCGCAAATCCTGATTTAACCGTGATTTCTGTTTCTGGAGATGGCGATAGTTATGGTATCGGACTTGGGCATCTCCTCCATGCCGCGAGGAGAAATCTGCCTTTTGTACATATTACCTGTGATAATGAAAACTATGCTCTCACTACAGGACAAGCTTCTGCGACGACGCCCCTTTGAGCAAAAACCAAGTCTACGCCTGAGGGGAATACCCTTCCTCCGCTCCATCCCGTGCATTTGGTGGAAACGGCAGGTTGTAGCTTCGTAAAAACGGTCGTAGATAAGGATATTAAAACCTTGAAAGAAACGATAATACAAGCCATTCAGCACAAAGGTTTCGCCCACATCAATGTGCAACAAGCCTGCCCAAGCTGGAAAAGATGGTAATTTATTTCAACACCTACTTATGAAACTCATTCTCCAATCCGTTTCCTCAGCTGAAGTTCAAGTCTATGCTGATGAAAGCTATCAAGAATGCTTAAAAACAGAAAAAATCTGAACCTGAATGCTGATCTATTTCGGAATCGGGAAACCTGATGAATCCCGTTCAGACCGAAAAACTGCGATTGATAGGTTCACAAGCAAACTTACGACACTCAAACTCCTCTCCTCTGCTGAAGGGAAAATAGAAATCCCTCTCCATGAGGTAGGAAGCAAACTTTTGGTGATTTCCAATTTTACCCTTTTTGGAAGCTATAAAAACGGCACGAAAATTGATTTTTCACAAAGTGGAAGCTATGGCTTTGCAAAGGAAGCTTATGATTTTTTCCTTGCAAACTTAGAAGAGAAAGGATTTAAGGTCAAAAGCTGAAAATTCTGAGCAGATATGCTCGTTTCTAGTGTAAATAATGGACCAATCAACTATCTTTTTGAAATCTAATTGCATTTTTGTAGCGAAACACTACCCTTAGAGGAGTTTTATTCCTCTTTTTTTCGTGATGAAAAATCTTTGGAAGTGTTGGAGTTTGAAAACTTTTCTTTTGCTGGGAGGTATCGGATTTACTGCGTTTTGAGGTGTTTTCGCTCAGGAGAACTGCCCTCCTCTACTCCTTACTGGCACGGTCAAGACCCTTATCAATGAACCTTACCGTTATGAGCTCCTAGAACAGGGAAACGAATTTTCAGGAGCAGAAATCAGTTTTTTTGCAGATGGAAAGAAACTCATCAGCGAGGGACTCAGCATTACGCAAAGCTTTAGCACAGCTGGAGAGCACCGCCTAAAAGTAAAGGTCAAAACTGAGGAATGCCAGACCGAACAAGAAATCACAATTCAAAGCTATGAAAAACAGATTCTTTACCTCGGGGAATATTCAGATTTTTTGCATTTTGGTTTTGAAGAAGAACTCAATAAAACAGGATTTCTCCTCACAATGATTAGCAAAAATCAATATGCAGAAACGCCAATTCCTTTTGCCTCAGCGGATTTAGTAATCATCAATGATAAGGAATTTCAGAGTTTACTTGAGAAATATCTTCTCATCAAACAGGCAAGCACTACCCCAATTGAAAAACAGATTATCATCATTACTGAAAGCAATACCAGACTGCTCAAAAGAAGACTTGCTCAGTATGCCCATTCGCTAACCAACGACCGTATCAGCATTATCGCACCAAGCCATCTTATGAACCTTCTTTCTGACCTCGCACTTGGAAAAGATTATCAAGATGAGCCCTATAGTATTCAGTTCTCATGGGAGTTTAAAGATACACCAAAGCGAATGATCATCTCCTATATGGTTGATGAGGTGCTAAAAACAGGGTTTCCGGTACAAATTTTGGGGCTTTTGCTTTCCCTTTCTGTCCTTGCCCTCGCAATCAGCTTCTCAAGGCAAATTGTAGGACTAGGAATATTTGGAGTCTATCAGCCGCTTTTCTTCGCTTTGATTGCAAGTATGATCGGAATCAAACTCGCCCTTCTCCTGCTTGGAATCGCTATCATCAGTAGTGCGATCATAAAAGGGCTTTCCCAGCGTTTTTATCTCCTCCAAAGTAGCAAAATCAGCCTTTTGATTACGGTATTTTTGATTGGACTTTTAGCTACGGTAACAGGAAGTCAGCGACTCGGATTCTCTCTGATCAATAAAGAAATGCTTTTCACGATGCGGTTTATCTTTCCTCTGGTGTTGATTATCTTAGTCGCGGATAAGTCTTTTGCTCACTTCAAAATCTGGACCAAAGGATGGCGAATTTCTACGATTGAATTATTACTCGTTTCTGCACTTTCTTATGGGATTTTAGAATGGAATTTGGTAAGTAATCTCCTCCTTTCCTATCCAGAACTCCTGCTTCTCGTGTTGCTGATCAATCTCATCATCGGAAGATTTTCTGGACTCCAAATGCTAGAACTTATCAGATTTATGCCTTTGATCAAAAGACATCTAGACCAAGAAGAGGAAGAGTAATTTTATGCCAAAGGAAAAAAATGAAAAAACTGACCTACACTGTCCTTTCAGCTCCTTTTGAGTACGAAATCCCTAAAATTAAAGGCTCAAGATTCCTGACTCAGCTTTTCCCAGCTCATTCAAAAGAAGAGTTTGAAAGCCAGCTTACACGCATCAGAAAAGAACATTATAATGCAACTCATAACTGCTATGCTTACCGTATCGGTATCCACGCTCATCAGGACCTTTTTGGCAATCGAAATTGCAGTCCTCAGCGAGAAAGAGCGAATGATGATGGAGAACCGAGCAATACCGCAGGGAAACCAATGCTCGCCGTGCTGAGTGGAGAAGCAGTCTTTGAGATTTGAGTCGTGGTAACGAGATATTTTGGAGGGACTTTACTTGGGGTAGGAGGACTGATTCAAGCCTATACTGAAGCGACTAAACTTGCACTCCAAGCGGCTCCAAAAGAAGAAAGAGAAGTTTTAAAAAGCCTCAAACTCTTCCCCAGCTACGAACAGCTTTCGCAAAGCCATTATTTGGTGAATAAATATGAGGGACGCATTATGACTGAAGAATACGGAACTACCATTGAGCAAAAAGTCAGTCTTAATGTAGCGTTTGTAGAAGGTTTCCTCCATGAAGCAGAAGAAAAACAGCTCTCTATCCTAATTTAAGATTCAATTCCAAGCTTGAGTAAAAGTTCATCTTCTGGAGTCAAAGGATCATCTTTTCGTTCAAGATCAGGTTTTAGTCCTTTTTTATCAAGGGATTCTTTTTGATTTGCAATATTCCAAAGGGCGATTGTGTATTTTAGCAGAGAATGTTCAGGAAATTCAACTACCTCTTGAACCGATCCTTTCCCAAAGCTTTGAGTCCCGATCAACTTTACCTGTTCAGGAAAATAATGCTTGAGCACACCAGCAAAAATTTCAGCAGCACTTGCTGTCTGTTCATCAATCAAGATAAGTAAAGGTGCTTTGAAAAAGAAAGAAGACTGATCTTTTGAAGTCAGGATTTCTTTATTTTCATATCAACTAAAGGTCAAAAGCGGTTTCCCCTGAGGAATAAAGACATCTAGCATAGCAATGACTTCATCTACCACTCCTCCAGGATTACTCCTAAGATCAAAAATTCGCATTTCACAGGGATGAAGCTTCTCTTTTTCTCTGAAAAAAGCTTCCTTACTCCCTAGATCAAAAGAATAAATACGCAAATAGCAAACATTATCCTTCTTTTTGGAACTAAGGAAAGGGAGCTGAAGCTTGGCTCTTGGAATCTGAAATTGAAGTGTCTGATTTCCTCTTTTGACTTCAAGTTGAGCTTGACTACCAGCCTTTCCTTTAAGAGCGAGCGAAAAGGCTTCAAAACTCGGATAATGCTGATAGGCTTTCCCCTGTGCAGAGATTAAGAGATCTCCAGCTTGAAGTCCCGATTTTTCAGCAGGACTGCCTTCAATAACTCTTAAAATTTTCGGGAATTCATCTCCGCTCTGTGCTAAATAGACTCCAATCCCTGCAAATTCACTTTTGAGAGCATCCATAAAAGCTTTCCCCTCTTCTGGAGAGTAATATTTACTATATTTTTCTCCTAGAGACTCAACAAAAGTTCACAAATCCTCATAACGCGGCTCAGAACGATGTTCAAGAAGTTCTCTATGAATAAATTTAGTCTTAAGAAGAGTGAAAATTTCTTTTGTAATTACAACTTTCATTGCTGAATCAAGTTCTGGAGAGGAATCAGCTTTTTTTCTTTTTTTGTAAAGTTCTTGCAAGACAGAGCTAAGAATTTCAAGGGTAAGTACCTTTGTTCCACTGAGCTCAAAGTGCTCTCCAAAATTATTTTCAAGTAAAAGTCCTAAATCTGACTCTAAAGCAGGTCTTTTGAGGGGCAAAGTCAAATCAAGATTAGGGAATTTATTATTGGCAACTGCAATTTGTAAAAGCTGATACAAAGGATTTGAGGGCTTGAGATTAGGATATTTGAGAAGTGGTTTTTGTGCAGGAAGAGCCCAATCCTTTGTCGTTATACCAAAATAAAGTTCTAAAAAATCACCATAACTGAGGTCTTGTGCGGCAACAGGAAGAAAGAAAAGAAAAGAACAAAAGACTAAAAACAGGATTTTTTTTCGCATAAGGAAAAGAGAGGTAAAAAAACAACTCTGAATATAAGAATTAGAATAGCATTTACAATCATTTTCTCAAAAAAGAAAAAAGCCCGCAAAGCGGGACTTCTGCACTTCAACTAGCAATCTAGTTGTTGGAACTTTCTTTCATTCAAGACAGGGAGTATAAAGATAAAGATTCAGATTTTTTTATTTTTGTTTTTGGTCTTGAAGAAGAAGGAAAGAAAGCTTATCCAAACGCGGATTTTTCAGCAGCTAGACTCTTTTGCCCTAGTGCCACTACAAGTATAGCTGGAGTTTGAGAAAAATGCAAGTTTTCAAAGAGTTTTTTCTTGAAGGTTGAAAATCCGCTTTACTATTGATTTTTGAGAGCAAATCGCCATAGTAAAAGCCACTTTATTCTTCCCCTTCTTCTATGGCACATGAAAGAAAAGCTATCCGTTTTGCAAGCTTTGGAGCATGAATTCTCGCAGTAATTAAGCTTATTTTCTGAATTCTCAGCGGAAGTATGGTCCTCATCGCTTCTGCTGTAGATTCACTCTTAGATTTGATGGTTTCGCTCTTCAATCTCCTTGCTCTCAGAGAAGCTAAAAAACCAGCAGATAAAGACCATAATTACGGACATGGAAAGTTGGAAGCCATCGCAGGAATGTTTGAAGGACTTATCGTTGCAGGATCCGGAATCTTTATCATTATTTCTTCCATCAAAAAACTCAGCATCGGAAACGAAATCAGCTCGTTAGAACTCAGTATTTGAGCAATGCTTATTTCACTTTTTATCACAGGGCTGATCGTTTTTTACCTTTCCAAAACTGCAAAAACCACAAGAAACCTAATCGTAAAATCAGATTTAATGCATTATAAAATGGACTTCTTGACGAATATTGGAGTGATTTTAGCGTTAGTATTGGTAAAGTTTACAGGCATTTTGCTCATTGATCCACTCATTGCGATTGGTATTGCGATCTATATTCTTTTTGGTTGTCGACAATTACTCAAAGAAGGCTTTGATCTCCTAATGGATAAAAGCCTTGGAAAAGATAAAGAAATCTGAAGCTTAATTTTCAGTCATCCTGAAGTCGCAAGTTTTCATAAATTAAAAACTCATCAATCAGATGGGAGAGCATTCATTAGTTTTCATATGGTCTTTAAAAATCCGGACATCAGCCTAAAAGAAGCTCATGAAATCAGCCACGGAATAGAGACTGCTCTTAAAAAGAGATTTAGAAGAGCAAGTGTTCTCGTCAGACTTGATCCTTTTGAAGACCATTAAAGAGCATAAACTATTTTCTCTTGCATTCAGAAAAAAAATTCATATAGTAGTTTGCAATGCAAGGTAGTATATTTATATCAAAAACAAATGCTGATGTATGATACCGATAATATTGCAATTCAGATGAGAAAAGGGATTTTGGAATATCTCATCCTCCTGATTATTAGTAAAGGTGAGGTCTATGCTTCAGATATTATTAGTGGACTGCAAAAATATGATCTCCTGATCGTAGAAGGGACGCTCTATCCTCTCCTCTCTCGCCTCAAAAAAGATCAGCTTTTGACCTATTCTTGCGTAGAATCTATGAGCTGACCTCCGAGAAAATATTATAAACTGACTCCTCTGGGCAAACAAGTGATGAAAAAGATGGAGCATACCCGAAATCAGCTCAATACCGCCATTCTTTGAATCCAGAATCTGTAAACAAAATCCCCCTTTTGAAGGGGGACGAAAGGGGTTCTTAATAATCAAGCTCCCCTATCTCTCCTTACACAAAGGAGGGGAACATCTACTTTACTTTTCTACTCTTAAAATCAATGAAAACACTGAATCTCAATGAAAACTCATTCCAACTTGAAAATGATGTTTTCAAATTTCTAAACGATTATATAGAGAGGATCAATGCTTTCGTAGCTAAAAATCAGATTGATACCGATCTTCATCAAGACATTTTGCAAAGACTCGCCGATAAATTAAGCGAAAAAGAACATCAAAAAGGCTGAATCACGCAAAAGATCGCAATCCAAATCGTGAACGACCTTTGAGAACCAGAAGAAATCTTTGCTGAAGAAGAATTTTCCTCTTCTAATGCAGTAAATAGTCCAAAAGCCTGAAAAAATGAACTAGAGAAATAAAAAGCTGAACCTTTCTACGAGAAGCTCCAAAAAAGCCACCGAAGCAGACCCCAAGAAACTGCAATTTTCCTCTGAGTTTGCGGAATGTTTGGACAAGGAACAGGATGGAATGTGCGATTTTGGAGAGGAGTAACACTATTTGCAAGTTATATATTTCTCGCAAGCGGAATGGGAGATTTTTTCCTCTTTGGGCGAATGTGCTATTTTCTCCTTGCTCTTATCTTTCCGATCACAGAGAAAAACTATGGGGAAAGATCAGTTTTTTCTTACTTTTTGACTCAAGTTTGGGATCTAAGGCTCATCATCACAAATAGTATAAAATTCTGATTCAACAGCGTGAAACGAATCTTGGGTACAGCGATTCCTAGCGTATTGAAACGATTATCAACATTATTTTGACCTTTTTGGAATTTCGTAAAAATCTGTTTTCTCCTCTTACGAAGCGCTTTTCTGATCTTTGTCCTTGGAACGCTTGGAATCCTGCTATACTACCTACGAACTTGATATGTATGGAATAATGTGAAGATGACCTCAATTTTCCCAGCAATCACTTCATGGGGAGTCGCTCTCGGATTTCTATCAGCTTTATTGCTGTTATTAGGAAGTATCGGAGCGTTATTTAAGAAAAAATTGATGAATAGTGCGAGCTTGATTACTGCGATCGTAAGCTGAGTTTTTGCGATGATTATCGCAGGAATTACAGGGATTCAGGTCTTTTATACTTTTCACAATAGTCAAAAAGAAGTTTTTAACAAGGAACTAATAATTCCGCTTCCTGATGATGGACAAGCACTAACGATTCATGTAGACTATCTTAATAATATTTTTCAAGTTTTGCCTTTTAATGAAATCATAGAAGAAAATAAGATTATAAACTATATCCCTTATGAATGAGATACTATTAAAGCAGTATTTACCTATAATATTTATACAAAGAATAAGGAAACATTTACTAAAATTTCCAAAAGTATTTCAGATCCTATCTATGAAATCAAAGATGGAAAACTCTATATTTACCACAAAAATTACAAACTTTTTGATGAGATAGTACCTCTTACTCCAATGGAATACTCTGTAGATCTCTATATTCCCAAAGATTGGAAATTTAATATTACTAATTCTTTACATGCAAACAACCTCCATAAACCAGAATGGACAAAAAAATGGAGCTATTATGATCCCTATTATGATGAAGATATGGGAAAGTGTTCTGATTGGATTAGCTATGATGAAAAAGAAAATGCTTTTTTCTGTCCTATAGAGCTTGATTTAGAAAAATTTGATGTTAGAGGTGCAATTGATAGAGATATTAGAAATAATAAAGCTGATGAGCTTTCACCTTTGAAAGGACTGAATCGCGACTGGAGTTTTACCTCTGAAAACCATAATCAATACTGGAATCTTCATAGCATACTCTGGAAAGATAGTCAAAGCTTCATTGTAAAACTCTCAGACCAAATGTTCAATATCTTCTTAGAAGTTGAAGTAAAAGTAAATAAAAACTGAGAAATTAGCTATACCAAAAGTAAAGTAAAAGAAATTGAACAAAAAGGAAACATGACTTCCGAAAGGATGAAACTTTATGAAGGACGAGAAGAACTTAAGCAGAAAGGCTTTACCCGAAAAGAAGAAGAAAGCAGACCCTTCGAAAATGTCGGCGTAAGCAGAGAAGAATTTAATGCTCTCCTTGATCAGCTTAATTCTCAAGGCTTATTAGCTAGAGAAGAATAGTCAAAAGCCTCTCAAAATAAATTTTGCATGGAAACTATGAATTATTATTTAGGAAGTCATTTCTGTTTATCAAAAGGGCTTATTTCGCCAAAATAATCCGTCCTAATACTTCAAAGCACAGGAAGAAGCTTATTATTTACATACACCAAACACTGCTTTTTTTCTACTGAACACCAAAGGGAATAATGAAAAAGCTGCTTGAGTTCATTTTTTGTATTTTGCTTTCCCCTTTTATACCTGGTACATACTTCAAAGTTTTTTGCATCTTCTGAGTCCTCACTTTCTCTAATGATAAACTGAGTGGGATCTTCCTTAGGATAAGCAAACTTTGCCCAATCTCTGATAAACGCCTCAATCTGCTCATACGGAGGAATATCACGATAACGAAGCATAAAAAAGAAAGAGAAATCTTTAGCATTACCGAAATCGGAGAGTGCCTGCTTTTCAGGATGAGTAGAATCGTAAATAAGAGAATAAAGGAAATTCCCTGAAGTAACCAGACTTCATTTTCTTTTTGGATCATACTGTCCACTCCACCGATCTTGAATCGCTGGTTCTTGGATCCTCAGATTCCAGCTAGGGAGGTAGTATTCTTTCAAAAAAATCGGAACCTGAAAACAGTCTGCATAGCTAAAGGTTCTCTTCTCAGCTCATGTCTTATAAGGACTTTCAACAAGTTCCTCATGAATCTCACACTTAAATCCTGAAGCAGTCATTTTTTTGTGCCAGTCTCTATTCCATTCCAGACTTCTTTCATCGCTCGTATAATGACTATGAATCCAATCAATGGTTGTGGGGATTGTAGTTTCTTGAATTTCTCCTGGAGGGAGTAAATCTAATGAAAAATTCTGTTGAAAAGAAAATTGCTGAAGATAAGAAAAGAAAATATTAAAAATCATACATCAAAAGGGAAACAACATAAGAAGAATTCTGATAAAATAAAGTTCAGAAACTATAAGCATATTTCTGTGAAAAACAAGTTTTCAAGAAGAGAAAGGCAAAATTTCTTCCTTTTTTCTCAAAACAATGAAAAATGATTTCTATCTAAATTCTAATCATTTGACAAGGAAGAGGGAATCACTATAAGCTGACAACTGATCAAAAAAGTCAGACTTTTATTCCTTTTATAAAACAAGCTAATGAACAACAACACCTTCTCAAAAGGAGTACGCATTATTTTACTTATCTTAAGCCTTTTGGTAACGGGAGGATTGATACTTAGTCTTCTTTTCCGAGCAGGACGATTAGTAGGGTTTGAGCTTTTCTCAGGAATCAAAAGCCAAGGACCTTTGCTACCATGGATGGGGCTCTTTGCAGGACTTGCAATTATCACACTCCTTATGCTGTTTATCGCAGCACTTGGAAGATTGCTAGGTAAAAAATGGCTTGGAACCCTTGCTATTGTTTTGAGTAGCATGCTTGCTGTGATGAGTTTATTTGCTTTAATAGGAACAACCGCTTTCTATTTCTTCAAATACGATAATTTCAACCTTTTTCTTCAAAGAGCAATGGAATTAGAAAGAAAACTGGATCTTGAAGATCAGTTGGAACAGAAAATCTATGATATGCTAAATACTGCAGGGAATGAAGCCCTTCCTTCAAATTCAGAAGTTCCAATTACTCAACATCCTCTTCCTTCTACCCAAAATTCAGTTCCTCCTACTCAAAATTCAATCCCTCCTACTCAAAATTCAGTTCCTTCTACAACAAAAATTTTGAGTGAAGCAGAGCGTGATGCTCTAGAAGACACTGCTGAAAGAGCTGCTGAACTCCGCTATATCGGGAAAACGCTTGCAGAAGCCCAGCAGATCGCATCTAATAATAAGGAAATCATCCGTGTCGTAGAAGAAAACGGAGTTGATTTGCCGGTGACTCTTGATTATCAGCCAGGACGCATCAATCTTGAGATCATGAATGGAAGAATTACAGATCTTGATATTGAAGGGTATTAGAATAATTTATATAAAAAAAACTGAATTTGATTTCTTTTTGCTTACTATCTTCTTTCCCTTACTTGGACGATCCTTTTCAAGCGATAGATGCCTAAGAAGGAGTTTTTGAAAGAAATACAAGAGGAAGCGATAACCCGAAAACATTCTCTCTTGCAAATGAGCTCCAAAACCTTAAGAGTAAGGGAGCTTTTTTATTTACTTTTTTGATAATGAAAAAGGGCGTATTCTTTGCGGTAGTTCTGCTAAGCATCGTGATAAATTGCAGTTTTGCAGAGGAGAAAGGAACTTTAGATTGGAAGCCGATTCACTCCTGTATTGATCTCAATCAGCAACTCAAAAGTTTTCTTCAGTCATCGCAAGAACTCAAAAAACCGAATTTCTCGCAGGACAGTACTCCTCCACTCCTACTCTGAACAAAAGAAACACTAAGCGAAAGCCTATTTCCTATCTATGATGAAAAATACCATCAACTCAGCCTTATTCAATGACCCAAAAATCCAGGAAATCCCCTGATCGATTTTAATAGCGTAAAAAAACTTGCTAAACTTAGACTTCCAAAATCCTTTACCGGAGTCCAATCCCTCTTTTTCAAGGATCAGCTTTTTATACTTTATGCAAGAGAGATCTCAGCAAAGGAGGAAGAAAGCAGCATTCTCCTTCTCTACGAAATCAAAAATGGGAAACTCCTCCCTTTACAAGCGATCAGACAGTCAGGGGTAACTAGAAAACTCAAACTTCACAAAGAAAAACTCTATCTCATCACTGAGGAAACTATTGCAGAAGAAACACTCAGAAAACTCCCTCAGCAAAAGCTACAAATTTCAGAGATTACACCACGCTTGAGTGAGGCTCTTCGCTATGATCTGCAAATGCAAGAGGCAAAAACGCTTTCCTGTCAAGATTTAGAGATTCGCCTGAGTAAAGGGCAACTCCCAAGTTTTTGGAATATTCTTGTCTTGGATCTAAATAATCTTCAGGCTCCAAAGCAACGTGCAAGCTTTCTTGGAAATTTTGAGGAATTTTTCTTTAGTAAAGACCTGCTTTATACAACAATAAAAGAAGAAAATCAGACTTTGATTCAGCGTTTTGGACTTGAACCAAGACTTCATTATCAAAAAACAGAACTTCTCTCCTGAGTACTTCTTCCTTGAGGGTTTAATTTTCAAGGTAATGCCAGTAACTGGATAAGTAAAAGTTCAAGCGGAAAACTTAAACGCTACGAACAAAACAGCTTTGATAGTCAATTCAAAAAAACTAAAAACCAAGAACTTTTCAAAGGCAATGAAGAGTTTGAGCAGGCTGGATTCCTGGGGACTACTCCATTTCTGATAAAACAGGATACTCCACTCTTCCTCTTCCCTGAAAGTAAAGGTGGAAGCGATACTCCAGTAGCTTCTTTCAAGCTTGGACAAAATATTCAAACTTTACTCTTATCCACTTCTCCACTCCGCTTTCTTCAGATCCAAAACCAATGAAATATAACCCTTTTTCAATGGTATTCCCTAGAACAAGGAAAAATCGTTCCTGGAAAACAGCTTAGCTATGCAGCGAAGTTTGAACTGAACACTCCTCTATTTTGGGATCAAGAAGCTCAAATCCTCTCACTCATAATGAATGACTCTGAAAATGCAGGGAAAATTATCCTTAGAGGCTTTAAAATTGAAGCTGAGGGGACAATGAAAGAGATTTTTGCAAGGCGTTACAAGCTTTCAAATCTTCAATCGCTTGAATTTAGAAATTTTCCCGATTTTAGTGTCGTTATTAGTCCTCTGCTCATAGATCTTTTTCTTCCCCATACTCCAGAGAAGATGAAAGTTTTAAAGAGATAAAAGACTGACTTAATCAATTCAAATCGTTTTTTAACTACTATCTTTTCCCTTCTCCTATGCCAAGATCAATCATCATTTTAGAGAACATCCGCTCCGCTTACAACGTTTGAAATTGCATCAGAACTGCAGATGCTCTCGGATGGGAAGTCCGACTGACAGGCTACTCCCCTTCTCCGCTAGACAATCCAAAAGTCAAAAAAACCTCACTCGGAGCCGAGGAAAACGTCCAACTCAGGCAATTCAATTATAGTGCAGATGCTATTCAAGAAGCGAAAGGGCTCTGAATTTCGATCATTGCAGCAGAAATCACACCTGATGCAACTTCTCTAGCAAGCTATAAAAGAGGAGAAAACCAGTCTCTTGCCATCATCTTTGGAAATGAAGTAGAAGGTGTGCTTCCTCAGACTTTACAAGCAGTAGATGAGGTCGTTTTTATTCCTATGCAAGGGGTGAAAGAAAGCCTGAATATTGGTCAAAGCTCAGCAATTATGATGCGAGAACTCAAATAAAAAAGATTCAAAAAAATCAGATTTTATTTTTTATGAGTAGAAGAATGAACACGATTCTTTCAACAATTAAATACCTCATTGATTTTATTATGCATATTGATAAGCATTTAGCTGAGCTATTTATCAACTATGGGATGCGGATTTATGGGATTTTTTTTCTTATTATTTTCATAGAAACTGGCTTGGTAGTGATGCCGTTTTTACCTGGAGATTCGCTGCTTTTCGCTGCTGGGGCCTTGGCAGGAAATCCTGAAAATGGAATCAGTGTTCACTTGGTATGGATGATCGTCTTTACTGCCGCAGTAATTTGAGATAGTGTAAACTATGAAATCGGAAAATTCCTTTGACCAAAAGTCTTTAGCGGAAAATACAAACGAATCAAAAAGGAGCATTTGGAAAAGACTCATCACTTCTACGAAAAGCATGGTGGGAAAACGATTATCTATGCAAGGTTTATTCCGATTGTAAGGACTTTTGCCCCTTTTGTAGCAGGAATTGGGAAAATGAGCTATAAGCATTTCCTTTCTTTCAATGTGATTGGAGCAGCACTTTGGGCGACACTCTTTGTCTATGCAGGTTATTTTTTTGGAAGTTTGGAGTTTGTGCAGAAGAGATTTAGTCTGATTGTAATCGCGATTATTTTGCTTTCGCTCTTGCCGATTGTGATTGAAGGGATCAAACATAAAAGAGCAAAGAAGAAAAAGCAATCTTAAAGCTGAAAGTCGTCAGCATTTTTTCTAGTATAAAGGAAACTAATAAAGAGGAAGAGATTAGTTTCTTTTTTTTACGTAAAAATATCACCAAAAATCTTTAAAAATATTTGACATTTCTAATATAAATGTTTATACTATAGAAAAATAAGTTTTACTCTATAAGTTATATACCATGACAAAAAAAGCAACAAACACGATTGACTATCAAGGGAAAATTGTAATTTCTGGAGGAAGAAAAGCAAAAGTTGTTAATGAAATTCGAAATAAACTTGAAATCGTTTTTCAGGAAAATGGAAAATACCAAGGGAATGTAGCAACAGTGAGAAAAGGAGAAGTTACACTTTTGGATAAAAGAAAGCATCCTGAAAAGTATCCTCTTTCAGCGGAAGAAAAGAAAAAAGGAGAAGTTGCACTTTTAGATAAAAGAAAAAATCTTGAAAGGTATCCTCTTTCAGCGGAAGAAAAGAAAATTGAAGAAGCTTTACAGCATCTCTAAAAAAATCCTTCAAATAGTTGAGCATTTGAATTACTTAAAATTTACATTAAAGAGGCTAAGTCTATTGGAACTGATATAAGTAAATATGAGGCTATGCTCCCTGAAATTACTGAAAAATATTATTTAGCAACTACTAAGTAATAAAACTTGAGTTTTTATCTCAATTTTAAAAATAAGATAAGTAACTTTTCCCTCTCCTCGTGAGAGGGCTTTTTTATCAAGCAAAAATCTGACTCAAAAAAATCCTCAAGCTGAGTAAAACTCAAGGATTCCTTATTTGATAAAAATACTTTCAGATTACATCTGAGTCCAGACCACTCTTTTCTCTCCATCAACATCTTTGAAATCATGTGCTTTGACCTTGATTTTGTCGCCGATATTGTAGTATTTTTTCCAATCTACACCTTCAGGGACGACGATTTGCTTTTTGTGAAGTAGCCCTTCTACCCCTTTGACCGTGATAAACATTCCATAGTTGTAAATCAGCTTCACATAGCCGAGATATTCCTTTCCAAGCTGAATGTCATTGACAGTAAATCCTCCCTGGTCAGTCGGGCTTTGGGGAAGATCAGCTTTTTGAATTTTTTGAGAAGGAGCTTTTTTTTGCTGAGCCTCTAAAAGTTCAACATTAGGGATGAATTTAAGGAAATCTGTCCTTTCAGGGTCAAGACCAGCTTTTTGGTAGATTTCTTGGAGTTGCTGTTCTACTTCTTTTTTCGTCCCAATCCAGATAGTAAGCGGTTTTTTGTTGCTACAAGTTAGGGTAGTATGCTGCCAAATACTCACAAAAAAAGAAAGCTGAGTCTTTTCATCAAGTTTCACTACTTTACCCTTCTGAACCTGTAAAATAGCGACTTCCTCCAGTCCTTGTGGCTGGGTGTATCGGATCATTTTATGATTTCCTTGCTCGGTATCTACGATCATCGCATCAGCTGAGCGATCACCGATCCTTACTTCTGAAAACCGTTTGCTATTTTGCTGAACCTGGAAATCTTGCAGATTTTTTGCTTCTTTGGCAGAGAGTCCAAGTCCTTCATATCTCGCTTGTTCTGCGATCTTTTCTTGCACGGAAAAGGATTTTTTACTTCGGGCATTCATTAAGGTTTCAAGCTGACCTCTCTCCATTGCGTATCTCTGACGAGATTGGTTTCTGATTTTTTCAATATGTTCTATATCCCCTTCAGAAGTAAAAGGCGGCAAAGTCTTCATACTAAAAGGATCTGAGGAGATTCCCTCTACCATCAGCCTCGTATAAGCGGTAAACTTTGGCAGAGAAATCAGATCATTCGTGCTGACCATCTCCTTAAACTGTGAAGTCATCACCGAAGCATCATCATATCCAAGCGTAAAAGAGAAGATCGTTCCTACATTCCCAAAAATCGCATCTTTGATCGTTTCATCAAGCTGAGAAGTATATTGGTTGGCTACAATCAGAGAGAGCTTATACTTTCTCGCTTCTGAAAGAATCGTTGCAAAGGACTTGGTCGCGAAGTTCTGAAACTCATCAATATAAAGGTAAAACGGCTTTCTCAAATGTTTCGCCATATCGGCTCTTCCCATCGCATCAATCTGAATTTTCGTTACCAGGAGCGATCCAATCATATTCGCATTATCTTCACCGATTTTTCCTTTTGAAAGGTTTACGAGAATGATTTTCCCTTCGTCCATTGCCTTTCTGATGCTGAGTTTCGTTCTTGGTTGCCCAAAAATATTTCTCACAAGGCGAGAAGAAAGGAACTGTCCAACCTTATTGGTAATCGGTCCTACCGCTTCTTCTCTCTGTTTATCCTGCCATTTATTAAACTCGTTATTCCAAAATTTTAATAAAACTGAATCTTTGATATGGGAAATCACCTCTTCACGAAATTCTTTATCCGTCAACACTCTCAAAATATGCATCAAAGTTGCATTTGGATAGTCAATTACTGATAACACCACATTTCTCAAAATATATTCCAGTCTTGGACCTCGGGAATTGTCAAAAAGTTTCTGAAATGTGGAAACCACCCCAGAAGCGATTCTGTTTTTTTCATCTTCATTATCAGCTTGCAAAAGGTTGAATCCGATCGGATATTCCGCATCTCCAACATCAAAAAGAATCACATCATTGATACGGTTTGAAGGGATATATTCCAGTAAATCATCTACGAGCTCTCCGTGCGGATCCAGCAGACAAAGCCCATTTCCAGCCCTCATATCAGAAATAATCATATTGTTGATGAAGGTAGATTTTCCAGTTCCGGTCTTACCTACGATATACATATGCCTAAATTTATCTTCTTCACGGATTCAAAATCTGATCTTATCACCTCTGTAATCGGTATCCCCAAGCAGAGTAAGCTCCTTTGCAGGCGTATTTTCTGGAGTAGGAAGCATAGTTGGATATGGTAATTTTCTATAAACGGTATAATCTAGCCCCTTAATGAAGTTGATTTTGGTTGGGAGATGGAAAACATTGATCGCCTGAGCAAAACTCACTGGCATCCATTCAGCTTTTTCTTTTTTTACAAAACTTCCACTCGCCAAAAAAGGCGCAAAAACTGAATTAAGAAGTCCATTTATACTCTCTTTCATATAGGCATCTTTGGTCTGAATGCTGTACCAGATACTCATCAATAAATCTTGCTCAAGAACTGGAGTTTCAGAGTTCTCCTCTTTCTTTTTTACTCCTCCTCGCCAAAGATAACTAAACACTTTCCCAAAAAAGCTGAATAATTTGGTCAATTCATCCTCCTCAAGCTTGAACGTGTATTCAAATGCAATCTTGAGCTGTGAATCTCTATCTACATTTTGGAAAACTGCGAAAATATCGGTCATCGGATCAAGATAGGAACCATCTTTAGTGAATTCCTCTTTGGTTTTTAGTACTCCAGAAGCTTTCTTTCACGAGAAAAAAGATTCCTTGATCAATCCAAGATAGACCCTCTCCCCTGCTAAACAAATACGATCACTTTTTACTAGGTCAGAAGTCGTAAACGTCGTATAAAAAGTATTTTGAAAATAGGCTTGAAAATCTTTTGGCAACCTCACAAAAAGCTGAATATCATCACGATTTCCGCAGATGAGAAAAGTGATTTTTTTGGATTTAAGAGAAACGAGATTTTTTATCAGTTTTTCCCAATGCCCCACTCAAAGTTCGTTGTCCTTGAATGGTTTGATTTGAAAGTAAATATAGTGTGAAGGGACTTTTTTTGGCATTAATCAGCTTTTTGTTTTATTAAAATGAGGTCTCTTAGTTTATTATATCAAAATTATCAAAAAAAGCAAGATAATAAAAAGTTTTTATCTCCTTTTAAAAAAACTCTTATAGGTAGAGTAAATAAAAAAAGAGGCTCAAGCAGTACAAAAAAGAGTGTATCTGAATTGTTTTTTCTCAACTAAGGAAGACTTGCGAAAACTGAGCAACTTCTTATACTCAAGACATTCTTTTTATTTACTCCTTCTTGTAAATAATGAAACGATTTGCTAAATGCTTTCTACGACTGATGAGACTCCGCTATCGTTGGACCTTTAAAAATTTTCCCAAGCTTGATCCAAAGTACAATTACCTTATTCTGCCAAATCATATCAGCTATTTAGATCCGGCACTCTTGCGATCTTTTCTTCGCCCCCAGAGAAAGCTTAGACCTGTAGCAACCTCAAAATTTGCAAAGAATCGTTGGTTGGCTCCGATTTTTCGCCTCATGGAAACTATTGCTGTAGAAGAAATAAGTGAAAAAAAAGCTGATAGTCCAGGAAGGATTCAGAGTATCAGTTCGGCTCTTGAAGCACTTCATTCGGCTTTGGCAGTAGGGGATTCAGTTTTACTCTATCCTGCTTGACAGCTTGCGGGACAGGGAAAAGAATATCTTGGAGGTAAAAAATCTGCCTATCTTGCGGTAAAGCAACTTCCAGAACAGACTAAAATTTTGCTCGTAAGAACTCGTGGACTCCGAGGAAGTATTTGGTCCAATGCTTGGACAGGAGATTCTCCTTCTTTTGTTGGCGGACTTTTAAAAGGGCTTCGATATTTCCTTGTGAATTTTCTTTTCTTCTTGCCTAAAAGGAAGCTTGAATTTGAAGCAATTGAGCAGACCAATGAACTTAAACTTGCAGCTGAGAAAGGACTTGAACACTTTAATCAGACTTTAGAAGCTTTTTATAATGCAAAAGGAGAAGAAAAGCTGAACTATATTCCTCATTACTTTTACTACAACGATGTTAAACATAAGCAGCTTCCTAGTGTCGTTAAGCATTCCCTTGCGAGTTTACAGCAGTGTAAGAGCTATAATGCTTCTGATTTTCCTGAAGAACTGATAAAAAGTCTTAAAAATGAGCTAAGAAGGATAAAAAATCTGACCCCTCAAGATCCGATTGAGCGAGAAAGTCATTTGATTCTTGATCTCTATCTCGATTCGCTTGATATGGCGGAACTCAAAAACCTGATTCTCAGCCGCTACCCTAGAGCTTCTAATACCCCGATCCTTGAACTTAAAACCCTTGCTGATCTGGTAGCCATGGCTGCTGGGAAAAGCAAGAGTGAGCTTTCAGATTTTCCTCCTTGTGATTGGCAACTTTCTCCTGAAATTTCAAAAAAGACTGAGTGGAATTTAGATCCTCACTTGAATATTTTACAGCTCTTCAAAAAACAGTGGAAAGCTGATAAAACTGCTACGCAGAGCTATGATGTTTTGTTTTGAATGCAAAAAAGAAAAGATGTTGCACTCAAAGCATTGCTCATTAGTGATTATCTCAAGACTCTTCCTGGAAAGCAGATTGGGGTGATGCTTCCTTCGATTGGAAGTGTTGGGATTTTGCTTTTGGCGACCTATTTAGCAGAGAAAATCCCTGTGATGATGAACCGAACCCATCCGGAAACTGCCTTTGCACATTGCGTGAAGTTTTCACAAACCAAGAAAATTCTGACTTCTAAAGCCTTTTTTGACAAGATCAATATTCCTTGGCTCAAGAACTATGAATTTGTCTTCCTCGAAGATCTACTCAAAGCTATTCCTCTCCATCGTAAGCTCAAAGCCCTTATCAAAAGCCGATATTTCCCACTTCCAAAAAAGCTGGATCCGACCGCGGTTGTCCTCTATACCTCAGGAAGTGAATCTTTACCAAAGGCAGTTCCTCTTAGTCACGAGAATCTAGTTTCTAATCTGATAGGAGCAGTGGAGATTATGCATATTCAGCAGGATGAACGCTTTTTTTGCTATCTACCCCCTTTTCATAGTTTTGGATTTACCGTCAATACGGTCTTTCCACTGGTTGCGGGTCTTAGAAGTGTCAGTACACCTGATCCCAACGATTCCCTTACGGTAGCTAATCTGATCGCACATACTAAGCCGACTTTACTTGCGACTACACCAACTTTTCTCAGAAATCTCCTCAATATTGCAAGTCCTAATCAGCTTTCTTCGCTTCGTTATGTGATCACAGGAGGAGAAAAGTGTAATGAACTGGTCTTTGAAAAATTTAAAAAGCTGATCCCTACTGGGAAAATTCTTGAAGGTTATGGAATCACCGAATGTAGCCCAATTATCTCTATCAATCCGATTGAAAAGCAAAAGAAACAATCAGTAGGAATTGCTGTTTGAAACGGTGCAATCAAAATCCTTGACCTTGAAACAGAGCTGGAATTAGCTCCGAACCAAGAAGGAATGATTTACTATCAGGGACCGAATGTCTTTGCCGGCTATCAGGATCAGCAGCTTGAATCCCCTTTCCTTGAGTTTAAAGGGGAAAGCTGGTATAAGACTGGTGATTTGGGCTATCTTGATAAAACAGGATATCTTTATATTACAGGAAGAAAAAAGAGGTTTCTTAAGCTTGGAGGCGAGATGATTTCACTCCCTTTTTTGGAGGGGCTTTTACAGGAGCAACGAGGTACTTCTGATGAGGCAAATCTTGCTCTTGAAGGTAAAGAAACTCAAGATGGAATCGAAATAACTCTTTTTACTGTTGATCTTGATTTAAGTCTCAAGGAAGTAAATGCTTATCTCAAGTCCAAAGGAGTGTCTAATCTGATCCAAATTGATGCGATCAAACCGATTGGGGCGATTCCGTTGCTTGGGACTGGAAAAATTGATTATAAAGTCTTGAAAGCGATGCTTTAATTTTCCTATCTCAAAAGACCTCTATTGATGAGTTCTCTTTTGATATATTCAGGATTATTTGCTGCTTCTAGAGCTTGGTCAATACTGATCACTCTATTTTCTAGAAGATTTAAGAGACTTTCTTCCATAAGCTGCATGCCACCTACTCTATTGGTATACATTACACTTCTGAGCTGATTAAGCTTATTTTCTCTGATAACATTTGCTACCGCAGTAGTATTGAGGAGCACTTCCTGTGCAAGGGTCAATCATGGCTTATCAATTCTTTTTAGGAGTTTTTGAACCACGATTGCTGACATGTTTTCTGCAAGTTGTGTTCTGATATGGTTCTGTTCATCAGAGGTAAAGGATCCAATAATCTTATTCAGTGCCTGCTCTGCAGATCTCGCATGCACGGTCGTCAAAACCAGATGTCCTGTTTCAGAGAGCAAAATCGCCTGCCTAATTCCTTCCAAATCTCTAATTTCCCCAAAAAGGATCACATCAGGTCTCTGTCTCAGAGCATACTTCATCGCGTTAGAAAAAGAGGAAACATCCTTTCAGAGTTCTTTCTGATCAATGATACATTCTTTAGGATTAAAAACATATTCAATCGGATCTTCAATCGTCAAGATATGCTTTTTTTTGTGCTGATTGATCTCCTCAATCATCGCAGCCAAAGTCGTTGATTTACCTGATCCTGTTGGACCTGCAAGGAAAATAATCCCATTTTCTCTATAAGCAAGCTCTTTGAAGATTGGAGGGAGATTTAAGGTCTTGAGATCAGGGATTTCCTTCCTCAGAAGTCTAGAAACAATCATAATATGTCCTCTTTGACGAGAAATATTCACTCTATATCTTCTTTCTTGGTAACCAATACCGAGGTCTAGACTTCCATATTTTTCAAAATACTCTAGCCCTGTCTTATTCATAAGCGTAAGTGCCATTTTATTGAGCATCTCATCATCGAGTTTTTCGAGGTCATTTTGCCTGTAGACTTCTTCCATGATTCTGAGAGCAGGTGGCTCATTATAGGTCAAATACATATCAGAAGCATTTTTCTGAAGCATCAGATCGTTGAGGAACTCAATATATTTCACAGGATCGCTAAATTTCATCAGGGCATGATTAAATATAAAAAAGCTGACTGCTTAAGTATAATCAGACTTCCTCTTTTGTCAAATTTATAAAGATATTTTTTAGTCTTTATGAGGATTTTAGAGTCTTTGAAAACATTTCTTTTTGAAATAAGCTTTAGAAAAAACAAAGCCTCTATTCTACATTCTTAACGCCACATTCTCAACTCTAAATTTTACATGCTTAATTGTGAATTACCCTACACTTCCTTCCATCTCAATTTCTATCAAACGATTGAGTTCGCCTGCATATTCAAGAGGGAGCTGCTTCACGATACTAGAAACGAAGCCATTTACCAAGAGCGACATCGCTCTTTCCGCATCCATTCCCCTACTCATTAGATAAAAAAGCTGAAATTCATCCACTTTTCCAGCAGAAGCCTCATGAGAAACCAAAGCTGAAGCATTATCACATTCAATCACAGGAATTGTCTTGCTCACCGACTCCTCATCAAGGATGAGCGCATCACAGTTCACGCTACATACGGCATTTTCAGCGTTTTCTCAGATTTTTACAAGTCCTCTATAGGTATTGATTCCCCCTTGGAGAGAAAGGGATTTGGAAACAATAGTTGAGCTTGTGTTTTTCCCAAGGTGGATAACTTTTGCTCCGACATCTTGGTGCTGTCCTTTGGAAGCCATAACGACCGAAAGATTGTCAGCTTTTGAACCTTCTCCCTTGAGGATGGAACAAGGATAGAGCATCGTGGCTCCAGAACCGAGATTTCCACCGATTCGCTCCATCAGACCAAAATCCTGAACCAGAGCTCTTTTGGTATTGAGATTATAGGTATTAGTAGACCAGTTTTCAACTGATGAATATCTCATTTTCGCCTCCTTCCCAACAAAAATCTCTACACATCAGGCATGCAAAGAAAGCTGGTTATATTTCGGAGCCGAGCATCACTCAATATACTGAGCTTCTGCCTCATCTTCCACGATAATCAGCGTATGTTCAAACTGCCCTCCAGCGAGCGTATTCATACGGAAATAGGCTTGCAAAGGCTGGGTCAGCTTTACCCCTTTGGGAATATAGACGAAACTTCCCCCACTCCAAACCGCACCGTGCAAAGCTGCAAATTTGTGATCAGTCGGAGGAACGAGCTTCATAAAGTACTTTTGGACAAGCTCAGGGTAAGCTTTGAGAGCATGGCTCATATCTTCAAAGATGATCCCCTGTTTTGCTCGGACTTCTTTGATCTTGTGATATACCGCAGTAGAATCAAACTGCCCTCCTGCTCCTGCAAGGTATTTTTGTTCAGCTTCAGGGATTCCGAGCTTCTGGAAAGTCGCTTTGATCTCATCTGGCACTTGTTCTCGGTCATTCATATAAGTTTTGGATCAGGTTTTTGGCTTTGCATAGTAGACTAAAGCATCAAAATTCAGATCAGAAATCTCTGGTCAGAAGCTTGGCATTGGAAGTTTATGAAAAATTTCAAGCGATTTCAGCCTCAGCTCTAGCATTCGCTCTGGTTCTTGGAGATCAGCGGAGATTTTCCTGATGGTTTCCTCGGTTAAGCCTTGGAGATAAAGGTCATATTCTACTTGATTTGCAGTATCTAAGTTCATTATTTTAGCAGATGAATAAAGTTAGCTTGAAGTGTAAGGAAAAGAGAAAGATTCTCAATCTGATTTCTAAATAACCATTTTAAAAATTAGGGGGAGTTGCTAAGCATTTCTCAATTTCCATGCTCCAATAATCGCAGCAGTTTCCATTCTCAAAATAGAAGTTCCTAAGGAGCAAGTTTGAAAGTGCTTTGGAAAAGCGGCATAATCCTTTTTGGTCAATCCTCCCTCTGGACCTATCACTCCCAAAAGTGGAGCATCAGTTTTTAGTTGGATTTCTGTATTCTGCCCTTTACGAGGAAGATCAAAGACAATAAAATTCCGCTCTTGATCAAGTTCTTTGAGATCATTTAAGCAATGAAGCTGAGGAAGCGACCAATTTCGTGCCTGCTCAGTAGCTTCAAGCATAATTTTAAGAAGTCTTTGTTCTTTATTGATACTCAAAGCTTTTATTACTGATCTTTCGCTTGCCCAAAGGAAAATTTCATCAACTCCGATTTCGCTAAGTTTCTGAACGATAAGTTCAAGTTTTTCTTGTTTATTCGGAAGAGCAATCAGCATTCAGGCTTTTTGTTTTTTTGGTGGAATTGGCAAGATTTTAAGAATATTCGCAGTAATAAGCTGATCTGTCCAAGACTGTAAAGACAAATGATACCTTTCTTTTGGAGAGGGAGATTGAACAAAAAACTCATACCCTGCTTGAGCCCTTAGAACCTTTCTTAACTGACTGAGAAGATCAGAATTTTCCTTAATGATAAGCTGATTTCAAGACACTTGAAAAATTGGACAAATGAAAAGCTGCATAAAATAGAGAAAAAATAAAGACTGATCTTAAACTAGCGTTTCTCCTTTTTTTTTCAAGAGAAAAAGAGAAGCTTACACTCCCCTCTTTCGCTGATATCATTCAGATTTTTTTACTTTTTGATAATTGCTTCAATCGCAGCAAACATCGCTTCATCTTTATCATTCACGATGATATAAAGCTCATCTCCTGGTGTTCCTGCATGAAAACTTACGGCAGCTTGATTGAGAAAATAGATCTTTCCATCATCCGTATTTGCAGTAAATTTATTGTCCTCAGTCTTGGAAAGAATCGCTCTCAAATGCTTTCTCTCTGCGGGTTTAATGAGCTTAAAAACGAGCTTCCCTTCTGGTAAAATCTTGAGCTTCATCACATCACCAGGAATCAATTTACTCTTGCTAGAATAGTTCATCGGAACTGGATATTTCTTCTGATCGGCTCCAACCATATAATACCCATCAAAAATTCCCTCTACCACTTCACCATCCTCTTCTTGATAATTTTTGAGTTCTTCTGGGCTTTTTGCCTTAGCTTCCTCAAGATAGGCAGCAAGTGATTCTGGATTTTCAGGATTAAAAGCTGAAAGCTGATCCAAAGTCAGTTTTACCCTTTTGAGTTGCATTTCTGCGGCAACAAGCGAATTCTGAGCAAATTGAAGCAACTGCTGATAGTTTTTCATCAATTCCTCATTCGTTTTTGTTTTTGTCATTAGATTTAGATTAGATAATAAAACAATATCATTATATTATTTTTTGTCAAGAATTCAAGTTTTTTCAAAGATTTTCATTGTATGGCATAGGATAAGGACTTTAGCTATCTTTCCATTTTCTCTTGAAAGCGTCGAAGGCAATGCTATACTGAGGACGATTTATTTTTTCCATCAAAAAGGATGTTTAAAATTGCTTATTCTCCAAATCTCAAAGGTGAAGTGACAATTTCTGGAAGTAAAAATGCGGCTTTGCCGATTGTTGCTGCTAATTACCTCATTGATCAGCAAATCACGCTTCACAATAAGCCTGAAATCAGCGATGTTGCCGCAATGGAAAGGCTTGCTGACTCGGCACTTCAGACTTCAACTGATTTTTTTGATCTCACTTCGGAACTTGCGACTAAATTTAGGGCTTCCATCCTGCTGATTCCTGTTGGGCTCAAAAAATTTGGAGAAGTCAGATTTGTAGGATCTGGGGGATGTAAAATTGGGAAAAGACCGCTAGATACCTTTGATGATGCACTTACTAAAGCAGGAGTAGCGATTACAAACGGTGAATTCAAGACCTTCAAAGTCGTAGGGAAACCCAAGAAAAACATTATGCTTCAGGAGTTTTCAGTAACTGCGACCGAGGCTTTGATTACTTATCTCGCTTTTTTGGAGGATGTGGACTACGAAATTACGGTTTATCAAGTAGCGACTGAGCCTCATGTCAAGAATCTGATTGATTTCCTCAATGCGGCAGGAGCCGAAATTCAGATGGGGCTTGACCATACGATTACCGTTCGCCCAAGGAAAATCAATATCCAAAAGTCAGATTTTGAGATTATTAGTGATTATATTGAGGCAGGAACTTACTTTGCAATTGGTGCTGGTGCGGATAATAGCGAGCTCATCATCAAAAATGTGAATGTGGACGACCTCTCTGCGATGTATAATGTGGCGGATAAGATCGGGATCAACTTCAAAATCCTTGATAAAAAGACGATTGCTGTCAATTCTTACAATAAAGCCAATTATAAAGCAACAAAACTAGAAATCAGAATCTTCCCTGGATTCCCGAGTGATTTGCAGTCTATTTTTGGGGCTTTGGCAAGCCAGTTTAACGGAGTAACGAAAATTTTTGAGACCCTTTATGAAGGGCGTTTTGGTTATCTCAATGAGCTTGAAAACCTCGGTGGAAAAGTAGAAATCCTTAACCCTCATGAGGCACTGGTAATTGGGAAAACTGAGCTTCATGGAGGCTATGTTTCTAGCACGGATCTCAGAGGAGGTGGAGCTATGGTCTTGGCTGGGATTATGGCGAAAGGAGAAACTTCTATTATGAACGAGGCTATTATTGCTAGAGGCTATGCTGATATTATAAATAAACTGAGAAAAATTGGAGTACAAATAGAACAAGTTAATGAAAAGACAAACTAAGCGAGAAAACTCTTGCATCTAGGCAAAAAATCACTAAAAGAAAAGTAATTTTATCTTCTAAATATAAATACCCATGGGAAAAAATGCAAAAACAACTGGAGAAAGACTTGATGAAATGACAGATAAGATCTCTCAAGTAGCTTCTAATCTTGGAGAAAAGTTTGAAGATGGTGCAGAAGAAACAAAGAAAATTGCTTCGGGAGTAAAAAAATGGTGGGAAAAGTCTTCTGCTGAAGAGATCACTACGACAATTGTTGGAATTGTTCTCCTCCTCTGTGCACTATGGGCTTTGAGAAAATTCGTATGGGGAGTGCTTTTGCTTATCGCTGGAGTACTTTGTGTATCTGGATATTTCAACCCCTTTCTTAAGGATCTCCTTGCAAAGTTTCAAACTAAACCTGTCAAGAAAACTACAGAAAAAGTTAAAGAAGAAGTAAAAAAGGATTGAGACAAAGCATAAGCAAAGAACCTAAAAGCAACTATGAGGAAGCTTGGAGACTTTGATCTGACTTCCTCCTTTTTTTCTAAAGATAAGGCATTAGTTTCATTTTTGTATTATTATCACATCTATGACACATCAAGAGAAAAGCTCTTTTATACGTAATATCTTTAGATTAGGAGTTGGAGTACTGCTTCTCTCGACTTGTTTTTTCTATCTCCGTACACATCCTGCGGAAAAAATTGCACTTTATTCTTGATTTAAGAATATCTTTCAGAAAGGAGAAATTCTTTTTTATAATGTTTTGGGAAAAAATGGGGAGCTCCTCTCTCAAAAATATGCATTAGAAGCCAAATATTTAAGTCTTATTCATGATAGTGAAGAACAAGGCTGTAATGATGGAGCATTCTTACATGAGCTACATGATACCTATGATAGCTTGCTTAAGGAAGATAAAAATCAGATTGAAAACTACATTACGAGATATATGATTATGGCTACAGATTATGATCTCAAAATTTATAACGATTGTAAGGGATTCTAATGCTCATTTGAATTGATATTGATGAAGTACTGTGTGAAACTCTTGATTATGCCTTGAAACTTTCTCATGGGCAAGTTGCGGGAATCCCCCTTAGGAGAGAACAAGTAACAGATTACTACCTACCGAATATTCCTTGATACGAAACGCTGTCTCGTGAAGATGCGGTTGGTTTTTTTATTGAAGCACTGAGGTCTGAAGATGTTTTGGAGGAACTTCAACCGGTAAAAGGAGCCTATGAAGTCTTAAAAAAATGGAAAGAAACAGGGCATACCTTTCATGCCATTACTGCTAGAGGAGAACCTATGAGAATGAGTACCGAAGCCTGGCTTGGAAAGCACTTTCCAGGATTTTTTGATAAAATTACCTTTTGTAACCACTATCGAGATGAGTATCCCACTTATACGAAAGAGGAAATCTGTGAAAAAGAAAATATTCAGCTTTTTGTGGAAGATAACCCAAAATATGCGATTTCTTTGGAAGCTCAAGGTGTAGAAGTCTATCTGCTTGCTAAACCTTGGAATGTAAATTTTAAAGAGGAAGAGCACCCAAGAATCCATAAAGTACCTTGCCGAGAAGCGATTGATTGAAAATAAAGACTAAAACAAAAAACTGACTGCAATCTACGGTCAGCTTTTTTCTTTTTAAAAGTCGCATTTATTTCAGCTTTTTGTGCAAGTTCCAGACAAAGCGATAGGAAATCCCGATCAAGAGAAGCATGATCACTCCGATTTCGATCACTCCTACGGCAAGTAGATCTAAACTCAATCCAGCAAGATAAGCAAAAAGATTGAAGCCAAGAAGTGCTGTAAGATAGCTATCAAGTGGAATCAAAGCCCCTGCTAAGAGGAGGATTGCTAAAAGAAAAGCAAATCCAAGAGCAATAAAAATCACATTGAGAAAAGGCTGAATAATCTGGCGAGCTGTTGCACCAAGGAGTTTTTTCGCCTGAATATCATTGATAAAATGTGAAAAGATGGTCTTGAGGAAGAAAACTGCAAAAGCGATAATCGTGAGTACCATCGTCGCTACGACAAAGTAAGCAAAACTTTGAAGGAAATTGGAAAGATTGATGACATTGAGGACTCTTTTCTCCTGAGTTTTGATCGCATTATCAGACAGCTCATCCATATTGAGGATCTGATTTTTATGCTTTTCTAAGATGCTTTTCATTGCATCAAATTCTGCCTGATCACTGTATCTGATGTAGAGTGTAGATGGCAAAGGGTTTTCAAGATTATATTTCCTGAAGGTTGTAGTTAAGTCTGGAACTCTTTTTTCCACAAATGCTAAAGCCTCTTGCTTGGAAGCATAATTTACTCTCAATCCCTGAGCTTCTAAAGCGGATTTGATCGCTACTTCAGACTGTTGAGCAGGAGCATCTTTGAGATAAATATATACCCCGAGTTTGTCCTTCATCTGAGTATTAAACTGCTGACCATAAAGTGCTGCTCCAAGGAAAACATTCATCACAAAAATCAGCATTCCCATCAGGAAAGCAATCATCAGAAGCGGTCTTCTATAAGCTTTGATAATGATATTGGTATCTGAAGTGATTGGATTGAAGGTAAAGAGTTTTGTTTTCATGGGTACATAAAGTAAGATAAAGATTCAGATTTATTTTCTGATTTGGAAGAGTTTCTTGGCTTTAATGAATTTCTCAAAAAGCGAGATTTTCGTCTGATAAAAGTCAGGTTTTTTGTCTATAAACTTAAAAGAAGTCTGATACTTATTGAAGTAAGCAATCATTTCCTGAGCTTTTTTGTATTCCTGCTCTAGGATATACATTTGGATCAAATTGTAGACAATCTCAGCATCTTTATTATCAATCGCAAAAGCATCCTTGAGATAATCCAGTCCCTTAGACCTATTTCCATACCAATACTCACAAAGTCCGTAGCATCTGAGGATTTCATGGTTGGTCCCATTGGTCATCTCCATGGCTTTGGAAAGGTATTTTCTGGCTTCCTTTCGGTTGTTTTTCTCCATTTCTAGTAAGCCTTTGATATAGAGACCCAAAGGATCATTGTGATTTTTCTGGGCATTGAGAAAATCCACGGCTTTATCAGCTTTTGATATTTCCCCTTTACGATACTGAATATCGGCAATCTGCAAGATCGCATCTTCATTACTCGGATCACGAGAAAGAATAGTATTTACAAGCTTGATCGCCTCATCAAAGTTCCCAAGTTCTTTGAGCTCTTCAATCTCATCAATCAAGGTTTCAGGAATATAGACCATCGCTATCTTAGAAAAGAATAAATCATTTCCTAAGTTTAGTCTAAAAAGCAAAAAAGTTCAAATTTTTTCTTTCTTTGCCTTTCAATAGGACTTTACATTTTTAGAAAAAAGAGAAAAAGTCTGAATCAAAACAGAATAAACACAGTTTCAAACTAACATTAGTCCTTATCTATCTGCCTTTTTGAAAAAAATCTCTTGCATTTCATACATCAATCTATATAGATATATTGTTTTATTTAAGAGAAAGGAATGAGTAAGTGTATTTCTTGATGGAAACATCTTGAACAATTTGCGGAAGTGCTCCAGCTAATTGCCGAACCTCAGAGACTCAAAATGCTCTGTTTGCTGGCTGAGGAGGCTCAAAAGCAGCCACAAGGACTCTGTGTATCTGAGCTTGTAGATCGCTTCCAAAAGCCTCAAAATCTGATTTCTCATCATCTGGGTATGCTCAAAAGAGCTCAACTCGTACTCAGCACAAGAGAAGGGAAACATATCAGATACCGCCTGAATACTGAGGTATACCACCAGCTTCAAGAATCCTTGCAAATACTCTTTCGCCTTAAATAATCAGACTTTTATTCTTTTTTTTGTAAGAAATGGCACAAATTATCGAATCTAAATTAGAATTTGAACAGATGCTCAAAAGTTTTAACGGAGTCGTACTTGTAGATTTTTTCGCAGATTGGTGCGGACCTTGTAGAATGCTGGCTCCTGTAATGGAAGAACTTTCTGCTCAATACGATGCAAGTCAGGTAAAAATCCTGAAAGTAAATGTAGATCAGGTTCCAGAACTTGCACAGGAATACGGAATCGTTTCTATTCCTACGGTTTTCGTAGGGGTGAACCATCAAATTGCTGAAGGATTTCTCGGAGCTCATCCGAAAGAGTTTTACGAAGAAAAAATTGCTGACTACCTTCAAAAAATAGAAAATAACGAAGGGAAAATTGCTGCATAAGCATTGATAATCAACCAAAAATAGATAATAGTAATTCATTACCAAGAAAGGGAGATCAGAAAACGAGCGTTTGGATTTCCTTTTCCTTGTGATGATTTTTTTTAAATATACCACATCGCATGCTGATTTATCTTGAAAAAAAAGCTAAAGATTTTGCGCTGACAAAAAGTATTTTGGATAAGCTTCCTCAAGCAGAAATTTTGGAAATAGACCATTATAAAAATATTTTTGATAAGAATATCTGAAATCAGCAGTTAAGCCCTGCACTTATTCTTGCAAAGCAGGAAAATCCAAAACTGATCCCGGTTCCCGATCACTATGGTTACCATGGGAAAGCTTATTTTTTCAAAACGAGTTTGAACTGCGTTTTTGACTGCGAATACTGCTATCTCAAGGGAAATTTCAGGACCCAATATCCCATAATTTTCGTAAACTACGATGAAATCCAGGAGAGTATCAAAAAGCAAATTGAAGAAGAGAGAAAAGTAGGATATCAAGGGCAGATTACGCTTTATGCCAGTAATTATTCTGATCTTCAGGAGCTTGATCAGCTTTCTGAGTTTAATCAGTATTTTTTCCCTTTTGTAGAGCAGTTTGAAGGAGTACTGATGGAAACGAGGACAAAATCTGCAAACATTTCAAGTATTCTGGAAGCAAATCAAAGCATCCCACCTCGTAATACGGAGATTTCTTTTTCACTTAATCCGCAGAGTATTATTGAGCAGTATGAGAAAGGGACTGCTCCACTTCGTGCTAGGATTCAGGCGATCAATATGCTTCTGGGAAAAAATTATAAAGTCTGACTCAGATTTCTCCCTCTTTTACCGGTTGAGAACTATGAGAATCTTTATAGCGAACTCTTAGAACAGGTGAAGAGCGAGATTGATATGAAGAAAATCAATTCACTTTTTATCGCCTCTCTCATCTACAATCAAGGCGATTTTAAGCAAATGCAGAAAAAAAATCTGAATTCCGACCTCCGAAATCTCGTTCACCTCCAAGAAAATGGACTTGTAAAGATTCCTGATCAGATTTTTCAGACTTTTGTTTCCTTGTTTAAGAAGCATTTCCCTGAAAAAAAGATCTATTTTGATTTCCAATAACTACAGGTTTGTCTTGATTTTTGCTTGCTAATCTTTAGCCTTAATGAGGCTTTATTTTTAATGCCCATGAAGATGGTCTTAACTGAAAAAGAACTTGAACATTTAGCACAACTCTCCAAACTTGAACTAACCAAAGAAGAAAAAACAAAGCTTCTGAATGGACTTGAGAGTATTGTAAATTTTTTGGGGGAACTAGAAAATACCTGATCTGAAACTTCAGAAGAAGAAAGTAGCAGACTCTCCCCTTTTACAGAGTTGCAGTCCTTTGAGGATTCAGAACTCCTCCTCAATAATAGTCAGAACCTAAAAGATCGCTATATTTGTGTCAAAACCTCACTATAAAGTTTTTTATTTTTTTACCCCAATATTCATGCTTTGGACTATAGGAATTGTCATTGCTGTACTCTTCTTTACCATGGTAAGAGTCGTCAATCAGTACGAAAGGAAAGTTGTACTGACTCTTGGAAGATTTACTGGCATTTTGAAACCAGGATTAAATCTGATTGTCCCTTTTATTCAGACTACGATGAATGTAGATGTCAGAGAAAAAGCGGTAGATGTCCCTTCTCAGGAAGCGATGACCAAGGATAACATCTCTTGCACAATTAATGCTGTAATCTATTATAGAATCAAAGAAGATCAGGTAGATAGAGCGGTTCTCAATGTAAGAAATTTAGACTATGCAATGACACAATTTGCACTTACAACCATGAGAAATATCGTTGGACAATTTGAACTTGATGAACTCCTTGCAAAAAGAGAAGAAGCTGCAAGCAAGATCAAGGAAATCGTAGATGAAAAGTCTGATGCTTGGGGAGTAGATGTACTTTCCGTAGAGCTTAAGGATATTAATCTTCCGGATGATTTAAAAAGGACAATTGGAAAGCAGGCAGAAGCTGAGAGAGAAAAAAGAGCGAAAATCATTACTTCTGAAGGGGAACTTGCAAGTGCTGAAAATCTCAGAACTGCTGCAAGAATGCTTGCTGAAGCGCCTGGAGCTTTACATTTAAGGACTTTACAGTCGATCAATGATATCAGTTCTGATCAATCCAATACTACTATTTGGATGATGCCTATCGAGATCCTTGATGCTATTAAAGGGTTTTGAACCGCTTTTGCAAACAAGAAAGATTAGGGAAAAGAAAACTGGTCTCAAATGGGGTCAGTTTTTTTTCTTTTAAAAAAATATTAACGACTCTGAGGATTCACCTGAAATACTGTGATTCAAAGGATTCAGAACTTAGATGTGTTACTGCTTTCTCTTTGGCAAACAGGGCTGGGAACAGAGTAATATTCTTTGGAAAAAATCAGTTAGAAGTTTTTTGATAGACTTCTTTGAGGAGCTTAACTTGCAAATCACGAGGATAGGTTTTCTGAATTTCAACCCGTTTATCTTTGGTATCTTCGGCTCTTACAACCAAAACAAGTGCCGTTTTTTCTCACTTCTGAAAAGTCTTGATCAGAATATCATGAGGAGAAATATTTTTGATAATAAGCTGTTTGCTCGTTTCATACACAGCTGCATCATCTCCCTGGATATGTTCACCATAATAAGCACTAAATCGATCATTATGGGAATGTCTCATTGGCACCTCAAGTACTGGACTTGTCAATGCAGCTCTAAAAAGTTGGGAAGCAACACCGCATACTCCTCCGTAAAAACCTAGATCTAAGCCCCCAATCCCCTGACAATAGCCCCTTAATCAAAATAAATAATGATTAAAATTAAAATACTCTCCTGCCCTGATTACTCTTCCATCAAGCTGCTCAAAAGCAAGAAGATAATTCTGTCTGGTACAGGGTTTAAGTCTGGAAATATCTTTATCTGCTAGAAAAAAGGAAAGTCAGGATTTTGCATACTCTGCAAATAGAACAAGAGGAATTTTTACTTTCTTCCCCTGATGATAAGCGATGAGAAGCTGTCTCCTCCTCTGTTCAGAAAGAGGATAGAGCGAAAGATGTGCTTTGAGGGATACTTTCTCTGGGATATAGACTGAAAAGCTCTGATCAGAACGATATCCTCCCCCTAGATCATCAACAAATCCCCAAAAAGCATCTGCACGATCTCTCAGTGAGAGCTTAGGAAGTTTCCCTTCAAGAAGACACTGAGGATTCAGGAGTAGGATATCTCCTTGACGTTCATAATGTTCACAATACTCAGCAGGACTATACTGTTGAGGAAAAGAGAGCCCTAGACCTCCTTTTCATCAAAGAGAGCAGGCAAAAAGCTCTCCTCATCGTATCAATATTCCTAAGGAGATAGCTATTATTCTACGCATGAAAGAAATAGGGAGTTAAAGAGATAAATCATATCATCGTGGAAGAGAAAAGCTGCTGTATGAGAGCAAGAATACTATACACATCTAAGCTCCAAAAGCTAGGAAAAGTGAGTGAAGAAAGAAGTGCAGAAAAACCCTTTCTAAGAGGAGGGAATAGCAACTTTATTGTTAGAACTGCTTCACTTTGTAGGAATTTAAAAAAATCCCCTATCACAAAGATAAGAGGATTTTCTAAACCTAAGCTGAAAGGATTAGTATATTGCTACGTATCTGAGATCTTTTGCTTCAGCCTTAAGATATTCACATGGATTTGCTGGTGAACTAGAAAGTGTTGTAACTTCTTTCATCGTTCCTGAACACATGTTCTCTTGAACTTTAGTAATTTCATTAAGTGTTCCTGGAATAGCACTAGTAGTCCTTGCTACAAAGTTTGCTTTACCTGGTCTTTCCATAACAGACATAAAGACAATTCCTGATCCGTATCCATTTCCTCTTGGAAGAATAGCAAAACCATAATCAGCCTGAACTAATGCTGCACCAATGTTTCCAGCAGGAATAATAGCATCTTTCTGAGGATCCATAGGAAGTGAAGCTACCGTATCCTGTGCCTTAAGCTTAGGAAGTAATAGTTGAGCTCCTCCAGCAGTTGTAGTACCATCTACTGGATACTCTCCAGTTTCTTGCTTATAAGCAGCAACAGCAGTTGCAATTTGCTGAATAGCAGCTACTCTAGAGGTATCTCTTGCTGATGCTTGTGCAGAGAGTAATCTAGGTAAAAGTGCTGCAGCAAGGATACCGATGATCACTACTACGATCAACATTTCCACCAAGGTAAACCCTTTCTTGAAGTTTTTCATTGCGTGAATGAATAAATAAATAAAAAGAACAAATAAATTGTTACGCTTCCTCCTTTACGTATCTTTATTCCTTTTTCAAGGAGAAATCGTATTGAGAAGCCTAGTTTTGATTGACATTCAGTTTTTTTATCTCTTGAACACTGATATATTTCTTTTGTTTCAATCTTTTTGTATTGTCATTATTCAGATTTAGTCTTTAGAAAGATTAAATAAAACTTGACCCCCTCCCCTCTTCCGAGAAGAAAGCTAGGGAGGAGAACAAATATGACTAGTCAAAGAAAGGACTTGTGAAATCCATATCAATAATTCCAAACGCCTTATCAATTAAGAGACTAGAAAGCTTACCCTGTGCTTCCCTCTCTTGTTTGCTCAAGCCCTTACATCGCGTACCATCAGTACCAATATCTAGGGCACATCACCAGGTAAAGAGTTTATCAATCGCTATTTTCTCCTTATATTCTGATTTCCAATTATGCACGTCATCAAGTAAGGTCTGCACTGTCCTAATTCTTTCCTCAGTTGGCTCCTTGAAAGTATTGAAAGAGACTAATTTTCCGTGGATATATAATTTATTTTTGATAGCATGAAGTCCTTCATTTCCTCATAGTAAAAGCCCATTGATGATGAAGTTTCCTTTGAGAAAACCAGCTTTTGATTGCTGAGGATCAGTAGTACTACTCGGATAGCCATAGGAATCAAAGGCTGAGAGTGTTCAAGTCTGAATCTCACTAGGAAGCATTAAGTTTCCCCTATCAATGAAGAGATTGATTGGCTGTTCTTCTGGCTGCATTAGTTGAGTAAGAACCAAATTCTGATTCCTGATAACAACGGTTTTCCCTGCAAGTTCTGATGCGGAGAGTCCTCTATTGAGTAAGGTATGCTCATTGATACAGATCACATCATTATGAGTATTGATTTGAGTCTGCCACTTTCCTCTACAAAGAGATTCAGCGTGCTTACCAGCAGTATTTACAACTTTTGAGATCGTTGCATCGGTCCTAAGAAGTAATGTAGATTCTTGAGTATTTCCTTCAAAGAATTTCTTTTCCTCATTGTTAATTTCGCTTGTAAGTCCTATAATTCCCTTGATTCCAAGATTAAAGAGTGTAGTTTTTGCTGTTCCTGGATTGAGATCAAGGAAATTATGAATATCTTGGCTATCATTGAAGCCTGGAATCTTATTGTCTTGATTATAACTTAAGTCCTTACCATTATAGTCAAAGATTTGACTCATACAGCGCCCCTGATCAAGTAAGGTATTGAGTCCCTGATGAAACGCGTCAACCTTCGCACTATCTAGCATAGCTCCTGTCTTAATTTTTGCACCTACGAATCCAATATGTCCACGATCATCGTAGATATATCAAAAGTAATAGGAGTTATTGAGTCTTTGGAAGTTACATCTTAAACCATCAGACTTCATTTTATTTTGCTGGGCATCATGTGCGATCCCCGCATTTAAATGGAATTCTTCGCCCTTATATCTATGAATAATTGCTCCATAAATTCCAAATGGGTCCTCAATACAGCTTCCTGAACCACAATTTTCATTAACACCTTTACAACTCGTATACCATCCTCCATCAGTCTGTAGACTGGTATCATAGGTCGTAGGACTAAACTTTTGGAGAGCATCCTGTGAGATCTTATCAAGAGGTCGTAATCTTTCTCCTCTCTGAGAATTGTAATAGAATCCTCTGAGCTGATTATGACACTCTCTTACCTCTATATCTCCATTCTGATTTTGGGTCTGGATCAGAATTGGAGTTTCAAGCTTTGCTACTGGAAGCCAAAAGAAACCTCCTCCAAAATCATTTCCAGCCACATTAAAATGCACTGCTGAAAAGAATTCATCAAGATATTTTCCTCAGAGTTCAAAGTTAAGTCCTCCTTTATCAAGCCCTGAAGGCTGAGTTCCTCCAGTCATTGACCAAGTTCCAGTATTTGGACTTTCAGCAAGGATATCCTTTGTAGAGAGTTTGATCTGAGTTTTTACTGATTCACCGTCTGGATTTGCACCTTTAATCATCAGAATCAAAAGTCCATCATGTTCAGGATTTGACTGTTTGATCTTATAGATTGGAAAATTCTGCTCAAGCAAGGTAATATTATCATTCCTCAAGATACTCAATTCTGTAGCCTGAAGAGGAGCTCCAAGATGCCATTTTCCTTGTTTCCAAAGCTTTCTTACGACCTTTATAGTGATAACTTGACCACTCAAGAGATTATCTGCTACTTTAACTTCTTCTCCCTGAATATTCTCAAAGACGATCTTCTGCTGCTGAATATTCTTAGCAGAAGCAGCACTAATGATCTTATTCTTCTTGAGGCTAAGATAGGTTTGATTATTCTCAAGCTTTGCAATATAGTTATTTGATATTGAGAAGAGCTTTAGTTTAGGGAAACTGGCTTTTCTAAGCTCAGAAGGAATTGGCTCTATCAAGAGATTATCATCCATATTCAACTTTTCAAGTTGATTAAGCTGCGCTAAAGAGGCAGGGAGCTTTCCATTCAAACGATTATTATTGATGAGAAGTTCCTTAAGATTTGGATTTAATCTTGGTAATGGTCATGAGAGACCCGCATTCACAAGTGATACTTTTTCTAGTCTTGCATTGCGTTGGAAAAAGTTTGTAGGGAATCCTTCATCTAAGCTCGTAGCATTGAGATTTAGTTCCTTGAGATTTGGATGATGAATTTGAGCCAAAGAATGTCTCAAACCAGCATTCTTACTCAGATTTAGATTCTCTAAATGAACAAGCTGCTGGAAACTTGGAGCTAATGACCCCTTAAGATTATTATTTGAAAGTTCAAGTCCTGTTACTTTATTATTTGTACAGCTTACACCTCTCCAGCTACAGAGATCAGCATAGTTCTTTTCTGCCATCTTATCCCATCCTTGATGCTGAGTCCATCCACTTCCTTGCGTAGCGGTATAGAAATCTGAGAGTGCTTTACATTCATTCTTTGAGACTTTATATTTTCCTTGAAAACGGCGACAATAATGTTCTTTATATTTAAAGCTTAATTCTAAAGCATTATTCTTTGTAGTACTGAAACGTACAATCTTCTCCTTTGGATCAAGCGCTCGGATATCAGCAAGACTTGGTGCAGTAATTTTATAATCAGTATCCCATTGGAAAGAGTGTCCATCTGCAGTACTTCTCATGATGGTTTCAGCTTGACCGTTGATTACTTCATCCCATTCATTGAGATAAGTTACGGTTACCATTGGTTTATTACCATCATCATATTCAGTTTTGATTTTTTCAGGTGTTAAAGCATAGTTTCGGACTTTTAATTCATCTAAGAGCACTTGATAATCAGCTGAATGTTTTCCTATCACAAGAGGCTGAGCAGACATTCCTGTGAAAGATCCAATACTTACAGAGCCAATTTTTGCTCCATCAAGATAACAATCAAAGCTTCCACTCATCATATTAAAGACTCCAGCAATATGACTCCAATGCTTCATAGGCAGTTTCATAGTTCCACAAGTAGCAGTAGCTCTATTGCTTGTATTTCCGACAGCAAAGCTGATAGCACCTTGTTGATCAATTCCAAGCTTAAATCCATTCGTTCCTGCACTGCTATCAATCAAAGCGGTTGAAGTTGCTGCAAGTTGCTGAGGTTTTACCCAATAAGAGACTGTAAAAGCCTTTGTACCATCAACATAGACCGGTCTTTGAGAAGTCATCTGTTTTCCTCACTTGATAGAGATTGAACGATCTACTCTTCCAATCACTGAGCTCATATTAGTATGAACTCCATGATTACGTCTTACAGAACTATCTTTTCCAAGACTTGATAAAATATCAAATGCATAATGGAGGATTAATTCAGGTTTAAACTGATAAATGAGTTTCACTCTGATACGATTATTTCTGTGAGTAATTCTTGTAGGGAAAAGGACCTGTTTTGCTGCTGGAGCAGTGTATCCTGTAATATGTGGAGGGGTAAGGGTATGCTGTCCTCCTGGCTGAAACCACTGTGCTGCCGTAGTTGGACTCCATCAGCTAAAATCTGATTTTCCACTTCCTACAAAAGTACCCGTCGCTAAGAGTGCTTCTCCATCAAGATTTTCATATACAACATCAAGAAACAAAGGATTTATCAGAAGATTAGCATTTGCAGCTAGAGATAATCCAGTGAGTCCAGCTTCTCTAAATCCCCATACTGGATTTTTCTTATTTGCAGAGAAAGCATGAGCATCAATCTGTACCACACTATTTGGAATATCAATAGAAGTAAGCTGATTACCTGAAAAAGCTGAAGCCTGAATACGCACTAAGCTTGTAGGGAGCACCACAGAATGAACCCCCTTACTTCAGAACGCATTTGGACCAATCTGAGCGATCACAACTCCACTGATCTGAGAAGGAACCACCACATCCACTCCACACTCAGGTGACGATCCTTTTCTATAGTCGATAATAACCCCACTATTCACTTCAAAACAGTTTGATAGTGTAGGGATATATTCACGAACAAGCTCAATATTTGCATTATCTGCTACGGCTACAGTATCAGGGTCTTTCTTGATTCTTCCCTCTACCTTATTTCCACGTGAAGGTTTTCATGGGTTCTGGACAAAGGCAAGATCAGCAATCTTGATAAGAGTGTTTGGTAACTCTACCCCTGTCAATTGATTTCCTTTGAAGGCTTCATTCTCGATGCTTATCAAAGTATCAGGAAAAATAACTGAAGTAATTTGCTTATTATGGAAAGCTTGAGCTCCAATAGCGGTAACATTACTACCACTGATCAGCTTTGGAATTTTTACCTCATTACCACAGGCTGGACTAGATCCTTTTTTATAGTTGGTAATTGTTCCATTTGAGAAATCAAAACATGAAGCTGGGGTATAGAGTCAAACAAGTTCAATATTAGATCCTGTCATATTTGTAATAGTACTTGGATCAACTGAGACATTTCCTTCAACTTTTCCTGCATATTCAATTTTACCTGGATTATTAGCAAAAGCCTCTGAGTAAATATACTTTAAGGTCTCTGGAAGCACTAATTTTGTTATATTATTAGATGAAAAAGCTTGCTGTCCAATAGCTGTAACTCATTCAGGAAGAAGCACTGAATTAATATTACACTTAAAAAAAGCATAGGTACCGATGACTTGAGAGTTTTTCTTAGGAACTTTTACATTGTCTTTAGTTATTCCTCCATAACTGGCCAATCCCCAATGATAACCAGGACTCCCTCAAGTAGTATTCTTCAAAGAGGTATATCTCGAATAAAAGAATGCCTGATTATCTGGAAGATGATTATCATTAAATGCTGCTGGTCCTATCTTAACATAGGTAGTATGGTTCGTAACATCACCACTAATGGAAGATAGTTTATTATAAGCAAATGCTTGCAACCCTATTTCATTCACAGAATTTGGAATTTCTAAGGCGGTTAGATCATTCTTCATAAAAGCTTGAGCAGCGATCAATCTCACGGTAGAAGGAATTTTTACAGAGGTAATTCCCATATTTTCAAAGGCTTTTGAACCGATCACAGTCACATTCACAGCTCCAATTTGTTTTGGAATTACGACATCAGCACCACATTCTGGAGTAGAATCTTTCTTATATTTAATAATCTTTCCGTTTGAAAATTGGAAACAATGTTCTGGTGTATTATTATCATGAATAAGTTCAATATTTGCATCAGGAGCTACGGATACTGTATTTGGATCTTTCTTGATGATTCCTTCTACCTTATTTCCAAGCTCTGATTTTCATGGGTTACTTCTAAATGCAGATGACATAATGCTAATCACAGAATTTGGAATTGTTACTGAGGTCAAGCGATTAACAGCGAAAGCTTCATTTCCAATAGTTGTCACTGAATTTGGAATTGTTACTGAAGTTAGTTGATTATCAGAAAAAGTGCCTCTTCCAATAGTAATTACTAAATTTGGAATTACTACTGAAGTCAGATGATTACCAGCGAAAGCACGATCTCCAATAGTCGTGATGGAATTTGGGATTGTCACTCAGGTAAGGAGATTAGATTTGAAAGCATTTTCTCCAATTGTAGTTACAGAATTTGGAAAGGCAACAGAAGTTAACCCTTTATTATCAAAAGCATTGTCCCCAATCCTTACGACTGCTTGACCGTTAATCATTTTTGGAATCACAACATTTCTCCCACAGTCAGCAGGTGCGGCATTATAACTTGTAATCGTTCCATTATTAAATCCGAAACAAGATGCAGGAGTACTGCCATCATCATAAACAAGTTGAATATTAGCAAATCCTCCAACAGATACGGTACTTGGATCTTTTGCGATTTTTCCTTCAACTTTATTTCCTAGTGCTGGCTTCCCTGGGCAACCAAAGAAGCTATAGGCTCCAACTGTAGTCAAAGTACTTGGTAACTGAACAGTAGTGAGTCTATTATTTTCAAAGGCATAGTTTCCGATTGCTGTTACTGAATTACCCAAGGTGAGAGAAGTCATAGGATTAACTTTAAAAGCAGCATAACCAATCGTAGTTACCCCATTTCCAATATGGAGAGAACTAATCTGATTATTAGCAAAAGCAGTATCTCCAATTGTTATAACACTATTTGGAATAGTTAAAGAAGTTATCTTATTGTTTTCAAATGCCCATAATTTAATCTCCTTAAGACCATTTCCAAATGTAACTGAAGTCAATTGATTGAGTCTAAAAGCATGCTCTGCAATCGTAGTCACAGAATCAGGGATAATCAGCGATGTAAGAGCATTACTCATAAAGGATTGATTTCCAACCGTCAAAAGTCCATCTGGTAATTTTAGAGAAGTAAGTCCATTACCAGCAAATGCACTTGGTCCAATAGCAGTAACAGCTTGACCGTTAATCATTTTTGGAATCACAACATCTTTCCCACAGTCAGCAAGTGCGGCATTATAACTTGTAATCGTTCCATTACTAAATCCGAAACAAGATGCAGGGGTAGTGCCATCGTTGTAGATAAGTTGAATATTAGCATCAGCAGCTACGGATACGGTACTTGGATCTTTAGCAATTTTTCCTTCAACTTTATTTCCTAATGCAGGTTTTCATGGGTTAAGAACAAAAGCTTGAACATCAATATTTGTTAGATTACTAGGTAAAATAAGTGATGTCAATTTATTTTTATAAAGTGCATATTCTTGGATTGAAGTAACACTTTGAGGGATTTTAATAGATACTAATTGATTGTCAGAAAATATTCCTTTTCCAAGAACAGAAATTCCGTTTGGCAAAATTACAGAGCTGATCTTATTATGTTCAAAAGTATAATTTCATAATGACGTGAGGGTATTTGGCAAAACCAAAGAAGTAAGCTGATTTTGATAAAAAGCATAATTTCCTAGAGAAATAATTCATTCTGGTATCGTAACTGATTGAATTCCTTTATTTTTAAAAGCATTATCTCCAATAGCGGTAACTGCTTGTCCTCCAATTGAAGCTGGAATCGTTACGCTAGCCCCACATTCAGGATAGACACCTTTTTTGTAATTGGTGATGCTTCCTGCATTAAAGTCAAAGCAACGTTCCCCTTCTGGAGGGAATAAAGAAGCATTAAGAACTGGAGCTATACATCTTACTCCGGCATTTCAAGCTGAATTACCACAGAAAAATCCATCATGACGGCATGGAACAACAGATCCGTTTATTTTTGTCCAATACTTAGCAGCATTATCGTGAGGATTCGTTGGATTCTTCCTATAATTTGTTAATTTACCATTATTCGCGTAAACCCAATAGAGTTCACAAGTATTACTTTTCTGACAACCACTCACCATTTTCCAAGATACCCCTGCCACATTCAGGTTATTACAATAATTTACACTTTGTCCCTGGTTGATCCAAGGATCAGTATTTCATGGAGCAATCAAAAAAGGTTCTACACCACTTGCAGCTGTAGGTTGAACTTTCAAAATACAATACTGACTTGGATTAGATAATCCTGGAGTATTACACCCTTGAGGATAACGGCTATCGGCACTATCAATGATATAATAGCCATTTGTCTGTGCCATTGTAAAAGTAAAAATTCCACTTCCAAAGAAGGCTAGGAGTCCTGTTCCCAAGACCACATTCCTCCAGAAAGAGAGCATAAAGAATCTGCTTTTTGTTTTTGTCATCGGTATAAGAATAACAAATAAAAGTATTCCACTCAAGTATACTTACTTTTCAAAAAAGAGAAAAAAAACTTACCATTTTCTACTAGAAAGACTTGCTATAAATAAAATATAAAAATAATAAACTTGACTTATTTGTAAATAAATATTTTTTTATATAAAAGAAAAAACCCTGACCGAAATCAGAATTTTTCCTATTTTTCAACAATGAAATAGAACTATTTCACAGCAGCTTTGAAGTCAGAACCAGCCTTGAAAGTAACCACCTTCATTGCAGGGATCTTAATCTTTTGCTTAGGATTCTGAGGATTAACTCCTTCTCTAGCCTTTCTCTTAGAAGCTTTGAAAGTTCCGAAACCTTGAACTCTTACTTCACCGTGTTTTTTAACACCTACGATAACAGTTTCAATAAAAGCGTTTACTAATTCAGCAGCAAGTTTCTTAGATACTCCAAGTTCTGCAGCCAAGCTAGCAATAAGAGCTGTCTTTGTCATTGTTGTAACAAAATAGAATATAAAAAGTACTTTGTACACTAGTATCATACGAGATAATTTCTTTTTTTCAAGCCTAATCAAGAGATTTTTTCAGCTTTTTTATCTCTTTTTTTAAGATTTAAAATAGGCTTAAATACTAGCTTTTCTCACTTTTTTACGAAAGAGTGCGAGTTTTAATTATTGACATATAAATTATTATATATTTAATATCTCACAAACCAGTCCAAAGGGAAAAGGAAAAGATAAGGCATGGTAAAGATAGCCAAAGCAAGGGCAAGTTTCTTTTTTTGATCTGAAGTCAAATCTGTTTTAGCAAAGCTCCAATAATAATTGAAAAAGAAAATGCTGACTCCAGCGATCAACAGCCCTCCTACAGTCCAAGCCAAAGCCACAGGATGCTTCCAAGGATGATAACTGATCGCTGCTGTGATTTCATAAGGTCGTCAAAACGGCTTTTCTAATGCAAAAGAGAGGAATAAAAATCCAGCTCCTAGGAGATCTGCCAAAAATCCAAAGCCCCAGATTTTCAGAATACTTTTTTTGTATACTGCCAGAATATTCTGAAGCTTCGCAAACTTGGCTCCCAATCGGAAAACGAGCGAATCAATCGCAAAATTTGCAGGGAAGACTACTAGCCATACTGGAGGCAAGAAAAGGAGCATCCAAATTGGGAAAATTACATTATACAGCTTTATATCTTTTTTCATCGTATAAAGATAAGAAAATAAAACTGATAGCAGTATAAGGATTCTTTTGACAAAAGCAAAGTCAAAGCTTTTCGCTATAAGGATTTGGAATTCGTTCAACAGAAGGGAAATGTGTGTTCAAAAGCGAGAGCAACTTTGGGAACTGAGCTTCGTGCTGAGGAGAAAAAAGATGCACTTCACAAACCAAAGCCTGAATCTTTTCCCAGTTTTCCTCTTGGAGATCAAAGAGCACTTCAAACTCCATCCCTTCAATATCAAGTTTCATGAGGTCTATGGATCAGATTTTTTGATTTTGTAGATAGTCATTGAGATTTTCACAGCGAACTGAGGTAGGGGTTCAAGCAGGATTGAGAAAGGAGGGAAACTGGCTTGACTGCATCGTTTTCGTAGGGTTGAAGAGAAAATTATAGCTTCACGAGATCTTCGCGACTCAAAAAGGATTGAAAACAATCTGAGAAGAAGTGTCTTGAAGTCTGACTTTTGCTTCTTGAACCAATTTTTCAAAAGGCTCAAAATAGTGAATTTCCGCTTGAGGATTGAGTTTTAGACACCATTCAGAGAAAATCCCGATATGCCCTCCAATATCAAAAATTATTTTCGCAGATTTGATGAGCGTTTTCGCACAAGCGTATTCTTCTTTGATGAAAATTTCGTATTTGAGAGCCTGATTGTAGTCTTTCATTCTGATTTAAGAGCTTGAATTAAAGCGTTAAAAGAGCTTCTGATGTGCTTTTTCTAAATATTCCCAGCTATTGCTTTTTCAGTTTAAAGGAATTAGTTCCCCAAGGAAATGAGGCTTGAGCTTTCGCGTACTTTCAAGTAAGGCTTTGATATTTGCAAATTTCTCTCTCAAAAAATTACGAAAGTTGGCTTTTTCCGATCAGGCAATTACTCAAATTGCAGGAATGTTAAGCTGATTTGCGATAAACAAGGCTCTTGGTAAGGCAAATTCCTGTGAAATAATGATCAGCTTTTCTGCTTGAAAAATAGCTTTTGTACGATACAGGCTATCATAAGTATCAAATCCTGCGAAATCTAGGAAAATATTTCCAGTGTTAACCTTATGTTTTAGAAGATAGTGCAAGCCAACTGCGATTTCATTGTAGTTTTCCCTGCTATTGTCCGCACTGATGAGGATTTTAAGTTGAGGATTTATTTTGAGGAGCTGAAGTGCGGTATCGAGTCTTTCTTTGTAGATTGTTCAGGGCTGATCGGCGTAAATGCCTGCTCAAGGGATCAAAAGGGTCCTTTCTCCGGGAGATTTTAGGGTATCAAGAGAAAAAATCTGATTTTTTGTGCTTTTTATGATTCGGAAATTGAGGATAAGGAGCATTATTAGTATTCCGCCTCCTCAGCTTCATAAAAAAAGAATACATTTTTTCTTTGACATTAAAGAGTGGTAAATTTAAAAAAATATGATTTTTATCGACCTCTTGTTTTTCAACGTTCAAATTTTTGGTATGTAAAAAGCATTTTGAAGGCTGCGATCACATTTACGAGCGAAAAAAGAGGGATATAAACCAATGAAAAAGGTATGATTAAGAGGATTTTCCAGCTTTCTTTTCGGTTTTTTATCAAGGGAATGATGTAAGGAAGAGAAAAAAGTGTAAATCAAAGCTTGGTAAAAAGGGTAATCGCTCGCCATTTAGGACTTAATACGAAGAAAATATTTGTCCAAGAATGGGAAATTTCCAGTATCGGCTCGATGATTAGCCGATCTTTTACAAAGCTCCATGCAGAAGCTCCAATCGTCAGACAAAAAAATGAGAGAAATAAGATATGAAGGGGATTTTTTATCCAAACGTTCCAATATTTTATGAAGCATTGTGTTCCGCCAAATCCTCGTCTGATTTTTTGGTTTCGTCGAGACTTGAATGTATCTGGAACATAGGTTTTTATCGGTATTAATGTTTGTTCTACTTTGTAGCCAGATTTGGTAAGTTTGAACGCAAGGTCCATATCTTCAATGATTGCCTGATGAGAAAATTGTCCCACCTCTAGAAAGGGCTTTTTGTCTACTAAAATGCAACCTCCCCAAAGTCCAATAACCCCTTGAATATTGTAAGAAGCCTGCAAAAAACCTATCATCACGTATTCTATCGCTTGCATAATAGGTCGAAATCCTTTATTCAGAGGAAGATAAGGACAAGAAACCGCAACTACTTTCCCTGTTTTTCTCCTCAACATTTCCATTAGATTTTTTTTACAAATTTTCATATCTGCATCAAGAATAAGGAGCGTTTCGTGACTTGCTTTTAAACTGGCTTGATTGAGGCTTGCAGATTTTCCTAGGTTTTTTTCGTTATTGAGGAGATGGAAAGTGTAGCTTTTATTCAGCTTTTGAAGGATTTCAAGAGAAGAATCTGTACTCTTGTCATTGATAATAAAAACTTCAAGAAGCTCTTGAGGGTAGCTTGTATAAAGGCTCTGGATCGTTGTTTCAATGCTTTCTGCATCATTATAGCAAGGAATGAAGACTGAAAGCGGAATGAGTTCAGGTTTTTCTCTCTTTTTGAAATGATCCCACAAAAGTAATCCTGCAATGAGAACCAAAAATCCACATCAAACCGCTAATGTTCGCATCTTTTATCTTCTAAGCAATAAATCCTCCAGACTGAATGTCTCGTAATTTTTTATAGATTCCTTCCGGTTTTGCAAGGAGCTCTTTGTGACTTCCCTTTTCTACAACTTTTCCCTGATCCATCACGATGATTTCATCCATTTTCATAATCGTAGAGAGTCTATGGGCGATGATCAAAACCGTTTTATGCTTCATCAAATCTTCCATTGCTTCTTGAATCAAAAATTCTGACTCGCTATCAAGTGCCGAAGTCGCCTCATCCATTACGATGATTTGCTTATTTTCTAGGATCGCCCTTGCAATCGCTACTCTCTGCCTTTCTCCTCCTGAAAGCTTGATTCCCCTTTCTCCGACTAAGGTTTCATAGCCATCTTTGAGATGAGAAATAAATTCGTGGCATCTCGCCATTTTCGCAGCAGCGATAATTTCCTCATCACTCGCATTTGGCTTTCCATAAGCGATATTTTCTCTGATGGAACGGTGAAAAAGAATCGGATCCTGAGGAATCATAGACATTGAGGATCTCAAAGATTCTTGCGTAACTTCAGCGATATTTTGATCATCAATCAGAATTTCCCCTCTTTGAATATCATAAAGTCTGAATAGAAGCTTGGTGATGGTCGTTTTCCCGCTTCCGGATTCTCCGACGAGGGCTACTCTTTGACTAGGTTTGATATGGAGTTTTAAATCGTGGAAAATTTGGTTTTCTCCATAGCTGAAATCTACCCCTTCAAAGCGGATTTCCCCCTGCTTTACTTTCAGCTTTTTATCACTTTTATCTTGGATTTCATTGGGGGTATCAATGATTTCTAGGATTTCAGAAGCTTCACTTAGTGCAACGAAAAGGTGACGAAATGTCTGACCAATCCCTCGCATAAAATCAATTACTCTCAAAATATAGGTCTGAAGCAGAACAATCATTCCCAGAGAAATCACTCCAGCACCTCGCATACGGATTGCAACATACATAATCCCCATTTCTAAAATGAGGGAAACCAGTCCTGCACTTCCCCAAATCCAAATAGATCTATAATATTGTTGTTTCCTCGCTTGAACAGCTTGATGATTTAGCTTTTCATACTTTTTTTCCTCTTTTTCTTCAGTTGCAAACAGCTTGATCGTATGGTTATTCACGATCAAATCTGATAATATGCCTCCCTGCTCACTATCTAAAGCATTCGCTTTGTCTTGATGGGGTTGAATATAGAGATAAAGCCAATATTGAACTACTGTAAAGATCAGAATAACAACTAAAACTCAAAGACTGATCCAAGGATTCTGTTGTCCAATAATAATCAAGATAATAATCAGATTACTTATAAAAGGCAAAATCTGCCAAGCAAAAATATCAGTCAATTTTTCAAAAGCAGCAACCCCTTTCCTAAATTTGGAAATCAAGGAACCACTCATATTTTCAGAAAAAAAGCTATAAGAATGATATTGAAGCTTTTTGAGAAAATAGTTATTGAGCCACTCTTGAATGTTCATCTCCATTGTAATCCCAAAATAATCATAGGCTCTAAAGATGAAAAAGCTCGCCAATTTAATCCACAAAATAATGAGCAACACTCCAAGAGCATTGAGCATGAGTTCTGAAGCTATTCCTGTAGTCGTAGAAAGCACATCGATAATCTCCTTATAAAAGAGCGGTGGAATAATAAAGATAATCGTTCCTCAAAGTCTAAAAATCAGACTCAGAATCGCAAGCCAAGGGAATTGACGATAGGTCGTGAAAGCGAACTGAAAGACTCTTTTGTAGTCAGTTTTCTTTTCTTTTTTGAGAGTCATGGACCGTAAGAGAGGATTTAAAGATTAGTTTTGATGCTGAGTTTCAAAAAATCTGTTCATAGAAGTGATAATTTCCTGCTGAGCTTCTAAAATACTTCCAAATCCTTTTACCTCTACTTTATCATACTTTTCATGCTCAAGGAACTTAATCTGCTTGAAAATTGTGAGGAGCTCTTCTTTCATGTGATGCCCTAGATCATCAATATGATGAATTTCATCCCATCTTGGATCTACATCTCAGGTAGGAACTGCAATAATCTTTGGATCATCTCCTGCGTTATCAGAAGTATAGAGAATTCCAATTGGTCTTGCTTTGATCAAGCATCCGGTAAAGGTCGGATTGGTCGTTAAAAGGCAGACATCACAAGGATCGCCATCTTCAGAAAGCGTTTGAGGAATAAAACCATAATCTACCGGATAATACATACTACTATGAATCACGCGATCAAGTCTAAAACAACCAAGATGATGGTCGTATTCATATTTATTGTTAGAACCTCTAGGAACATCAATGACTACATTGAAATAACCTTTTTTTTCGTCTACAAAAGTTGGAATGTCGTTTACGAGGTGCATTTTTTGATAAAAAATAAGATAAATGAGTCAAGAAGTATAGTTTTTTTGGATTTGATTTCAAACAAAAGATTCCTATACTGCATTAGCTTATCTATTCTTTTCCTTTATAGAGCTAGTTGATATCAGAAAAATTACTTTTAATATAATGGAATACTTATTGTTTTTTATTTCTTCTTTCTTAGCTTATGTTTCATTATTTTACAGGAGCACTCAAAAAAATAAAATCTGAATCCTTCCTTGTTAATCCAAGTTTCTGAATCCAGGTGAATTATGCAGGGAGCAAAAACGAGGGGGATTTTTTTCTCTATCCCTATTTGGATGAACAAAAGAAGTCAGTTTTTTATTTTGCTTTTGATACTTTTGAGCAGAAAGAAGCCTTTGAAAAGATGCTGAAAATTTCTGGAGTCGGTCCGAAAACAGCTTTTCAGATTGTTCAGATCCCAGTTGAGGAGCTTACAAGAGCCATTGAACAGCTGGATACTAAGCTTTTTCAAAGCATTCCTGGCATTGGACCGAAACTTGCCAAGAAAATCATTTTGGAACTCAAAGGTAATTTTCAACTCCAAGAAGCTTTTGATATCGGACACAGTCAAAAACTCTTCAAATCGGTAGTCAAATCGCTAAAAAATCTCGGCTATGATGCTTCTCGTGTAAAAGAAGTCCTTGCAAGTTATCCGGAACCTTTGGATGATAAGGAACTTTCTGAGGTCGTGAAATGGGTGATTAGTAAACTCTAGAAGAAAAACAATCAAGAAGGGAGAAATCTTTTTTTATAAAAGAAAAAAACTTCCCAAGCGGAAGTGGCGACTTTTATTGAATTTATACTGTCAATAACTATAAGTAGCTACTGAAACTTTGGGAGGGGTGGGATTCGAACCCACGACCTTGTCCTTAAGAGGGACCTGCTCTACCAACTAAGCTACACTCCCATAAATTTAACGGAAATCACTATACCGATTTATCTTTCAAATGCAAGAGAAAAAATGCTTGATTATAGTCAATTGAAAAAACTCGCTTCTCATCATCGTTTTCTGAGTAAAAAGCTCAAAAAATCAGATTTTTTTCTCGTGGGAGGCTGCATTAGAGAACTTCTTTTAGGAACAACGAAAACGCCTTTAGATATTGATTTTACGATGGCGGGGAATCCGCTGGATATTTATGAGCAGCTTGATAAGGAAGGGCTATCTCATTTTATTACAGAGAAATTCTGAACGATTACCCTAATTCCAAAGAACAATACTGAACTCAAATATGAACTTACCCCCCTTCGTGCTGAGAGTGGCTATCAAGATACTCGTCATCCTGATGAGATTTTTTGGAGTGATGATCTGTTTTTGGATGTACAAAGGAGAGATTTTAGGATCAATGCTATCTATTATGCGAGTAAAGAACTTAAACGCCCAAGCTATGAAGGAGAAAAACTGATCCAAGAGAGCGATCTGATCAAAATCCTCGAGAAAGAAGGTTTTATCTATCTCAGCAACCAAGATACTTTGATCGTTCAGGAGGAAAAATTACTGCATCAGCTACTCCCAAATGCAAAGATTGATTCAGATTTTTTGTATTATTTACTTGATATTCAGCGTGAAGGCTATTGTTTTGGGGAAGTGAAGGGGAAAACGAGTCCGAAAGTGCAGCTTCATCTCCTGCTAGATCCTGCGAAAGGACTTCAAGATCTTGTGCAAAGAAAGCTTCAGACCGTAGGTAATCCTGATACAAGATTTCAAGAAGATGCATTGAGGCTTTTGAGAGGGATTAGATTCGTGAATGTTATCAATCACAAACTCCTTAATCAAGCTCCAAAAAAGAAAAAAGCTGATCCCATGCAGAAAGTCAGACTTTTTGATTTTGAAACAGAAACTTGGAAATCTATCAAGAAAAATCACGAACTTTTGACCCGTATCGCAAAGGAAAGAATTAGAGAAGAACTAATGAAATCTTTTACTCAAGGGAATCCCTTTGCTTTGATCGGGCTGCTTGATGAAGCGGAGATTTTGCCGATTATTTTCCCTGCTTTAGCCCTCACAAAACATATAGATCAGCCGATCAGGTATCATCCTTTTGATATTTATTCGCATATCCTGCTTACGCTGTACCATTTGCAAGACATCAACTCGAACCCCTTGGTCAGATTTTCGATGCTTTATCATGATGTCGGGAAAGTCGGTCAATATGCTGAATATGGAAAAGATTTGTCTAAAGAGGAAATCAGAACACTCTTGGCAGGTCCGCTCAATCACAGATTCAGTTCTGCGGTGCTTGCAGAGGAGGATTTCAAAAAACTTGGTTTTTCCAGAAAGGAAATCGAGGAAATTCAGCGATATATCAGAGAGCATCATACTCCAGGTGAGATCCTACTTGCTTATCCTCAAAACTGGGCAAAAAAACTGAGAAAACTGCTTTCGGAAAATGGCTTTGAAAGAGTAAATAATCTCTTAGATATCAATATCGCTGACAGAACGGGAATGTATAATCCGCTTCAGAATGCAAGCGATCTGAGTGATTCTCGATATCTCAAAGAGCTTTTGCTGGAACTTGAAGAGGAAGAGGGGCAATTTACTGCAAAGGATTTGGCGATCAAGGGGAAAGATATTATGGCACATTTCAAGCTTAAACCTGGGAAAATTATTGGAGAACTCTTGGGGATAGCATTAGATTGGGTGCTTGGAGATATTAAAAAAAGAAATAAAGCTGATCAAATCCTCGCAAACCTTGCCAATCATTTGAAGAATTTAGAGGGAAAGAAACAAGCCTAAACTTTGCAAGATAGGGAAAAGCCTAGATAGAAGAAAAACCTAGGCTCTTTTTTTTATATCAATTAAATTTTTCTTTCTTTTCTTTCTTCCTCAACCTGCCTCATCAACTCCTCTACTCCAAGCACATACTGTTTCTTGCTCCTAAATTCTCTCACAGAAACCTCGTTTGCAGATGCTTCCTTCTCTCCTACGATGAGAATATAAGGAACCTTCATCATTTCAGCGTTACGGATTTTCTTGGAGAAACTCTCACTTCCCTCGTCTACCTTTACTCTAAAGTCAGCTTTTTTGAGCTGTAAAGCCACTTGGAAAGCATAATCATTAAACTTTTCTGCGACTGGCACGATCTGGAACTGAATCGGCGCAATCCAGAGCGGAAACGCTCCTCCGAAATGCTCAATCATCACGCCCATAAACCTCTCCAACGACCCAGAAATCGCTCTATGAATCACCACAGGTCTTTCTTTCTCTCCTTGCTCATTGGTAAAAGAAAGATCAAATCTGACTGGGAGATTGAAATCACACTGAATCGTCGCAAGCTGCCATTCTCTACCGATTGCATCTTTGAACATAAAATCTAGTTTTGGACCGTAGAAAGCTGCCTCCCCTACTCCGATCTTATAAGGAAGCTGATATTTCTCAGATGCCTCTCTCAAAGCCCCCTCCGCCTGCTCCCAAACCGCATCCTCTCCGAGATATTTCCCTTCTGGACCACGAATAGAAAGCCTTACTCGGTAATCATTGATCATTCCGAGGGTTGAGTAAAATTCCTTGATAATCTGCACGATAGTTCCTACTTCCTCGGTAATTTGGCTCACACGGCAGAAAAGATGCCCATCATCTTGAGTAATTGATCTCACACGAGTCAAACCAGAAAGCTGACCTGTCTTTTCATCTCTATATACCGTCGCAGGTTCAAAATAACGAACCGGCATATCACGATAGCTAAACTGATTATCAGCGAAAATCTGCATATGATGAGGACAGTTCATCGGCTTCATAAAGAAATTTTCCTCCTTTCCCTTTACTCTAAAAAGCTCATCTCCAAACTTATCCGCATGCCCTGAGGTTTTGTAAAGGTCTTCTTTAGCAAGGTGAGGAGTCCATACTCTGTCATAGCCTTTATCTTTGTGAAGCTCCCAAAGGTAATCCTCAACTTCTTTTCTGATAATCATTCCATGCGGCTGCAAAAGCGGTAATCCTGATCCAACCAGCGGTGAAATGGTAAAAATTTTCAGCTTTTGACCCAAGATTCTGTGATCTCTTTTTTTGGCTTCTTCAAGAAGGGTTTGATAGTTCTGAAGCTCTTCTTTGGTATCAAATGCTAAACCATAGACTCTAACCATCATCACATTATCAGAATTTCCTCTTCGGTACGCTCCTGCGAGTTTATCAAGTTTGAAAGCCTTGGTATCAAGCTCTTTAGTGTTTTCCACATGCGGACCTTCACACATATCAAGGAAAGTAATGAACTTCCCAGCAAACTTTTCGGGAAACTTTTCCTGCAAATACGCAGTTACTTTTTCATAATACTCACGATAAGATGGATCTATTCCCTTGAGTAAGGCATCTTTCGCCCCCTCCACGATTGTATTGGCATAGAACGTAATTTCCTCTCCAGCTGCTGCAAATTCGCTTCTCATCTCTTCTTTGTATTGCTGCTTCATCAACTCAGTAACGAGCTTTTTTGATTCCGCATCAGAAAGAGAAAAAAGAACGAAATCCTGATTTTCTTTCACGATTTTTTCCATCTGATTTTGGATCTTTTTTAAATCCTCCTCCTTGATCTGCTTTTCAGAGCTAAAAAGAAAGTCATAATAAAATCCGTTATCAATCGCAGGTCCGATCGCAACTTCCACATCTCGCTGCTGCTCTCTCTGCACCGCTTGTGCAAGAATATGCGAGAGCGAATGCCTTTTTTTGAGTAATGCTTGTTCCATCTTAATCATCATAAAGTGATAAAAAACCGTTCCTTTCCTAAAGAAAAACTCCTGCAACTAGGCAAGAGTTTCTAGAGTATTGAACTACTACGAAAACCTTGCCGAATTAGTCGGTTGTCGTGTTCGTTGTAGTCCTAAGCTGTTGCATACTCAAAGGAAAAGAAAATAAAGCTGACTTCAGTTTAGGATTTTTGATAGTTATTGCAAGAGGAAATAATAAAAATCTGATTTTCTAGAAAAGTCATAAATAATTTAAGCTTTATTGGAAGGAAAAGCATTTTCTAGTATAAAATTTCTCTCTATTGAAAGCTAAGATAGTTCAATAACTTCCCCTTCAAGCCCTAGAATCCTAAATATTTCCTTTTGAACAAGCAAAAAATTTGCAAAATAAGAAAAAAAATGTAGAATTGAATCAGCTTTTTATCTTTTAGTCTTTTGTCTGATGAGTTTATCAAAAGCGACCAAAGCTTGGAAAAGTCGTTATCATCTCTTGCTGATCCTTTTTCTTGTAGGGATCGGAACGCTTTGCTATTTTTATGGCTTTTCTTATCTGCAAAAAAGGGAAATTGCCAGTATAGAACAAGCAATTCACAAAGAGCAGGAACAGATAGATCGTTTCTATCAAAATACAGGCTTCAAGGAATTTCTTGCAGTCAAAGCCCTTGAACAAAAAAGAACTCATCTCCCTTGGAGTGAATATATCAATAAAATTCTGACCATTCTCGCTAAGGTAAAGCATGTTGAGGAAGGAAGGGGAAATGTCCTCCTTTCTGATTTTAGAGTTAATCTCCAGGAGCTTTCGCTAAATGGGGTTGTCAGCAATCTCAAGACGCTTTATCAGCCTTCCCATGGAGCCAAATATTCTCTACTAGAGGAATTTACGGCACTTGATTTTTTGAAAGATATCACGGTTAGAAACTACGAGAGAGGTGAAAATATTAGAGGCTTCAAATTTACTTTATCTGCTAATGTCCTAAACCATGTCAGCACCTGATCAACAGCTCATCACTAACTTGCTTGAGCAGCAAAAAAGCTCGGCCTATGCTCAGCAGCTTAGTCAAGAACCTCAAGAAAATGCACTTGCAATTACAAGGGTTGTTACTGCTAAATATAAAGTTTATGTGATTATTCTGCTAATTTTAGGAGTTTTTTTGGGAACTAAATATCTTCCAGAAGGTTTTGAATACTATCAAACCGTTCAGGCTCAAAAAGGAGAAAAAGCTGATCAGTTGCAAGAGTTAAAGCTTAAAACTGAACAACTTACTCAAGACAAGCTTCAACTCCTCAATCTTCAGCAATACCAAGAGCAGCTTCTTCACTGCGTAAATGAGCAGAAAAATTGTTCAGAGCTTCCAGATCTCCTCAAAAAAGATAAGAATGCTGCAATTGCCTACCTTCAGATGGGAAGCCTTCGTTCAGAGAAAATGACCATTGATGAGCAAAAAATCCTCAAAAACCTAGACCAATACCTTATCAAAAATAATCCTGGAGAAAAAGGTTCAAGTGCAAATGGGGTCATTGAGGGAATTGAGATCGGAGAACCAGAAGCTTTAGAGGGAATGGAAGGTTTTTTCAGGCTTCCTCTTGTTTTGAAAGTTACCTTTTCAGATAAAGACGATCTGATTTCTTTCGTTGATAATATTGAAAAATTTATCATTCCTGAAGCTAAAGATCGTATTCTCTACCAGATTGAGGAGGTTTCCTACGATATGATGGCATACGATGAAGCACAAACGACCGATATTACTCTTTCAGCCTATTATTTTAATTAGTCTAAAATCTGAACATGAAGAGCGAAGAAGCAGTTTCCACTAAGAAAGGCTTGCTTGAACAGCTAATTATTCCTGTGATGCAAAGTATGGATAAAAGCTCCTTTTCTGCAAAGGAAAAAATTCTCTTCTATAAGGAACTTGTCTATATGCTTCGTGGAGGGGTTTCTATCGTTCAAGCTGTGGATACCATCAAAAAATCTACTACTAACTATGCACTCAAGACTATTGCTACGAGCATTCTCTATTATCTCAATGAGGGAAAGAGCTTTTCTTATGCCTTGAGTCGTTTACCAGAATATTTTGATGAATCTGATAGTGCGATTGTAAAAACTGGAGAAAGCACAGGAACTCTTGATGTCGTGCTCCAGGAACTCGCAAATGAATATACTTATCTTCATAGCATCAAAAATAAATACCGCTCTGCCCTGACTTATCCTGTGATTTTGATTCTCATGTCGCTTGGAGCGGTGCTTTTCCTTTTTTCTTCGGTATTACCAGGGATTTTGGAGATGTTTAGTGGAGAGATGCATAAGCTTCCCTTGATTACTCGCTTACTCAAGTCGCTTTCAGATTTTTTTGTGCATTCTTGGAAAACGATTTTAATCGTCTTTACAACTGCTCTTGCTGTACTTGGAATCTATGCTACGACTGATCAAGGGAAAAAGCAGCTTTCTAAACTTATGATGTCACTTCCGCTACTCTGAGAAATGACCAAGACCTATTATCTTATCAAATGGGCGAGATATATGAAGCTGATGATCGGTGCAGGTTTGGATTATGTGCAGACTTTTCGCCTTTTGAGAGGAGTCTTGGCGATTCCTGCTTATCAAGAAATGATTGAAAAGGTGATGGCAGCTTTGCAAGTGGGGAAAACGATTTATGATTCTCTTAAGGAAGAAACGCATCTGATCTATCCCAATGTTGCTGTAATGATCAAAGTCGGCGAAGAAACTGCACATTTGGAAGAGTCAATGAATAATATTATTGAGATGTATCAGGAGGAGCTTGACACTGCAATTACTCAGTTTTCCAAGGTTTTGGAACCTGCGATTTTGATCGTCATGGGAGTGCTTGTTGCACTTGTTGCTTCAGGGATTTTCGGAGTCGTGTTTTCTGTGATGGAAAATGTTGGAATTTAAAACCAGCTTTCAAATTTTTTAGAAAAAAGAAAAAAGCTGAATCTCCCTTGCATTCCTCGCCAAAAAAACTACCCTTCAAGAGTCTAAATTCCCTTACTAAAAGGGGGATAAACATTCCCTTTCCTCTCATTAAGAAGATTTATCTTTACTCTGCTTTGATGTTTAAGTCTTTCAAAAAAGCCTTTACCTTACTAGAAATGCTGATAGTCATTGTGATTGTTGGCATTCTTTTGACAATTGGACTTGGACTCAGCCGAGAAAATTTAGAAAAGCTGAAAGCAAAAGCGGTAAGTGAAGAGATTACGGGGCTTTTTGATAGCATTTTTTTGCAAGTGAATGCGAGTAATTATCAACAAAATCTGAGCTATACTGGAATTCAGCTTACTCTTTCAATGGGGGTAAATCAAATCCCTTATTCCTATCTCGGCGAATCAGAAGCACTTTCAAATCAGAGTGGCACTCTTGCAGGGAAGTTTTTGATTACAAATATTCAAACTGATCATGAAAAAGTAGAAGAGCTTAAAATCCTTTATCAGCCTTTTTCTCCCACCTGCTCTTTACTTTCTCCAAATAAAGAAGTGAAGACTGCTCTTTTCTCTGTTCAACCTCAAGGAAGGAGAGAAGCCTGTTTTCAGCTCAATGGGGACTATTGTAGAATTCAGGCGGTAGACTGTAAAAAAAGTGAAGCTGAAAAATAAATATAAGCTCATCAATATCTCCTCTTGAAAAAGGGGATTTTTTCTTTAGTCTCAAAATATCTATCATTTTAGTCTCTTATTACAAAACACCATGCAAAAAGCTGACTGTCTTTTCTGTAGGATTCTTGGCAAGGAAATCCCTTCTCATAAGATCTGGGAAAATGAAGAATTTTATGCTTTTTTAGATCTCTTTCCTAATTGTAAAGGGCAAACTCTTGTAATTCCAAAGAAACATTATGACTCTGATCTTTTCATAGTCGAAGAATCAGCTTTTTATGGGCGTTATTTACTTGCTGTTCGCGAAGTCGTTCAACTTCTCAAGTCTAAACTTAGCGTAGAAAGGGTTGGAATGATTATGGAAGGGATGGGGGTAGATCATCTGCATATCAAGCTCTATCCGATGTGGGGACTTGAAAAAGAACGAAAAGCTCTTGAAGCAAAAGAGTCTATATATTTTGAGCAATATCAGGGCTATTTGACTACTCAAATGGGAACAATGGCAGATCAAGAAGAGCTTCAAGCACTTGCAAAAGAACTTAGAGGAGAATAAACTGATCTCTTCTAGAAAAAGGAAGGAAAATCTGTATACTTCAGTCAGTTTTTTATTTTTTTGTAGAAATAGGATGGGAAGACGACATAGTATCGCTGCGAAAAAAGCCTCATGAGATGCTAATAAATCAAGAATGTATAGTATTATCGGGAAAAAAATTCAGATTGCTGCCAAAAATGGAGCTGATCCAAAAATGAATCCTGCTTTAGAAATGATGCTAGAAAAGGCTCGTTATCATGGATTACCAAAGGATGTCGTGGAAAGAGCGATATTGAAAGGTTCAGGGCAGCTTGAGGGAGAAGAAATGAAAGAAGTCTTTTATGAAGGTTATGGACCTAATGGTTCAGCACTCTTGATCAAGACAGTAACCTCCAATACCAATAGAACTTCTCAGTCTGTGAGAACTGCTTTACAAAAGGCAGGAGGCTCTATGGCAGAGATTGGTGCTGTTGCTTGGCAATTTAAAGAGCAGGGCTTGATCGTAATTGATGGAAAAACAGAAATCATAGAAGATAAATGAAGAGAACTTGAGAAAATCACACCTTTTGATGCAGAAACACTTGAAATGGAAGTAATGGAGCTGCCTATTGAAGATTTGAGTATTGAGGAACAATCAGCTGAGGTCTATACTTCGAAAACTGATTTTATTGGGGTAAGAAAAGCGATTGCGGAACTTGGTTACCATATTGCTGAAGCGGATATTCATTTCTTTGCGGAGAATCCTGTACAGCTTGAGGGAGAAGAGAGAGTGGTCTTTGAGAATATTCTTGAGGCTTTGAATGAAGATGAAGATGTTGATCAGGTGTATCATAACTTAAGTGCTTAATTGTTCAAAAAAAGAAGTCTGAATCCTATGAATAGTCAGACTTTTTAGTAAATTACTCTCATGACCTCATATCTCACAGGGCAAGAGCTGAGATAGTTTCTAATCATCATTTCATTGTTATTCAGCTGAGAAGTTCCACTCTTGATCTCTAAGAAAATAATCTCTTTCAACTTTCCACGAGAAAGTCCATCAAATATGACATAATCTACTCCTTTTCCAAGAAAGACTAAATCCTTCGTATGATAGGGGAATTCAGGCAAAAGCGGCATTACCTTTTCACTGACCTCACCAAGAATACTACTCCTAGACTGAGAAACTGATTTTTTCCTAATCGCAGCAAGTTTACGATGAAAATGGAGAAAGAGTAAAAGGTAAGCAAAAACTCCCCCAAGAGCAATCCCAATCAACAATTGACTAAAGTCGCTTGGCATAACTACAAGAAAAAAATAAAGCTACTGCTCAGTATAGCAATCCACTTTTTCTTGTCAAAACTTTTTATGACAACTTTTTTCTCTTGCTTTTTGGGTAAATTTTCCGTAGACTAAGATCAGTTTTATTTCCCGTCTTGAAATCGTGAAACTCTGCTTTGCACCTATGGATTGAATTACTGACTGTGCGACCCGCCTCATCACGAGTCAGATTTTTGAAAAGTATAAAAATCCTGATGATGAATTGCAACTTTGGACTGAATTTATGAATGCTGATGGTTTCATCATCAACCCGAGTAAGGTTGTAAAGCATCTAATGAGTGTTCGTGATGTTTGACAATGACCGTCATTGCGAGGGAGCGAAGCGGACGAAGCAATCCATAATAAACACTTCACACTTACCAAGCCCATTGCTCAAATCTACTGAGGAAACGCTAAAACGCTGATTGAAACTGCTAAAATTCTTGTAGAAAAGTATGCTGATGATTTTTCGGGGATTGAGCTGAATACCTGATGTCCGAGCAATACGGTGATGAAATGTGGCTGATGATCTGATATGCTCAAGCATCGCCCTGAAACCCTAGCCATCATCAAATCCCTTTCTGAAATCGTAAAAAGCAGTAAAAAGCTGACTTTTTCGGTGAAATCCAGAGCAGGACTAAACGAAGAAGATAAGCCTGAACAACTCCAGTTTCTGACTCAGATTGCTCCTTTTTGTGATCTGATTACTATCCATGGGAGGACGCTCAAGCAGCTTTATAGTTGAGAAGCAGATTTCTCATTTATTCAGCAGGTCAAAAGCCAGGTTGATTGTCCTATTATCGCAAATGGAGGGATTACGAGTTATCAACAAGCCCAAAAAATCAGTCAAGAACGAGATTTTGATGGACTGATGATTGGACAATGAGCAATTGGAAATCCTTGGGTTTTTACGCCTTACGAGCCGACTTTGGAGGAGAAGATTGAAGTGATCAAGGAACATTTGGAAATGATGATCGCTTGTGAGCTGTGGTTTGAAAACTGGGGAGAAAAAATAGAAGATTATAGGTTCAACCAGCCAAAAAAATCAGATTTAGAATTTTTGAAAAAAGAAATCAATCCTGAAGCTGAATATCGTTCAGTAATTGAATTTAGAAAGTATCTTTTCCAGTATATCAAAGGCATTCCCAACTCTCGTGAATGGAAACAGGAGATAATCCCAGTCAAGACCTATGCTGGATTGATGGGAAAATTGGGAAAGCTTCAACATATGCTTTAATACCCTTTCTTTAACTATGCCTGTACTTCATAACCCTCAATTAGCTGAGCATATCAAAACACTGCTTCAAGAGCAGAAAAACATCAAAACATCCCGAAGTATGAAGTTTCCGCTTTTGATGCCATTTTTTGTCCGAATAAAACAACGGATAAGGAGAGTTGAAAATGCGTTTCAGCCAATTGCAAGGGAAAAATCAGATTTTTTACCTTATATCAATGTAAGACATCAATCCGTTTTACTCAGAAAGCTGGGCGATGTGGATATGCAGCTTCAAATCAATAAAGTAAAAAATCTTCAAATCGCTTTAGAAAAAATTAATGGAATTCTGATTCAACCTGGAGAAATTTTTTCTTTTTGGGAACTCGTGAGAGAGCCTACTGCTCAAAAGGGTTATTTGGATGATATATTAATAGCAAAGGGAAGAGTAAAAGTTGGAGTCTGAGGAGGCTTATGTCAGCTTGGGAATCTCTTGTATTGGATGTTCTTGCATCTCCCAGTAGAAATTATAGAAAGACACCGTCATAGTTATGATCTATTTCCAGATTCTGGGAGAGTCTTGCCCTTTGCTTCAGGTGCAACAGTTTTTTACAATTATGTAGATCTCAAAATAAAAAATACCTTGGAATACCCAATTCAAATCAAACTTTGGATTGATGAGAAATATCTCAAGGGACAAATCCGCTCGCCTCAATCCAAAGAAGAGAAAATTCATATTTTTGAAGAAGATCATTGCTTTATTCATTATCAAGGGACATTCTGGAGATACAATACCATCAAAAAAACCAATAAAAAATGAGGAAAGGAAAAAGCAATACTCATCTCTGAAAACCTCGTCCCTGTCATGTATCAAGTAAGCTTAGAAACATTACTTGAAAAGTATGAAGTATTAGATATAGATGCTGATAAGAATAAACTCCTCTAAGAAAAGAGAGAAATGCTATTTTCTAAATATTAGACTCTGCTCATGAACTACGAACTTTTTGATCACTGAAATAAGAAAATCTACCTGGTGAATATGACTAAAGAACTCAACCAGACTTTTTCTGAACTTTTTGAAAAAGGGATGAGAAAATATCTCAGAGCAAAGAAAAAAATCTGAATCCTCATCAACAAAAAAGGCTATCATGCAGGGGTAATTTGCCATAAATGTGGTCATATTCCACAGTGTGATCGCTGTTCAGTTGCGGTGAATTATCATCTCCTACCAGGTGGAGAGAAAATTGGGATATGCCATATCTGTAAAAAGCAATACCCTTTCCCCACAACCTGCGGACAATGCCAAAGCCCAAAGATCAAAGAATATGGGATGGGAACCCAGAAACTCGCTCAAGTTCTAAAAGAGCAATTTAGAGCAGAGAGCCTCATCATCCAGTCAGAGACCGTAAATTTTCCAAATAAAATCAAAAAACTGCAACAACAACTCGTAGAATATAATGAGAAAGGAGAAACTCCAGTTTTAATCGGCACTTCTCTTTTGACGACTCCACTCAGAGGTCGGAATTTTGATCTAGTGGTAATTCTGGATGCTGATATAGGGCTGAATATCCCAGATTATAATGCTAATGAGAAAAATTTCTATTTTCTCTACGAAACCTTTCTCAAGCATCAATGCCCAAATTTTTTAGTCCAAACGATGAATCCTGAGCATCACAGTATCCGTAGTGCTTGCAAAATGAAAAAATCAGATTTTTTTACTGTTGAAAACCAGTTTCGTCAGGAACATTTTTACCCTCCTTTTGGCGAGCTTTGCCTAATTTTATACAAAGATGAAATTGAACAAAAACTTTTCAATAAGGTAGATCAGCTTTATAAAGAACTCCTCTACCTCCAACAGAAATATCAGCTTCAGGACTTGGAAATCTATACTACTCCTCCTTTGATTTATAAAATTTTTGGGAAATATAGGTATACTATAGTTTTGAAGGGGAAAGAGGTTAGAAATTTTATGGATATTGTGTATTCTAAGCTTCAGCTCAACAAAAAGTGATTTAAAATCAATTGGAATGCAGATAGTATGGTATAAACTACTCTCCCTTTAAAGCTGCAAGAGCATCTCATAGTCATTTCGAGCTTTTTTGCCAAAATTGGTAAGCTGAACTTGTTCATGTCCTTTTCCTGCGAAAAGAATGATGTCTCCTGGCTTTGCAAGATCAAGGGCAAGCTGAAAAGCGTACTTCCTTTCTGGAATAATATATGAACTTTTCCCAGCAGCTAGAAATTTTTCCTGAACTAGAGCTGTCAAATCATTTAAAATCTGAAGTCTATTCTCTGTACTTGGATCATCGTCTGTACAAATTGTAATGTCCGCTCCTTTCAATGCAATTTCTCCCATCAGTGGTCTCTTTTCCTTATCCCTATTTCCAGGCACTCCAAAGACAACCATCAGCTGATGTTCCCCCTTTTGTGGGACTAAGAAATCAAGTGTTTTTTGGAGACCGTCTGGAGTATGAGCAAAATCAACAAAACAATGCACTCCCCTTTTCTGAAGATACTGCATTCTGCCCTCCACTCCCTCAAACTTTTCTAGAGATGCCAAAAGTGTAGGTACTTCTAATCCAAGCAGAATCCCAACACTTAATGCTGCAAGAATATTGGAAACGTTATAGGCTCCAAGAAGTTTGGTAGTTCCACGATAGAGTTTTCCTAGATATGAAAAAACAAATTCAGTATGATCTAGATATTCAACAATTTGAGTCGCTTTAAGAATAGAAGAAGCCTGACGAGAATAGGTCATTTTTTTATCAAATGGCATCTCCTCGAATCGCTTCCTTCCGTAGCTATCATCAGCAGGGAATATTCAGAATTTATGCTGCTTAATATTGGAAAGCACATTTTTGAAAAGAAGTTTTTTGCTCTCTGCATAACGCTCCACCGTCCCATGATAATCCAAGTGATCGTGAGTAATATTGGTCAATACGGCAACATCAAAATCAATCCCTTCAAAACGATGCTGATCTAACCCCTGAGAAGAGGTTTCTAAAATTGCAATCTTGCAGCCATTATTTTTGGCAGTAGAAAGGAGGGATTGGAGATCAAAAACATCTAGAGAGGTCATCTTCTTGGTATTCAGAAGCTTCTTATTTCCGATCCTTATATCTGCGGTACTGACCGCAAGTGTTGGAGCTACTAAATCATTAAGGAGACGATGAATAAGATTTACCGTTGTAGTTTTCCCATTTGTCCCAGTGACTCCGATTACGAAAAATCCCTCTGCTGGATTTCCATAAAGCATATTTGCGATAAATGCTTGAACTTTTTTGACCATATGATAGAAAAAAGAATCCTTAATGAGCGGATACAGCTTATCATAGCAGAGCAATCTTTTGAGCAGAGCTTTCATCTCTAAGCTAAAAAAATAAAATACTGACTCCCAAATATAGCAATACTATAAGAAAGCTGATTCTTTTTACAAGGCTAGAATAGAAAGTTAGTTGGGAAGTGAAAAGTGCAGAATGTAAAATTGAGAGTTTGTCTTTCTGAGTGGAAAATTTAATCTCCTTCCTTGATAAATAGAGACGAAACAGAGTTTCATCCTGCTGCAAGAGATACCGAGCACAGCAAAGACATATCCATATTTCCTATTTTTGTTGATTAATTTTACTCATTAAAGAGACATAGGGAAACAGAAAAAAAATAGAAAAATGAAAAATGAAGTACTTAAATTCCTTATTTACTTTCAAAAAGAGCTTATAAAGAAGTATTTCTTTTACCCTAAATGAGCTAAATTCTCTTTTAGCTTTTCAATCTTCTGCTGATAGTCTTCCTTATTCGCCTTTTCTCTCTCAATCACTTGTGCAGGAGCCTTGGAAACGAACCTTTCATCAGCCAATTTTCTCTCACAAGAAGCTAGTCCCTGTTCAAGCTTAGCGATTTGAGCCATAATTTTTTCTTTTTCCGCTTCTAGATCCAAAAGTCCAAGCAAAGGCACGATCAATTCTGATTTTCCAACGACTCTCACTCCTGAAAGTTCAGGTTTCACGATTTCCGCTCCAAAGTCCAAGCTTTCCAATTTTGCCAATTTCATCAAAAAGGCTTTATTCTGAGTCAAAATCTTCATTTCCTCTGGATCGGTAGTTTTGATCAAAGCAGGGACAACTTTTCCTGGATTGATATTCGCTTCAGCTCTGATATTTCTAAAGGCAGTAATCGCCTCTTGGAGCCAAGCCATCGCAGTTTCCACCTCAGCAGAAATCAGATTTTTTTCACTTTTTGGAAAAGACTGGAGCATAATCGTTTCTCCCTCGGTTTTCACATGTTGCCACAGTTCCTCAGTGATAAACGGCATAAAGGGATGAAGCAGTCTCAAAGCACTTTCTAGCACCTCCCAAAGCACCCATTGTGCGGTCTGCTTGCTTTGGAGGTCATCGTTCATATACAGCCTCACCTTTGCCATTTCCACATACCAGTCGCAGAAATCTCCCCTGATAAACTCATACACGACTTTCGCCGCCTCATCAAGAGCATATTTATTCAAATAGCTTTCCGTTTCCGCAATCGCAGTATTCAATCTTGAATAAATCCACTGATCTACCAGTTCAAAAGCTAAATCTGATTTTTTCACCTGTTTTGGATCAAAACCTTCCAAATTCATCAAAACGAAATTGGTCGCATTCCAAACCTTATTTGCAAAGTTTCTCCCCATTTCAATGAGCTTTTCAGAGAAATGCACATCCTGACCAGCGGAAGTATTGTAAATCATCGTAAATCTGATCGCATCTGCCCCGTATTCATCAATCAACTTCAAAGGATCAGGCGAGTTTCCAAGCGATTTGGACATTTTCCTTCCCAGCTCATCTCTCACGATTCCATGGAAAAACACATCGTGAAACGGCACTTCTTTCATCTCATAGAGTCCAAACATTACCATTCTCGCTACTCGGAAAAAGATGATATCCGCTGCTGTTACGAGGGTTGAAGTCGGATAGAAATGCTCCAAAAGTTCAGTTTTTTCTGGTCGTCCCATCGTTGAAAATGGCCAAAGTGCAGAGGAGAACCGAGTATCAAGCACATCATTTTCCTGTTCCAAACTCACTTCTTTCCCATAAAAAGCTAAAGCCTGATTTTTCGCTTCAGATTCGCTTTTTGCCACGAAAACCTTCCCATCAGGTCCATACCAAGCAGGGATTCTGTGTCCTCGCCAAATCTGCCTAGAAATACACCAATCCCTGATATTTTCCAGCCAATGATAATACACTTTCACCCATCTTTCAGGCTGAATTTTGATTTTTCCAGATTTTACCGCTTCAAGTGCTGGTTCCGCGAGTGGTTTCATTTTTACAAACCACTGCTTAGAAACACGAGGTTCTACAATGGTATCACACCTATAACAATGTCCAACTGCATGCTGATGCTTCCTCACCTGCACCAGATACCCCCCAGTTTCCAAATCAGCTACGATCTGTTTTCTCGCTTCAAAGCGATCCAAACCTGCGTATTTTCATCAGTTTTCATTTACTTTCCCATCAGGAGTGAAAATATTGATAATCTCCAGTCCTGTCCTTTTTCCCACCTCAAAATCATTTGGATCATGAGCAGGAGTCATCTTCACTACCCCAGTTCCAAACTCTCTATCCACATATTCATCGGCAACTATAGGGATTTCTCTATCCATCAGTGGCAAAATCACTTTCTTCCCAATCAAATGTTGATACCTTTCATCCTCAGGATGCACAGCAACTCCCGTATCTCCGAGCATCGTTTCAGGTCTCGTAGTCGCAAGGATCAGCTTTTCATCACTTCCCACGATCGGATAAGCAATCTCCCAAAAATGCCCCTCAGAATCCACATGTTCCACCTCATCATCAGCAAGTGCAGTTCCGCACCTCGGACATCGGTTTACCATATATTCTCCCTGATAAATCAGATTATCATGGTAAAGTTTCACAAAAATCTCTCTCACCGCCTCAGAAAGTCCTTCATCCATCGTGAATCTTTCCTTTTCCCAATCAAGTGAGTTTCCGAGTTTTCTCTGTTGCTGAGTGATGATCCCACCGTGCTTTTCTTTTCGCTCCCAAGTTTTTTTGATAAATTCATCCCTTCCAAGGTCTTCTTTGGTCTTTCCCTCTTCTGCCAACGCTCTTTCCACCTTATTCTGAGTAGCGATTCCTGCGTGGTCGGTTCCTGGCATTCGTAGAGTATTAAATCCAGACATTCTTTTCCACCTTACAAGTACATCTTGGATCGCTTCATCCAGCACATGTCCCATATGGAGGATTCCGGTCACATTTGGAGGAGGAATCACAATACTGAAGTTTGCTTTCTCAGCATCAGTTGTCGCTCTAAAATAACCTTTTTCTTCCCAAAGTTTTCCTCGCTTATTTTCTATCTCATTTGGACTATATTTCTCTAGCATAGATCATACATACAAAAAATAAATCCCTCTACTTATAAGAATTTCAAAAAATAAAACAATGGGTAGTTTTTAGCAATTTTGTTCCAGCAAATCTATAGAAAAATTACTCCAATACGATTCCAAAAGAAGCAAAGTCAGATTTTAACTGTTCATAATTTTCAAACAAAATAGGGTGCATTCCTAGCTCTCTTGGAGGAAGCACATCATCCAATTTATCTCAGACGATAATTTACTGCTTCAGCATAAAAATCGTGTGAAGGTAAAGTCTAGATTGAGATTCTGCATAATCTCTAAGACCTAGAAGAAGTTCAGCATTTGTTTTATTGTTCTTAAACTTCATGCTCATTGCAAGTTTAATTTTGATTTAAGCTATATAAAAGTACATCAGCTTTTTCTTTGGTTTGAGCATACTTATCCACAAAAGGAGCCAAAAACTCTTCCAATCCCTTGTAAAATCCCCTAGGACTAGCCATATATCCATGAGCGGAAATATAGTTTCAATTTCAAAATTTCATGAAAAATACCCAGCTATCGCCATCTAAAACCTTTGTATTACGATAGTCTCCTTCTCGCCTCCAGATTTTGTGTTTCTTGGCTAATTTCTCCATTTCCTCTAAAATATTTGGATCTAATTCAAAAGTTTCTACATATACTCAATCATTTATCTTGTCTACTCCTGAAAATTCAGCACCTCTAAATGCCAGATTAGATATGGAAATCTTGAGATAAGGAAGATCATCTTTTATATAGACCTCATAGCCTGCACCAAAACCCCAACTAGAATAATTAGAATAAGAAAAACTGACAACTCCTCCATTTATTTTTTTTCAGAAAATATTGGATAATTTCCAATCATATCTAAAAAGCATCATAAGAAAAGCTATGAGTCACAAGGAGAGTACGATAAATAATCAATAGTATCGTTTCATTATTATTTGTTAGATAAAATTTACCTCTTGTATATGAATATATGTAAAGATGTCAAATTTAAACATCGTCCTTTTTTGTGCCACTATACGCCAAGGTTTGCTACAAATCAGAGATAATAAAGCTAATCATTCGCCTACTTATAGAATAAAGGTTCTGAAAAATAAGCATTAACCATAAAAAAAAACATACTTGAGATTTGAGGTAAGCATTAGAACTCTGATTGCAAGTGAGAATCAAAATTTTCTGTAGAGAAACAAGAAAAATATGAGTAATAAAAAAGATGTCAATTGTTTGGAAATATATTTCTCTTAAAGTGCTGATTAAGTCCTCTTCCAGTGTCAGATTTTTTCTTTTTTTTCTTTTTTTGGGTATACTTAGTGGTGATTTTAGATTTCATTTCTTTCGTATGAAAAAGCTTTCTTTTGCTTGATTAGCAGCTCTTATGCTCTTTAACCTCATCTTACAACCAGTTTTTGCGCAATCAGCTCCTCAAACACCTTCAGAACTCATGCAAGATGCAAGTTTTAGGACTGCTGTAGATCAGGTTGCCCAGCTGAGACTTAGTCTTTTTGACTTTAAAGATCGCCTAGCGAAAATGGATAAACTTTCCAAAGAAAAGAATAAAGGTGAACTTGAAGAACAATATAAAGAAGTCAGATCTGAAATGGTAAAAGTCATCCAAGATATTGATTTTTCTACCCAAAAGATTACGAGAACCCTTAAAGCGCTTTATGCCTATAAACTTCAGCTTCAGGAGCAGCTCCAAGCCTTAAAGGAAACTAGACAGCATCTTGAAGTCGGAAAAAAGTACTTGAACCAGCTTTTGCTTTTGGTCTATAAGATGGAAAGAGAGATTTATACTGAGGAAGGGAATCAGATCGATGCGCTTAAGCTCTTTGTAAAGTCGGATGCGATGCCACAGCTTCTTGCTGGAGATGAAACTCTCAAAATGCTCCTCAATCAGATCAATACCCTACTCAAAGAAGCCACTACCCAAGAAGAGGAAAAATCTGGGCAGATTGAGCGTTTGATTGAGCTCAAAGTCCAATCCCAAAAGTCGCTTGATTATTATAAAAATGAGATCAAAAAACTTGAGCAGAAAAAAGCTTATTTGATCAGCTTTATGCAAATGTATAATGAGAAAAAGCTGACTTCCGCTACAACCTGAATTAGTATGGAGGAAATCCAGATTCATAATGCTATCAATGGTCTTGTTGCTGATATTGTCCAGAAAAATTACCTTGAAAGTAAAGGACTCCCTGAAAAAATTAAAGCTCTCGCTGAGCATAGCGATAGTTCAGAAAATGAAACTTCTCCTGCTGCTTGGCCAAGCTATCCCATTCGCCAGATTCTCACGATTTTCAAGGATCCTGGATTTGAAAAGGAATATGGCTTCAAAAATCTTTCCCTTAAACTCGCAGTAGAACAAGGAAGTCCAGTCTATGCCATGAGAGATGGAATCGTTTATTATGCTAATCAGGCTTCTGGAGCAGTAAATCGACTTCTCATTCTCCATACTGATGGTTATGTTTCGAGTTATGCTTATCTGAGCAAAATCCATGTAGAACAGGGAGATTTCGTGCGTAGAGGGCAAGTGATCGCAGAAAGTGGTGGAGAACCAGGAACTGAAGGGGCAGGATTTGTTTCTAAAGGAGAAAATCTGACTTTTTCACTCTTTAAGGATGGAGCAGCGATAGATCCCCTAACTGTGCTTGACCTTAGTGTCGTAGAAGATAAAGAAAAAGTCCTTCCTGAGGAATATCGCTTGAAATACTTTAATGATCAGTATGTCAGACCTATCGATGTTTCCAATCTCTCCCTCATCAAAGGTGATTCTGTAGATGCAAGGGCTCAGACTTTTCTTAATTCTTATGCAGTAGGTGCTTATAGAAATGTTGCTTTCCGAGATGAGGTCGTAAAAGATACAAATATTGATAGAGATATGGTGATTTGTATTGGTTTCGCAGAATCTACTCTAGGAAAATTCCTTGCAACTGAGAATAATATCGGAAATGTCGGAAATAACGATAGAGGAGATCGTATTGCCTATGCGAATCCTTATAATGGAGCAAGACTGATCCCTTTGACCTTGAATAACCAATATCTCGGTCAATATCATACGATCAAGCAGCTTTCAAGATATGGAAATCGTGAGGGAAAAATCTATGCTTCAAGTCCGATCAATTGGCAGTCCAATGTACAGAAATGTTTGTCTAAGATTAAGGGCTACTATGTACCAGAAGATTTCCCATTTAGAACCGGTCCTAATCCTAATAAAAATCTCAATTCTGATTTCCAAGTCGAGAAAGGTGAAATGATGAGTGGTGCTATTCAAACAAAGATTGGAGGTATCCTCGTAGAGTAAAAGAAAAAAGAAGGGTATTAAGCCCTTTTTTCAGAATCAAAACATTTTACTTTTCTCTAAGCCAATTTCTTCAAAAAATCCTGCTGAACGGAACGATACTTTTTCTCTTCCTTAATCATCAAATAACTTTTTCTGATCAGCTCTCTAATATCTTCATAATACAAAAGTCAGAGCACTTGCTGAATATCCGCCCATTTATAGATTCCAATATAGCCCTCGCCATCGGTAATCTGAATCGCCGTAGGATCGCCTTCATATTTCATCAAAAAATAGGTCACATCCTTGTCCAAATGTCCCCTTTTCGTTTCGGAGCTTCTCAGGGAAGTCATTCAGACTTTTTGTCTTAGTTTAAGCAGAGTTTGTGGGATACCACATTCTTCAGAAACCTCTCTCAATGCGGTCTCTTCTATCTTTTCTCCTGCTTGGATTTTTCCTTTGGGAGCGACTCGCTCAATTTTTCCGGAAAGTGCATGCCTTTTGATTAAAAGATATCTTGGCTCTCCATCTGGAGCGAGATAATAAACAATTCCACCTGCACTTTGAACTATTTCAGACATAGATGTAATGATAATTATAAGAATAAAAAAGCTGAATTATGCAACAAGTTTTTCTACGATGCCAGCAAAAAAATTAGCAATAACATTTTCTCCTTCCTGAGCTTTGATGCCGGCTATAGCTTCGTAACTTGCCAACCTCCCTTGATTTGCTGTTTCAGAACTCTCAGGAAATTGCTGCTGAATCTGTGCATAAAGTTGAGGATTTCTGACTTGAATCCCTGATTTCAAATCACGAAGAGAATAGCGAGCTTTTTCTAAAACCTCAAGTTCTTCCTCTATTTTTTGCACTTCTGCTTCAAAACTCGTTTGATTTTTTAGATCTAAGGCATTAACTCTCGTTTCTAACTGATGCAATGCAAGAGCAGGAGAGAGTTCAGCTTTCAGCTCCTGAGCTTCTTTACGAGTTGCTTTTTCTTGCTCTTGGAGGGCTTTTACGCGATCCTGAAGTTCCTGCTGTTTTTCTGCTCTTTCTTGGGAGTTGAACTGCTCTAAAAGATCAGCTTTTTGATTTTTTTCTCCTTCCATACTAATTTACTAAAGCTTCTAAAACTTTTTTGAGGATTGCAATATTCTTTTTGTAATTGACTCTGAGTGGTCATACGATAGAAAGCACCGCATCATAACCATCAAAATTCACCTTCACATAGACACAGGAAATCAGCGTTTCTTGGTCGTTTACAAAAGTATAGTAAACCTCTTTATTTTTGAGGATTTTCTTGTCAATGAAAGCAACGATTTTTTTCTCCTCAATAAAGCGGATAATCGTCCTCGTCGCCGAATATTCATCAATCATATCATCACGAAGCAGATTATTGATCCCGAGGTAATAATACTCATCATTCCTAATAAATCCAACCACTACCCCATCAGAAACCTCTCCCAAAGCTTCAACGAGACTTTTGAGTCCTTTTCTCGCAGTATCAAGCTGAAAATCAACTTCTTCAGGTTGCTCTGCAAGTGCAGTATCTAGATACGCAGAAAGCCCTTGTAGAGTCGGCATTCTCCCTGAAGAGTTGTAAGGTTGATAGACCATGCCTTGTTTTTCTAGAGCATTGAGGTATTTTCTCAGAGTTGAAGGGGCATAATCCACCGCTTCCAAAGAATGAAGAAACTTTGAACCGACCGGTTCTCCTTTGTCCAGATAGCAGTCTATCACCGTATCTAGCAGGGCTAAGAGTTTGGTATTTTCAGACATGAAGAGGAAACTGATAAAAACATTTTGATTTAAGTATATGTAAGTGCAAGCCATTTGCAAGTATTAAGCTTTTTTGAAATATCTTATTCTTCAATATTTCTTATAAAAAAATATATTATTGGGAGCTTGAATTTTTATTATATACTCACATTGATCGTTGCCCTAGATAAAAAGAACTTAGAGACACTATGAGATATCAAAAAATTACTAGAAGTATTTTTAAAGTATCAGTATCTAAACCAGTAACAACAGCATAGATTAGCAAAAAACACAGTACAAGAGTAAGGAGAAAAAAAATCAGATTTATAAGTTTAGTTTGGCTCGCTCTTCTATACATATTCTTTTAATTTAAAAAAATAAAAAAAATATCAAATTTCTGCTCTCTATATATCTGCGAAACGGATATATCTACAAAAGTAGAAATCTTATATAACTTCTAAACCCGCTAATCAAGGAAGTGGTTGGCTCATATCTACGAAAGTAGAAATCTTATATAACTTCTAAACTAGTGTTTACGATAGTTGGCTTTTTATCTACGAAAGTAGAAATCTTATATAACTTCTAAACTAGTGTTTACGATAGTTGGCTTTTTATCTACGAAAGTAGAAATCTTATATAACTTCTAAACTTTTTTGCATATAATGGTTTCTTCTCCATCTACGAAAGTAGAAATCTTATATAACTTCTAAACTCCTAAAATTAGACTAGCAGATATTTTTATCTACGAAAGTAGAAATCTTATATAGTTTCTAAACTTATATTCACATTACTTTTTTTTGGTTATCTACAAAAGTAGAAATCTTATATAGTTTCTAAACCAAAAGACAAAGAAAAGCTACAAAATCAATCTACAAAAGTAGAAATCTTATATAATTTCTAAACCTACTATGGATAATTGCAAGGTAGAGAATCTACAAAAGTAGAAATCTTATATAATTTCTAAACCTACTATGGATAATTGCA